>JAIPAR010000052.1 GCA_021739985.1 Bacteroidales bacterium | reverse complement strand
GGTGCGAGCGCATCACTTTCAAGGGCATAAGTGCCCATGGCAATTATACTGTCGCATGTAGCTTCAGCTTCTGCCCACATGGCATTCCCGGAATAAACTTCGGCATTTAAATATAATTTGGCCAAAAGACTAAAAGCAAATCCCCGTGTAACAGAATTTTTGGAGGAGGATGCTTTTAAATGTGGGATTTGCTCATTTAGTTCACTAATAAGATTTGAAAAGATAACAGCTCTATCATCCTTCATTGGATTTTGCTCAGCAGTTAAAAATGTTGTGACATAAGGAACATCACCATAATTGTCAATTAAGAGATAATAATAGTACGCTCTCATAATTTTTAATTGAGCAATTATATGAAGGAGATCCTCGGTTTGTTCTGCTTCAGCATAGGTTTCAATAAATTGATTGATTTTTCCAATCCCCTCATAAAATCGCCCCCACATGGCAGCAACGGCCTCAGTAGTCGGAGTCCAGGTATGAGCATGTAAGGCTCTCCATTTTCCTCCATCGTCCCAGTCTGTTAAACGGGTTGGGCAAGTCATTTCGTCAGAGGTTACCTCCTGGCAAAACCACCATCCTCCATTATCGAGAAAATCTTGTAGCGGACGATACATAGGAGCTGTTTCAAGTGCAATTTGAGCAGCATTTTCCGGATATTGGTCTCCTGGAATTTTATCATAAAAGGTTTCATCCAGATTCGTACAGGAAACGAATACCAGAGATACGATAAATAATTTAAATATATGTTTCATAGTGCTCATTTTTAGAAGGTTGCATTAATACCAAAAGCAAAGGTCCGGGTTTTTGGATAGGTATCAAATTTATCCACTCCAAAGTCCAATCCATTATAACTGATTTCAGGATCTAAGCCTGTATAGCTTGTTAAGGTGTATAAATTGTTGGATACCACATAAATGCGTAGTTTACTCAACCAATTGATTTTGCTAACATCAAAGGTATAACCGATGGAGAGATTATCAATTTTCATATAAGATCCATCTTCCAGGTAATAAGAACTAATTACAGGGGCAGAGGTTAATCCATCTTCAATGACATCCAGCGTAGAAGTAAGTACATTATAGGTTGGCAATACTTGCGGGTTTTCAAAAATCATCCGGGTATTATTCATAATCATGCCTCCAATTACTGCTCGTATTGCCACATTGATATCAAAATTCTTATAGGTAATAAAATTAGACCAACCAGCCTCAAAATCAGGCAATGCGGAACCCACCCATCTCCTTTCTGCAGAGGCTAAATCACGGGTAATTCCCCCTGCAGCCGTGTAAAACAAGAATGCTCCATCGTCTGAAATTTTTGCAAACTCAGGCATATAGAATGAGCCTAATTCGTGTCCGGGAGTTAAATAAATTGTCCAGTTACTTTCTCCAACTAAACCTCTTCCAGCTAACCAACCTTGGTATTTCTCGGCTTCACTCCACATAAATATACCGTCGCTACTTTCCAGAGATACGAGCTCTTGAATATTTTTAGAGAATGAAACGGTTGATTTCCAATCGAAATCTTGATGATCTATCACAAACCATTGCAGATTTAACTCGATCCCACGATTATTTATCTCTCCACCATTTCCCCAAGTTAATGGGAATGGATATGGTGGAACATCAACATGGAAATCTACAAGCAAATCATAGGTTCTTTTATCATATAACTCCAATGAGCCAGATAATCGATTGTTCAAAATTCCGAAGTCAATTCCAATATTGAATTCAGAGTTCTCTTCCCATTTTAAATTTGGATTCTCATTATGCGTGACACTAAAGAGAATCGCTCCTGATCCAGTTTCTGGATCAATACCCGTTCCATAGGGGACTGCATATCTTGTAGCCCGGTAATTACCAATTTCCTGATTCCCTACTAAACCATAGCTAACTCGTATTTTAAGGGTTTCAAAAAATGTATTATCTTCCAAAAACTTCTCTTTCTTTATATTCCAGGCTACGCTCCCCGAAGGAAACCATCCCCATTTATGATTATCCCCAAACCGGCTGGAGCCATCTCGACGAATCGTTGCTGTTAAAAAGAATCTTGAATCATAATTATATAAAACCCGGGCAAATCCTGAAATGAGTCGGTTGGATTCTTTATACGACCAGATATCTCGTGGGTTAACATTATATAAGGTCCCTAAGTTATTGGATTGCAATAGGTTGGAAAATGCTTCCGTTCCTTGTGCTCCTAAACCATCTTTCATATCCTCTTGAAAACTATACCCTCCAATCAGGTTATATGAATGTAAACCGCGAGTATTGTCATATTTAATAACAGCTTCCAGTACCTTGGATTCAAAATTATTATAAGTTCTTTTACCATAACCACTGCTCACCGTTGCTAACAAATTAGTTGGTTCAAAATAGAATGATTCATCATCATTCCGAGTGTATCCCAGGTTTACATATGCATTTAAACCCTCAAAAAATTGATAATCTGCTTTTAAATTCCCTAAAATACGTTTTGCAGATCGATCATTTTGTGTTAATTCAGCTAAAGCTACCGGATTATTGTATTGGAAATCCCGATTGAGTTGAGAGTAATTGCCAAGGGAATCATAAATTGGATCGGTTGGATTTCTGGAAAAGGTCTGATAAAGAACATCTTTTGGACCATTCCCATCATACTTTATATAATTATTTTCTTCAATCGTGGCTGATAAGTTTGCAGTGATTAAAAGTCTATTATTTAAAGCTTTCTGCTCCAGGTTCAATCTTCCAATAGTTCTTGTTTTATCAGAATTAATAAGAACGCCGCTATAATCAGTATGTGTTAACGACATACGGTAGCTGGTATTTTCATCGCCTCCGGAAGCTGCAATATTATAGGATTGCGAATGCCCGGTACGGTAAATAGCATCTTGCCAATCTGTATTAGCTCCGCCATCCAGAAAATTCAAATTATTGTCTGTAACATATTGTCTTAATTGATCTGCCGTAAGAAAATCAAGTCTTTTAGCTACATAATCAACCGAATTATAGGTATTTATTTCTACCCGATTCGCTTGTTTGATTCTCCCTCTTTTTGTTTCAATCAGCACAACTCCATTAGCTCCGCGAGCTCCGTAAATGGCTGTTGATGAGGCATCTTTCAGGATATTAAATGATTCAATATCTTCAGGAGCAATGGTGGTTGGGTCAACACCAGGAACTCCATCTACAACATATAATGGATCAGTTCCTGATTTGAATCCGGACTGTCCGCGGATTTTAACAGAAAAACCTCCATTTGGGTCACCCCCTTTTTTGGTAACGCTAACCCCGGCTGTCTTGCCCTGAAGCGCCTGTACCGGGTCGGTGAGAACCCCATTATTTAATTCCTCTGCCCGAACACTTGAAACAGCCCCCGTTTTATCGGTCTTTTTCTGTGTTCCGTAACCAATCACAACATACTCACTTATTGTCAGATTCTCAGGTTCCAGCGTAACATGCATTATGTTCTCCGCTCCAACAACTTTCTCTGCATTGTTGAACCCAATAAAACTGAAAACCAACACATTGCCTGTCTCTGCCTGAATGCTGTATTGACCGTCAATGTCGGTTATGGCTCCCGTTGTTGTTCCTTTAATGATGATATTTACTCCGGGTAAGGGCTCATTCACCCCTCCATCCATTACTTTCCCGGTAATGGTCCTCTTTTGCCCAAAAGCAACGGAGGCTACCAATAGCATCATTATCAGACCTGTCCATTTTAAACTTGTGTAGAATTTTCCCATAGTCAGATAATATTTAAGTATATGTTAATTATACATTGTTTTATCTCCCGGTGTAATTATTGTGCCTCGGGATTCGCTAATTTTTCACCCAAATGTAATAAAAATTTAATACGATTTTCACTTGAAACACTTTAGTAATCAGCACTTAGACTACTTTTTTAGGGGATAACCCGCAAAGTGTTAATTCAAACGTTTGCATAAAATGTCACTATAGCTGAAAAAAATGGGTATTTTTGACCTAAAATAGCCTGCTGCCATGAGAGGAACGCAAATTACAATTAAAGATATTGCCCGTGAACTGGGAATTTCACCTTCAACTGTTTCGCGTGCCCTTAAAGATCATCCGGATATCAGCCTGGCAACTCGTCAAAAAGTGAAAGCATTTGCTGAGGCCAATAAGTACAAGCCCAACGCAGTCGCTCTTTCTTTACTTCAAAGCAAAACGAATATTATCGGGGTCATTATTCCTGAACTGGTTCACTACTTCTTCTCCTCGGTTATTTCTGGAATCGAAGAGCTTGCCTTTGAATCCGGCTACCAGGTAATGATTTTTCAAAGCAATGAATCTTACGAAAGAGAGCGTGAAATCGTCCAGACGATGGTTTCTAGTCGGGTGGATGGTATTTTAATGAGCCTTTCGAAACAAACTCAGGACTTTTCTCACTTAGAAAATCTTGAAAAATCAGGAATCCCAATCGTTTTTTTCGATAGAGCTTGCGACGAAATCCCGGTTCATAAGGTTATTATTGATGATGAAGAAGGAGCTTTTAAAGTAGTTACGCATCTAATTCAATCAGGCTGTAAGCGAATCGCTCATCTGGCCGGTCCTCTTAGTCTTCAGATTGGAAAAAATCGACTTAAAGGATACCAGCGGGCGTTGCATCAGGCTGGAATAAAAATGGATGATAATTTAGTGAGAGTTTGTGATAACTATCAGGATGCTCTCGAAGTTACTGCTGATTTAATTCTGGCCCAGCCTCCCTTGGATGCTATTTTTGCTGCTAATGACTTAACCGCTGCCGGCGCAATTGCTGCCATAAAAAAAGCCGGACTACATGTTCCGGCTGATATTTCTGTAGCTGGCTTTACAAACGACCGAATCGCTACGATTACTGAGCCAACGCTCACAAGTGTCGAGCAGCATGGTTTTCAAATGGGTCAGGAAGCTATGCGACTGCTATTGAAACGATTCGCTACTCGTCTTGAAGATTTTAAACCGGAAACCGCTATCATTCCGTCCAGCCTTATCATCCGAAACAGCACTACTAAATAAGCTCGAATAGGCTCTGACTTTCTACTTTCTCAATTCGTTAAACTTTTTTTGGGCGTTCCCCTTTGGGTCGGGCTTTCCGTTCCAAGTCCTCGCAAGCGCATCCGTGTAATCCGTTCAAATCCGTGAAATCCTATTTCCTCGCTCCTCCTTCCTACTCGTTGGAGTGGCTTGCTGCGGGCTTTCCACTGCAATCCCTAACGCAACACGAAAATGAAATAATAGCTGCCAGCTTAATCTTTTAGGCTTGTGCAATTGGTCCACCAAAATTCATATTCATCCCTGAATTGGCGGGTGAATTTGTATGTTTGATTGGACCATGGGTTGCTTCGTATTTAGAGATATTATCCATCAAAGCAGCAGCAAGCCTTTTGGCATGTTCAGGTGTTAAAATAATTCTGGATTTAACTTTCGCTTTTGGGGCGCCAGGCATTAGTCTGATAAAGTCGATAATAAATTCGGCGTTACTGTGTGTGATAACTGCAAGATTGGAATAAATCCCCTGTGCGGTTTCTTCATCCAACTCGATATTGAATTGATTTTGTGGTTTTTGTGCTTCATTCATGATTAAGTAGTTTTAAAAAAAAAGGCTTCCGAAAGAAAGCCTTTTTTTTGTATTTAGTCAAATGTATTATGCGTCTTCAAACTCATCAACTGGTGAGTATTCAGCATTGCGGTGAGCCATCAATGCGTCATATTCCTCCTTGGATCCTACAATGATGTTTGCATATGGACGACTACCTGTTCCGGATGGAATAAGGTGTCCACAGATAACATTTTCTTTAAGTCCTTCTAAATTATCTGTTTTACCACTGATGGCTGCTTCATTAAGTACTTTTGTCGTTTCCTGGAAGGAAGCTGCTGACATGAAGCTCTTTGTTTGAAGTGCTGCCCGGGTAATACCTTGCAGAATCTGGCTCGAAGTTGCTGGCACAGCATCTCTTGCTTCAATCAAACGAAGATCTTTACGTTTCAGCAGTGAATTTTCATCCCGAAGTTTACGTGCGGTTATAATCATCCCTGGTTTGGCTATGTTGGAATCTCCAGAGTCTATAACGACTTTCTTACCGTAGATTTCATCATTCTCTTCCATGAATTCCCATTTGTCAACAATTTGTTTTTCAAGGAATTTGGTGTCTCCCGGGTCAATGATTTCAACTTTACGCATCATCTGACGAACAATAACTTCAAAGTGTTTATCATTGATTTTTACACCTTGTAAACGATAAACTTCCTGAACCTCGTTCACGATATATTCCTGAACTTTAGTTGGACCTTTAATCGATAGAATGTCAGAAGGAGTAATAGCTCCATCAGAAAGTGGCGTACCTGCCTTGATATAATCGCTTTGTTGAACCAAAATTTGTTTGGAAAGGGGTACCAGGTATTTTTTTACTTCACCCGTTTTCGAGGAAATAACAATCTCGCGATTTCCTCTTTTGATTTTACCGAAGTTAACTTCACCATCAATCTCTGTTACAACAGCAGGATTCGATGGATTCCGAGCTTCGAATAATTCAGTAACCCGTGGAAGACCACCTGTGATATCACCTGATTTTCCAACTGCACGAGGAATTTTCGCCATTACGCGACCCGTTGCAATCGTTTCACCATCACCAACTACCACATGGGAACCCACCGGTAAGTTGTATGTTTTAAGGATTTCACCATCTTCAGAAATAATCTTCACCTCCGGGTTTTTGGTTTTATCCCTTGATTCGATGATGACTTTTTCAGCAAATCCGGTTTGTTCATCGGATTCTTCCTTATAAGTCACCCCTTCAATCATATTGGTAAAGGAGATAAGACCGTTTGCTTCGGAAATGATAACCGCATTATACGGGTCCCATTCGCAAATCATACTTCCTTTCTTCACTTCATCGCCATTTTTCACAAACAGTTTGGAACCGTAAGGTATAGGTGATGTAGTAAGGGTGATGTTTGTATTTTTATCAATGATTCTTAATTCTGCCAAACGACCGATTACGATGTAGGATACTTCGCCGGTTTCGCTCACATGCTCTACAGTCCGAAGCTCATCAATATCAACAACCCCATCATATTTGGCCGCAATACTTGATTCACTGGTAATGTTGGATGCAGTACCCCCAACGTGGAATGTACGCAAAGTAAGCTGTGTTCCTGGTTCTCCAATGGACTGAGCAGCAATAACTCCTACCGATTCCCCGATTTGTACCATGCGACTGGTAGCAAGGTTTCGTCCGTAGCATTTTGCACATACTCCTTTTCGTGATTCGCAGGTAAGTACCGAACGAATTTCGATTTGTTCAATGGGTGAATCTTCAATGAATTTTGCAATTTCTTCATTGACTTCTTCTCCGGATTTAATGATGAGTTTACCGGTCCGTGGATCATATACATCATGAACGGTGGTACGTCCCAAGATACGGTCGTAGAGTGATTCTACTACTTCATCCTGATTTTTCAAATCAGTTGCTACAAGACCTCTCAAGGTTCCGCAATCCTCTTCAGTAATGATTACATCCTGAGAAACATCAACCAAACGACGAGTTAAATATCCGGCATCTGCAGTTTTTAGAGCGGTATCAGCAAGACCTTTACGAGCACCGTGGGTTGAGATAAAGTACTCAAGTACCGACAGCCCTTCTTTAAAGTTCGAGAGAATCGGGTTTTCGATAATTTCAGAACCGGTTGCTCCGGATTTCTGTGGTTTTGCCATCAAACCCCGCATTCCGGAGAGCTGACGAATCTGCTCTTTAGAACCCCGTGCTCCTGAATCCAACATCATGTAAACCGGGTTAAATCCCTGGTTGTCCGATGATAATTGTTTCATTAAAGTTGCAGTCAATCGGGAGTTGGTATGTGTCCAAATATCAATAATCTGATTGTATCGTTCATTATTGGTAATGAAACCCATATTATAGTTGGCAATAACCTCATCAACCTGGTTATAGCCTTCTTCAACCATTTTATTTTTTTCTGCCGGAATAATTACATCATCCAGGTTGAATGATAAACCTCCTTTGAAAGCCATGGTGAATCCCAATTGCTTGATATCATCCAGGAATTTTGCCGTTGCAGCAGTTCCACTGCGTTTCAACACGCGTGCAATAATCTCACGAAGTGATTTCTTGGTAAGGACTTCATTGATATAACCTACTTCTTTCGGTACAAATTCATTAAACATGATTCGTCCGACTGTAGTTTCAATCATTTTTAAAACAATCTTACCATCTTCAACATCCGTCGTTTTTACTTTTACGATAGAGTGCAGTTCAACTTGTCTTTCATTGTATGCAATTATAGCTTCTTCTGGGGAGTAAAAACGAAGACCTTCTCCTTTAACTTTACGGTCTGCAGTGCTTCTTCTTTCTTTGGTGATGTAATATAATCCAAGAACCATATCCTGAGAAGGAACAGTAATTGGTGCTCCATTCGCCGGATTCAGAATGTTATGTGAAGCAAGCATTAGAATTTGGGCTTCTAACACAGCTGCATTACTTAACGGAAGGTGAACAGCCATCTGGTCACCATCGAAGTCAGCGTTGAAAGCTGTACAAACGAGTGGATGGAGCTGAATTGCTTTTCCTTCAATTAATTTAGGTTGGAAAGCCTGAATACCTAATCGGTGAAGGGTTGGAGCCCGGTTTAATAATACCGGATGTCCTTTCAATACATTTTCCAGTACATCCCAAACAACAGGGTCTTTGCGATCAACAATTTTCTTCGCTGATTTAACTGTTTTTACTATACCTCTTTCAATCAACTTACGGATAATGAAAGGTTTGTAAAGCTCGGCTGCCATATTTTTAGGCATCCCCATTTCATGGAGTTTCAAATCCGGACCAACAACAATAACCGAACGTGCAGAATAGTCAACACGTTTTCCAAGTAAATTTTGACGGAAACGACCTTGTTTCCCTTTTAAACTGTCGCTAAGGGATTTTAAAGGACGATTGGCTTCTGTTTTAACTGCATTTGATTTTCTTGAATTATCAAAGAGTGAATCAACAGCTTCTTGCAACATCCGTTTTTCGTTCCGAAGAATAACTTCCGGAGCTTTGATTTCTATTAATCGTTTGAGACGATTATTACGGATAATTACCCTACGATATAAGTCATTTAAATCAGAAGTTGCAAAACGACCGCCATCTAATGGAACAAGTGGACGAAGTTCCGGTGGAATAACTGGAACAACTTTCACAATCATCCATTCGGGTTTATTCCGGTCTTTGGATGCACGGAAGGATTCAACGACCTGTAAACGTTTTAAAGCTTCGCTTTTACGTTGTTGGGAACTTTCAGTGCTGGCTTTATGACGAAGGGTAAAAGATAATTCATCCAAATCAAGACGTTCCAACAGTTGATAGAGAGCTTCTGCTCCCATATTAGCGATGAATTTATCCGGATGGTCATTATCTAAATACTGATTTTCTTTTGGAAGCGTATCGATGATATCTAAATATTCTTCTTCAGTTAGGAAATCCAGATATTGAATCCCGTCTTTTGTCTTAATCCCTGGATTAATTACAACATAACGTTCGTAATAAATGATTGAATCAAGTTTCTTGGTTGGTAAGCCGAGTAAATAACCAATTTTATTGGGTAAGGATTTGAAATACCAGATATGCGCCACCGGTACAACCAGTGAAATATGTCCAATACGTTCTCTCCGTACTTTCTTCTCTGTTACTTCAACACCACAACGGTCGCAGACAATCCCTTTATATCGGATTCGCTTGTATTTTCCGCAATGGCACTCATAATCTTTAACAGGACCAAATATTCTTTCACAGAATAAGCCGTCGCGTTCAGGTTTATAAGTTCTATAATTTATTGTTTCCGGCTTTAGAACTTCTCCACTTGATTTCTCAAGGATTTCTTCCGGAGAAGCCAGACCGATAGAGATGGAGGTAAAATTAGTCTTTACTTTTGTATCTCTTCTGAATGCCATATTTTCTTTTTTTTACGATGAACGATTAAAATAACTTAAATCATGGACAGGCAAATTAGTTTGCCTGTCCACGATTGATTATTCCAGATTTACACTTAAACCTAAGCCGCGTAATTCGTGTAACAATACATTGAGGGATTCAGGAATACCAGGCGTTGGCATGGGTTCTCCTTTAACAATCGCCTCATATGTTTTGGCACGTCCCACAACATCATCAGACTTAACAGTCAGGATTTCCTGAAGGATGTTTGCTGCACCGAATGCTTCCAGTGCCCATACCTCCATCTCTCCAAAACGCTGTCCTCCGAATTGTGCTTTACCTCCGAGTGGTTGTTGTGTAATTAATGAGTAAGGCCCGATTGACCTTGCGTGCATCTTATCATCTACCATGTGCCCCAGTTTAATCATGTAAATGATTCCAACTGTTGCAGGTTGGTCGAATCTTACTCCGGTTCCTCCGTCATGTAAGTAGGTCTTACCATAACGTGGTACTCCGGCTTTATCAGTATATTCATTGATTTGATCCAAGGTTGCTCCATCAAAAATCGGAGTCGAGAATTTAACTCCCAATTCTTTGCCGGCCCATCCTAAAACTGTTTCATAAATCTGTCCCAGGTTCATACGGGAAGGTACACCAAGTGGATTCAATACGATATCAACCGGAGTTCCGTCAGCCAGGAACGGCATGTCTTCGGCACGTACAATTTTTGCAACGATACCTTTATTTCCATGACGACCTGCCATCTTATCACCTACTTTGATTTTCCGTTTTTTGGCGATATATACTTTAGCCAGTTTGATAATGCCGGCTGGTAGCTCATCCCCAATAGTCAGATTGTATTTCTCACGCTTGTTCTCGGCTTCGTATTCTTTGAACTTGCTGATATAATTTTGAATCAGTGAACTGATGATGTCATTCTTCTGCTTATCGGTGGTCCATTTGGTTGGATCGATATTTAAATAATCGAGCTCGCCAAGTTGCTTTTGAGTAAATTTCACTCCTTTTGGAATGATGTCTTCATTGAAGTAATTCTTAACTCCCTGAGAAGTTTTTCCATTGACTACAACAAATAATTTCTCAACTAATCGACTATACAGATTGCTGGTCTTCTGATGGAATATCTCATCGATTTTATCCATCTTCGGTTTATCATTCGTTCTGACTTTCTTATCCTTAATTGCACGGGAGAAAAGTTTTTTATCAATTACTACTCCTTGCAGGGATGGCGGTGCCTTAAGCGAAGCATCTTTCACGTCGCCGGCTTTGTCCCCAAAGATTGCTCTCAAAAGTTTTTCTTCCGGTGATGGGTCGGATTCACCTTTAGGCGTGATTTTACCAATTAAGATATCACCTGGTTGCACAACTGCTCCAATTCGAATTAGGCCGTTTTCATCCAGATTCTTAGTAGCTTCTTCACTTACGTTTGGAATATCAGACGTTAATTCTTCCAATCCTCGTTTGGTATCTCTTACCTCAAGCAAGTATTCATCAATATGAATGGAAGTAAATAAATCGTCTTTAACAACTTTCTCAGAGATTACAATTGCATCCTCGAAGTTATACCCTTGCCATGGCATGAAGGCAACTTTTAGGTTTCGACCCAAAGCTAACTCACCACCGCGGGTTGCATACCCTTCGGTCAATACATCTCCTTTCTTAACCTTTTGTCCTTTCGAAACGATTGGTCGTAGGTTAATACAGGTATTTTGGTTTGTTTTCTGATATTTCTGTAAACGATAACGCACATTTTCATCCTCAAAACTAACAAAGCGTTCGTTTTCGGATTTATCATATTTTACAATGATTTCAGTTGCATCAACATATTCGATTACACCATCTGCCGAAGCAAGAATCATGTTACGACTATCTTTCGCTGTAATTTCTTCGATTCCGGTTCCAACAATAGGAGCTTCAGGAATCATAAGTGGTACAGCTTGACGCATCATGTTTGAACCCATCAAAGCACGGTTCGCATCATCATGTTCGAGGAAAGGAATCAGTGAAGCGGCAATGGATGCAATTTGGTTGGGAGCTACGTCCATCAAATGTACTTCCTCAGGTGCTGCAATTGGATATTCTGCATCATCCCGAGCTTTAATTCTGCTATTCAGGAAATTACCATCTTCATTAAAGGGTGCATTAGCCTGAGCAATTACTTTTGATTCTTCTTCTTCTGCACTTAGGTAAATAACTTCATCATTATTTAAATTGATGATACCTTCTTTAACATCCCGGTAAGGTGTTTCAATGAAACCCAGGTTGTTAATGGTGGCATATACACAAAGTGAAGAGATAAGTCCGATGTTTGGACCTTCCGGAGTTTC
>JAIPAR010000051.1 GCA_021739985.1 Bacteroidales bacterium | reverse complement strand
GCCGATTCCTGAGTCGATTACCGAAATTACTATGTGATTATCGATTTGTTTGGCAGATACTTTAACTTCCCCTTCTTCGGTGAATTTTACTGCATTGCTGATAAGATTCTGCAAAATATGGTGGCATTTTTTTTCATCGGATGTGATGAGAATGCTTGAATCACTTTTTGTGTGAATGAGTTTAATTTTCTTCTGTTTGGCCTCCAGGCTCAATGAACTTACGATTTCATCAATTAAATGGGTGCAATTAAATTCACAGGCCTCAATGTCTTCATGTCCGGCTTCTATGCGTGCAATATCAAGTACATCGTTGATGAGATTTAGCAGATTTTTACCATTGCGGTTAATAACTTCCAAATAACTGTATTCATCTTCAGGTATTTTGTTTGCGAGTCGTTTGTATAGTACTCCCGATAATGAAATGACTGAGTTTAGGGGCGTACGCAGCTCGTGGCTCATATTTGAGAAGAAAGCGGTTTTCATTTGACTGGCCTGGGACAATTGTTTCTTTTGCAGTTCAAGTTCCGTATTCTGCTCAGTAAGTTCAGCTGCTTGCGCGGAAAGCTCCCTTTGTGAAGCTCCTAATTCCATGTTTTGAGTTTCTAGTTTAGCTGAAAATTCTTTAATCTTTCCGTAAGCCAATAAGCCTTCAATGCGAGTGCTTAAAATGTTAAGAATTTTAGTAATCAACAGGAAAGACTGTTTGCTGTAAGATTCTATGCTTGCTAATGAAATAATGGCGATAATTCCTTTATTGGTAGTAATGGGGATGGTTAAAATTTCTCGCGGAATAAATTTCCCGCTCACGGTATGAAAAGCAAAACGGGTATCTTCAGCTAGATTTTTAATATGATGGAGCTTGTGAGATGAAAGCACAGCGCCAAATTCACCTTCAAAGTGCTCTGCAGTAAACGATTGCCTGGCGTTCTCGCCCAAGCCAATGGATTCAAAATGCTCATACGTTTTTTGGTCCTCGCTGAGCAAATACACTGCAGCAATTTGTGAATTGGTGTGTTGGGAAATGGCGTGAAGCGTTTTTTGGAAAAAAAGATTCGCATCGTCCTCGCTGAGCATTATTCCGGAGATGTTTTCTATATTCTCGCTTAAATTTAAGTTCCTCTGGATATCATCCGCAAGTGAATTGAATGAGTTGGCTAATTCACCAAATTCGCTTCGCGAAGTATTGGAACTTCGGGCTGTAAAATCGCCTTTGTGAAAGCGCTGGGTTGTTTCAATGAGTTCGTTAATGGGCTTGCGAATAGCCCGAAGTAATAACCAACTTATAAGCAACGACATAATTAGAATGACAAGGATTGCAATGAATAATTGCTTTGTTAGCGTGTTGGCTAATTCCGTGGAATTCGCATACAACTCATCGCTCTTATTGCTGGCAAAAGCGCTGATTTTATCCAATGATTTTAGTACGACTTCTGCTTGCTTCCCTGCGATACCGGAAGTTTTTGTACGGTTTGCACCCTCCTGAATTTCTCCTGCCCGGTGCAAGCGGATACTTTCTGACCGAATGGACTTCCACTTCAAATATTCATATTCCAATGAATCAACATCACTGGCCAGACCAAGGTATCGCTCCCGAATAACTTCTATCTGTTTGAAGGCATTTACATCCAAAAGTTCAAGATTATACAAATCGGCTTCTATCTCTCCCTTTTCGCTGGTCATAAACAAATTCTTCATATCGACCCGTATCGCCTGAACGGTTGCGGTTAATTCTCCAATACTCCTGCCCACCTCAAGTGGATGGTTGTACATATCTTCGGTTTGTTGATGAATCCTATCGGACTGTTGATAGGAGATGAAACCAATTAGGATGACAAATAAAAGCAGGATTGCAAAGCCTGTTTTTAGAAGTGTTTCGATTTTCAGGTTTTCGAGTTTCATTTCTATGGTTTTATATTGTTGTCTATTTCCCAATAATATGGAAGACTGTTCTTATGTCGATTTAATTCGAATTATCTCGCTATCCCTTTAATTCGTACTGAGTTGATTGAAGCTTCCGTGTTCTATTTTTTTTCGATGATCTGTTCTTCCCTGAAATATCCCCGACTGTGGAAAAATTTCCTTAAAATCTAAGTTTAATAGAATTTCCCTTTCTGCTTCTCCAGTAATCAAATAACCTCCATCAGAAATAGATTTACTGATATTATGAACTATCTGTTTCTGGTTTTTAGGGTTGAAATAAAATAATAGATTGGCACACAGTATTATATCGAAATTTCCAAATATGCTGGCTGAAGGACTGCTGGTTTTTTTATTGAGCAAATCGAATACAGAAAAATCGATATTTGCTTTCAGTTCAGGTTTAATTGTAAACACATCATTCTGCTTTGTGAACCACTTTTCTGCCCTTTTAAAGCTTATGTTATTTAAAGCCGAGGATGGGTATTTCCCAATTCTGCCCAAATTTATTTGTGCATCGCATTTATCAGTGGCGAAAATTCTATATTTAAACTTTTCATGATCTCCGCTCCTAAGCTCTTCCATTAACATGGCAATACTATAGGCCTCCTGCCCCTGTGCACTTGCCGCCGACCACACACGTATCTCTTTCTTTTTTCTCAGCAATAAAGAGGGCAGAACAATGCGTTCCAAAACTGCAAAAGTGAGGACATTACGAAAAAATTCGCTATAATTGTTTTGAAGGGAAGCTATTAAAAGATTTCCTTCAATGCTGCTTTGCTTAAGTAAAGTGCAATAATCCTCCAGGGAGTTACATGTAGATGCAGTTATTCTTTTCTGAAGTGTTTTTTTAAGAAATGAGTCCTCATAAATTGAAATATCGATGCCCTGACATTGCATTATAATATCACTAATATCTTTGGTTTGCTTAATCATCCTGCTATAGCGTGGTTTCCATCCTGATGAGGTTCCCTAATTTATTCGCTTTCTAAGCTAATGATTTTCAGAATAGTTAATACGATAAGGTGATTTTTTTTTCAAATCAATTGAGCGCAGCGAAATCCCGAGATCGTCGCGATTCGGGACAAATAAATTGAGCGCAGCGATTCGGGACGATTAAACGAATCAACAAATAAACGAATCAACAAATAAACGAATCAACAAATAAACATTTATTTGGGCGTTCCCCTTCGGGTCGGGCTTTCCGCTGCAAGTCCTCGCAGCCGCCCCTTAGTCTCCCTTTTCTATCCTTCTTCTTTCACACTCAATACTCACACTCTAGACTGATTCCCGGGGCGGCTTGCTGCGGGCTTTCCGCTGCAATCCCTAACGCAAAATACCTTATCGGTGTTAATTCTTAGACTTTATCTTGCAAAAAGAGCCCGGTGTAGCTTCCCGGTTGCTTGGCGATTTCTTCCGGCGTGCCGGTGCATAGAATTTCGCCACCGCGTTTTCCGCCTTCTTTCCCCATATCAATGACATAATCAGCCAGCTTGATAACATCCAGATTATGTTCAATGATAATCATCGTATTTCCTCGATCTACCAGTTTATTCACGACCTCCATCAACACACGTACATCTTCAAAATGCAAACCGGTGGTGGGTTCATCCAGGATATACAGCGTTTTCCCGGTATCTCTTTTGGCTAACTCAGCAGACAATTTAATGCGCTGCGATTCACCTCCTGATAAAGTTGTAGATGGCTGACCCAGTGTAAGATAGCCAACGCCCACTTCATTTAAAATCTTTAACTTGTTGCGCAAATTTGGAATGCTTTCGAAGAAAGTATAGGCATCTTCAATAGTCATATCCAGCACATCAGAAATGCTTTTGCCTTTGTAGCGAACCTCCAGCGTTTCCCGATTATAGCGGCGACCGTTGCACTCATCGCAATGCACCAGAACATCCGGCAGGAAATTCATCTCAATAGTTTTTACCCCGGCACCTTTGCAGGTTTCGCAGCGGCCTCCCTTCACATTAAATGAGAAGCGGCCGGCTTTGTACCCTCGAATCTTCGACTCCGGCAATATTTCATAGAGCTTTCGAACCTCATCGAAAATCTTGGTGTAAGTGGCTGGATTTGAGCGAGGTGTTCTTCCCAGAGGAGCCTGGTCAACCTCAATAATTTTGTCAATATGCTCGATGCCATCTAGTTTATCGAATGGAAGTGGTTCCTGCAAGGAGCGATACAATTGGGCAGCAATGATTGGGTGAAGCGTCTCATTAATTAAGGTGGACTTTCCACTTCCGGAAACACCGGTTACACAAATCAATTTACCGAGCGGAAATTCGACCGTCAAATTTTTAAGATTATTCCCTTTTGCTCCATGCAGCACAAGTGATTTGCCGGAGCCGGAACGCCTGCTTGCGGGCACCTCAATTTTTCGGGTATGATTCAGATATTGAGCAGTCAAACTGCTTGAACTGAGGATATCTTCAATCTTACCCTGGGCAACCACTTTACCTCCATGTTTTCCGGCCATCGGACCCATATCAATCACATGATCAGCCGCCCGAATCATATCTTCATCATGTTCCACTACAATGATGGAATTTCCGGTATCTCTTAATTGCTTCAGCGACTGAATAAGCTTATGATTATCTTTTTGATGCAGCCCAATACTGGGTTCATCCAAAATATACAGCACATTAACTAATTGAGAACCAATCTGCGTAGCCAGCCGAATCCGCTGACTTTCACCACCTGATAAACTTCGGGACGAGCGGTTCAGTGCCAGATAATCCAGCCCTACATCCATCAGGAAGCTGATACGGGTATTGATTTCTTTCAGAATCTCCGTGGCAATTTTCAGCTGGGTTGGTGTTAAATGTTGATGAACCTGCATAAACCATTGGGACAAATCGGAAATATCCAAATTGGAAAGCTCAGCAATGTTTTTGTCATGCACCTTAAAATGAAGACTTTCCTGCTTGAGACGCTGACCCTGACAAGTTTTGCAGGTAACAGTTTTCATGTAAGCATAAACCCCGGAATTTTTATCCGTATCGCCTTCCTGATTTTCATAATTCATCAGATAATTGATGATGCCATCGAATCGCAGAAAATAGTTGGACGAAGTGCCTAAAGGAGTGTTTTTTAATTTAAAAGATTCGTCCGAACCATATAAAATGATGCTCATTACCTCTTCGGGAAGATCACGGATGGGCGTTTCGAGAGTGGTTTTGTGTTTCTCCAGAATGGCTTCGAGCTGCCAAAATATCAGGCTGGGTTTGTATTTCTTCAGTAAGGCGATTCCTCCATTCCGAATACTCAGCCGGTCATCCGGGATGATTTTATCAATATCAATCTCACTCACAAATCCTAATCCATTGCAAACCGGACAAGCGCCGGCCGGGGAGTTGAAAGAGAAGGAGTGAGGCGCCGGCTCGTTGTAGGAAATACCGGTTGTCGGACACATCAGCGAACGGCTGTAATAGCGAACCTTACCACTTTCCTTTTCCAGCAGCATCAGAATCCCATTCCCGTGCTTCATGGCTGTGGCAATACTGCTTTTTAAACGCTTAACATCTTCATTTACAAGTAGTTTGTCAACCACCATTTCGATATGATGCGTTTTATAGCGGTCGAGCTTCATGCCCGGTTTGATTTCAATCAATTCTTCATTCACCCGAACGGTGAGAAATCCCTTTTTCCGGATGCTGTCAAACAATTCCTGATAATGCCCTTTCCTGCCTTTAACCAGCGGCGCCAGTAAGTAAATAGCCTGGCCGGTATAAGTTTCCATGATGAGGTTCAGAATTTGCTCATCCGTGTAGCGAACCATAGCTTCCTGGGTCAGGTAGGAATAGGCAACTCCGACACGTGCATAAAGCAAACGCAGGAAGTCATAGATTTCAGTGATAGTCCCGACGGTGGAACGTGGGTTTTTATTGGTCGTTTTTTGTTCGATGCTGATTACGGGGCTGAGACCGGATATCTGGTCCACATCGGGGCGCTCCAGGTTTCCGAGGAACTGGCGGGCGTAGGCAGAAAAGGTTTCGATGTAGCGGCGCTGTCCTTCTGCGTAAATGGTGTCAAAAGCGAGGGATGATTTGCCGCTGCCGCTCAGTCCGGTTATTACCGTGAGTTGATTGCGCGGGATACACACATCGATATTTTGCAGGTTATGGACGCGGGCTCCGAGAACTTCTATCTGTTGTTCTTCGGTATAATTGAGGTCTTCCATGAAAATCAGGTTATTCCCGGGTGAGCGGGATTTCGAGGGTATATGTTTTTTGACTGGGGTTTTTAAGCTGATAACTTCTCAGCCAGGGATTGAAATAACGAAGCATCCGGTAATTGGTTTGTTGTTCAGCTGCAAAACCAGCCCAGCTTGTAATCGCTTTATTAACACTTACTTGCTTGGTCTGGATGATGGGATAATAATCACTTTCCTGCAATTCTACTCCAAAATAATCCGGGTTTTCAATCAGGTGTTTCGTTGCCAGAAGTCGATAAATGTAGCGTGTAGTTTCATCGTTGAGCCACAAATCATAAAAAGTACCTGCCTGTTGTTTATCGATAGCATCGGTCAGTCGTCTTCGTCCCATGTTATAAGAAGCCGCAGCCAAGGTCCAGCTACCGTATTTAGCGTAGCTTTCTTTTAAGTATTTACATGCTGCCAGGGTTGATTTTCGAAAGTCGTATCGTTCATCAATTTCATCATTCACTTCCATCCCTAATTCAATTCCCGTATCTTTTAAAATTTGCCAATAGCCAACGGCACCAGCCGGACTGACAGCATTCGATAAAGCGCTTTCAATCAGCGGCATATATTTAAAATCTTCCGGAATCCCTTGTTCCTTTAATATCTTTTCAATAGCAGGAAGATATCTTTTGGAGCGTTTCAGATAAAGCAGAGATTGGGAATGAAAATAAGCGGCTACCTGAATTTCGCGATCAAGATTTTCACGTACATCAAAATAGTGCAAGGGAACTGACTCGCCGGCAAATTGCATGGAATCGGGGAGGGCCAGCGGATGGAAGGTTGAATCTGAAAGTGGAAGGTCCGCGGGCTGGGTATCCGTCGAAACAAAAATTAATCCTGTGAAAATGAGGACGATAACTATCGATAAACGTATAAATTGATACATGCTTAAAATGCTAGGTAAAACCGTCAAAAGTAAAAAAAACCTGAGAGTCTAACGAGTCTCAGGTTTCTAAACTTATAAAAAGATGTAAGTTTTTGGAGGTCGATTACATCATGCCACCCATACCACCCATGCCACCTGCTCCGCCCATAGGAGCTACATTTTCTTCTTTCTCATTGGCTAACACACATTCGGTAGTCAGTAACATGCCGGCAATAGATGCAGCATTTACGAGAGCAATACGAGCTACTTTAGTTGGGTCGATAACGCCGGCACGAATCAGATTCTCGTACTTGTTGGTACGGGCATTGTATCCATAAGCGTTTTTCAGTTCTTTTACTTTCTGAGCAATCACAGCTCCATCAACACCTGCATTTTCAGCGATTTGACGGAGAGGCTCTTCCAGCGCCCGGCGAATGATGTTCACTCCGGTTTCTTCATCCTGATTTTCAACTTTTATTTTATCGAGAGCTTTGATTGCGCGGATATAACCAACACCACCACCGGGGATAATTCCTTCTTCGATAGCAGCGCGGGTTGCTGATAAAGCATCTTCAACGCGGTCTTTTTTCTCTTTCATTTCTACTTCGGTAGCAGCACCGATGTAAATTACAGCAACACCACCGGCTAATTTAGCGAGACGTTCCTGCAGTTTTTCACGGTCATAATCAGAAGTGGTGGTTTCCATTTGAGCTTTAATTTGATGAACGCGAGCATCAATCAGTTCTTTTTCGCCATTTCCATTAACGATGGTGGTATTATCTTTATTGATAACAACTTTCTCAGCGATACCAAGCATATCGAGGGTTGCACCTTCGAGTTTCATGCCTTTTTCTTCAGTAATTACGGTACCTCCGGTTAGGATTGCGATATCTTCGAGCATTTCTTTTCTGCGATCACCAAAGCCTGGAGCTTTTACTGCAGCAATTTTCAAAGAACCACGGAGACGATTAACAACCAGTGGAGCCAATGCTTCACCATCCACATCTTCTGCAACAATCAGGAGAGGACGACCGCTTTGTACAGCAGGCTCCAATACAGGCAGTAAATCTTTCATCGTTGAAATCTTCTTATCGTAAAGCAGGATAAATGGATGATCCAGAACGGTTTCCATTTTCTCGGCATTGGTTACGAAATACGCTGAGATGTAACCACGGTCGAATTGCATACCTTCTACCACTTCTACGGAAGTATCGGTTCCTTTAGCTTCTTCAACAGTAATAACGCCTTCTTTTTTAACACGTTGCATAGCTTCAGCAATCAGTTTGCCAATTGCTCCGTCATTGTTGGCAGAAATAGAAGCAACTTGCTCGATTTTGCTGTTGTCATCACCAACTTCTTTCGATTGAGCGCGGAGACTATCAATTACTTTTTCAACAGCTTTATCGATACCACGTTTCAAATCCATTGGATTGGCGCCGGCAGTAACGTTTTTAAGTCCAACAGTTACAATGCTTTGAGCCAGAACGGTTGCAGTAGTTGTTCCATCACCTGCATCATCGCCGGTTTTTGAAGCAACTTCTTTCACCATTTGAGCGCCCATATTTTCGAAAATACCTGCGAGTTCAATTTCTTTTGCTACGGTAACGCCGTCTTTGGTAATTTGAGGAGCTCCGAATTTTTTATCGATAACAACATTACGACCTTTTGGGCCTAAGGTTACTTTCACGGCATTTGCCAGTTGGTCCACACCTTTTTTGAGGAGGTCGCGAGCTTCGATGTTGAATTTGATTTCTTTTGCCATTGCTTTATGTGTTTATTTTTAGATGTTTAGAGTTTGATAATTAGATAATTGCGAGAATATCGCTTTGATTCATGATAAGATAATCAGTTCCATCGAAGGAAATTTCAGTACCTGTATATTTGCCGTACATGACGATATCGCCCACTTTAACTTCCATGCTTTCGCCTTCTTTGCCATTACCTGCAGCAATTACTTTTCCTTGTTGTGGTTTTTCTTTTGCTGAATCCGGAATAATGATTCCTGAAGCAGTTTTGGTTTCAGCCGCGATAGGTTGAACTAAAACTCGTGTTCCTAATGGTTTAATTTTCATTTCTGACATGATTTTATCGTATTTTATGATGAATATGTGTCGTTTTCCGTTCGGCCTATGTCATATTGTGTGCCAAAAGTAAAAAACAAAAAAAATGTCAGCCTGTTCTGACAGGCTGACACTTCAAGCAGGAATATTTTTAACTTCCAAATAACTATTCGGCAGGTTGTGGATTCGTTTCGGCGGGTTGTGCTTCGGTTTCAGTTGCAGATTGTTGCAGTTGGTCGATATTTTGAACGCTGTTTTGCTGTGAGAAGTCAACTTCTTCGAGCATACCTTTAGCACCGCTTACTGTTTTCTTTGGAATCGAAGCGCTGGCAGCAATGGATAGTACCAACAGAGAAACAGCTAAAACCCAGGTAGCTTTCTCAAGAAAATCGGTTGTTTTGCGAACTCCCAGGGTTTGATTGGCTGATGTAAAATTGGCAGCTAATCCTCCGCCTTTTGAATTCTGAACTAATACTATCAAAATCAGCAAAATTGCTGCGATGAAAATTAAAACGGTTACAACAACGTACATGGTTTTATAAATTAAATTGATTCTTTAACTCTTCTAGTTTTTTAATTTGGAGGGCAAAGTAAACACTTTTTTCGGGATAATTCAAACTTAATTTTTGATAAGCCTGGATTGCTTTATCATATAATTGTTGACTCATGTAAATTTTGGCCAGCGTTTCGGTCATGAGGCCACTCGAATCAGCAATTCCGGCAGCATCATTCTCTGACATAGCTGCTTTTCCGGGTGCTTGGGCTTTGTTGTGCAGCCCTTGATATTCTTTTAAAAACCGGGAGATTAACTCGTCTTTATCATTTTTAAAGGAGCTTTCCTCGTTTTCATCTAACCAGGCTTCAGGGGCATTGGACTGCTCAAAATAATCATAGCCGTAGCTGCGTTGCTCCGATACCAAATGAAGTAACCTTTCCCGATTTCTGGTTTTAAACTTTTGGGTAGCTTCCCCGGTTTCTTCTTTTTGTTTGATATCAGGCTGTTTGACAGTCACTTCCGTAGTAGTTATTTCTTCGTCCTTTGGATGTTCATCCGACAAATAGGAAAATGGATTAATTTCTTCTACTTGTTTGGGTTCCGGTGCATGAATAAATTGGAATAAGCTTTCCCTGCGTCCGGTTAAGGAAGATATCATTTTCAATTGTTTATGGAAAGCGATATCATTGATTTGATGCAAATTACGCAGATACAAATAGCGGGCGGCCTGAAAATACGGATATTCAGCTACCAGCTTTTCCAGCATGGGAAGCGTATATTCGTCCAGCAAATCAGGGCGCTTAAATAATTCGTAAAACTGCTCTTTTGTCATGCTAAACTACCAGTTAACTACTGATTCGTTGAAAATATCCTGTACTAATTTTTCGATAATCAAAGGGACCAAATTTCCTTCTGCTTCCTTCAAATCCTGGCTTCCGTCGAAATCCTCATACCTGCTGAAAGTTTTATCAAACTCATATTTAGTATCCAGTGCATTGGTAAATTTAACTTTTAGGGTGATGGTCAGCCGGTTTTTGGCAGCCACATCATCTCCCTGAATAGCCACAGGTTTAACATCGTATCCTATAATAAATCCTTGATAATCAAGATCTCCGTATCCGGATATTGATTTTAGCGAAGTTTGAGATTCGAGCTTATTTCGTAGTTCGTCGGTAAGGGATTGACTGAGCGAAGGATTGATAATCGGAGCATTATTTTCGAAGAGTTGAACTGAAAAGGTTTTTGCGCCTGCCGGAATAGATGCTCCCGAGGTACTGTATTTAATTTGAACACAGCCGTTGAATGTAATAAGCGTGCTGATTATCAAAAAGATGGATATAATATATTTCAGGTACATCATAAATTTCCTGTTAGGATTCGATATTGTATTCCTTTATTTTACGATACAAGGTTCGCTCGGAGATGCCCAGCTCCTGAGCTGCGTATTTCCGCTTTCCTTTATGCTTCTCCAGAGCTTTGACGATAAGTTCGATTTCCATGGTCACCATGGAAAGTGATACTTCGGCAATTTCTTCCGTATCTTCGATAAGTACTTCATCTTCATGATTTTGAAAGATGAATTTATCTTTTTCTTCTTTGGCAGGATGATTCGATTTTAAAATAGAACCTTCTTCCATTTCCCGGATAACATGATAATTATGATCTTCTGAAACAGGTTTATGTTCATGTTCATCCATTAATTCATTCACCAATTTCTTTAAATCAAGCATATCACGCTTCATATCAAACAAGACTTGATACAAAATTTCCCGTTCGGAAGAAAATGTTTTTTCATCGAGAGGTCTATACAAAGCCGGCAGTTCGACGGAATCAATTTGAGGAAGATAATTGCGCAGTGTATCGTGGCTGATGAGGCGGTTTTGCTCAATAATCGACACTTGTTCGGTCATATTTTTCAATTGGCGGATATTACCCGGCCATTTGTAGTTCATCAGCATACGTTGAGCTTCTTCGGCTAAACGAATCGTAGGCATACGGTATTTTTCGGCGAAATCGTTGGCGAATTTCCGAAAAAGCAGGAGAATGTCTTCTTTTCGGGCACGAAGAGCAGGGATAGTGATAGGAACGGTGTTCAACCGGTAGAAAAGGTCTTCGCGGAAGCGGCCGGTACGAATGGCATCCTGAAGATTCACATTGGTAGCTGCAACCACCCGCACGTTTGTTTTCAGAACTTTGGATGAGCCGACACGGATAAATTCGCCGGTTTCCAGCACCCGGAGAAGTCGCACTTGCGTTGAGAGGGGCAGTTCACCAACTTCATCAAGGAAAATAGTTCCTTTATCGGCCACTTCGAAATAACCTTTACGGGCATCGCTGGCGCCGGTAAAAGAGCCTTTTTCGTGCCCAAATAATTCTGAATCGATGGTTCCTTCGGGGATGGCGCCACAGTTAACGGCGATATAGGATTCGTGCTTACGAGCGCTGAACTGGTGAATGATTTTGGGGAATACTTCTTTTCCAACGCCACTTTCGCCGGTAATGAGGACGGAAAGGTCGGTAGGGGCCACCTGAACGGCAATATCAATGGCACGATTCAATCCTTCTGAATTTCCGATAATTCCAAAGCGTTGTTTGATACTTTGAAGCTCCATGCTTATCTTATTAAAAATATACTGACAAAATTACAGTATTCTCCGCAACTTTAAAACATTCAAATCAAAACAAAGCTTAATAATGCACAGAACGGCTTCGGTCTGGAAGAACGCTTCGCTAGAGGAAGGAGGAAGGAGGAAGGAGGAACGGCTTTGCCTGAGGAAGGAGGAAGGAGGAAGGAGGAACGGC
>JAIPAR010000050.1 GCA_021739985.1 Bacteroidales bacterium | reverse complement strand
GGATGCTTTTTACATTGTTCTGTTTCAGGTACTTGTATCGTCATTAATTATGAAGATGAAGCCGCTTCATTCCATGATTACCGGTATTTTAATCTGTGCTATCGGAATAGGATTGACAGTTGCTACGGTGAATCCTTTTTTCATGATTGTATCGGTATTCATCTTTGCTTTGGGTGAAATGATGAGTTCTCCTAAAGTTAGTGAATATGTAGGTCGGACTGCCCCGAAGGAGAAAGTTGCCTTGTACATGGGCTTTTCATTCTTCCCGCTTTTTATTGGGAATATTGTTTCAGGTGTACTCTCCGGACCAGTGTACGAGAAGATTTCGGATAAATACTATTTACTATCGCTTGAACTGCAAAAAGCTCACATTCAGCTTGATGTTCCGCCGGAAGGAATTCGCTCGGTAAGCTACTTCCAGTCCGCTGCAGATGCTTTAGGACTCTCAACCAATCAATTGAGGGATCAGCTCTATAGTTCTTATCACCCTGATTCCATTTGGATGATATTCACCGGAATCGGATTATTGGCAGGGATTCTACTCATTTTGTATAATCATTTCCTTGTTAAACCAAGAAGCTGATAATTTTCGGTTCGAAATTCCCATACCTTAAACCTCTATCATACTAAACCTCCCTTGGTTCAAGTATCCATCCTCTCAAATCTCCACCTTACTATATCTCCATCGGTTCAAGTATCCATCCTCCAAAATCTCCACCTTACTAAATCTCCATTGGTTCAAGTATCCATCCTCCAAAATCTCCACCTTACTAAATCTCCATTGGTTCAAGTATCCATCCTCCAAAATCTCCACCTTACTAAATCTCCATTGGTTCAAGTATCCATCCTCCTAAACCTCCACCTTACTAAATCTCCATCGGTTCAAGTATCCATCCTACTAAATCTCCACCTTACTAAACCTCCATTATCCTAAATACCCATTAGCGAAACCGCAGAAGGAAATATTTCATGTTGTCTATTAGGTTTGTTATTCATACTTTTCTTGAAGCCATTTTACTCTGTGAACCAATTTTTTTTTTGCATCTGAAATTTATCCGGTCAGAGATTCCGAACATGAGTAGTTTTCAATTTTACTCTGTGAACCAATATTTCTTTTTGCATCTGAAATTTATCCGGTCAGAGATTCCGAACATGAGTAGTTTTCAATCAAAGACGGGGAGTAGTTACCAGTCAAAGACAGGTTTGTTGTCATCTCCCAAAATTTCAAAATAAGTTGAGTTGGTCTCAGGATATCAAGTATCGGCTTTCCCGGTTTTTAGTCCGGTCAGACGAATTGTTAAGTAAACGCCACCTGCCAGTAGCATCCAGATTTCTCCTCCTTCAAGCGGAGCCCCGCCTCCTGACGGATCCTGGTCATCTTCCTGTTGGTGCTGTTCAGGGGGGCGGGGAGGGTCATTAGCCAATAAATTAGGCCGGATTCCGACAATAAGAAAAACAATTGCTAAAAGGATTCGTATGTTGTTGCGCTTCATTTTTGGAAGATTTAAAGGATTAATCGGAGAATGGATTCCTATTCGTTTAAGCGATGTTGTGTTAGTAGAGAATATGTTTTGAACAATACATATTGACATTTGAATAGACTTGCAGATAGTAAACCCCACCGGGAAGGGGAGCATTTATTTCAATTTTACCTGATTCTGCAACTTGTTTTCCATCCGAAGACAGAAGCCGAACTTTAAGTATAGTTTCAGTTTCAGGAATTTGATACCGTATGAGTTGATTGTTAATACGAATATAGACGATTTTACATGCCACCTCTGGCGTAGGAATGTGACTTCGTCGAATTACTAGATTTAGTTGGAAGGTTTGATTTTCAGGCAGTATAAATTCAATTTGCCCTTCATCATTCGGAATATAATGCATATTGATAAGCGGATCAAAGAAAAGATAGATCAGGCTTGAATCCATATTTCTACTGGTCACGGAGAGATTTATGATAGATTGCTGGTGGCTTTCTATCATTATCGGTATTATTTCATCATCGGGAAAAGGACGCGTATTGACAATCAGTTGATTAGACCCCTCTTTGAAGTAAATTGATGGAATGTCCTGATTTAGAGGGGATAAAAATGACGCATCCTTGCTCCATTCATAGGATGGAGAGGCAAATTCATCTATTGGAAGGTAAAGACTTTGAAATACTTTCTCATGAATACTTGCTGTGATTATAATTACAGGATTTAATAAAAGACTTGAACTAAAATGTTTGTTGGTCATTGAAAGGGGGATTGTTAATTCAGCTTCCGGAAAAGCAGCCTGAACCCAGAATCCTTTGCGAGACGGAATGTTATCTCCTGGAAATACAAGCTGATAGAAATTACTACTTTCGTCAAGCACATAAGCATATGGACTGACTCCGTTCAATTCCCAATCATTGCTTCCCCAGCTAATGGAAGCAGGAAATGGATTACCTAGCAAGTGCCAACCGCCATTATTGTTACTTAATCCAATCACTTGAACATCTTCCTGAATAAAGGAGCCTGTGAAATAGCGAGTTTGAAGCGTGTCATAAGCCGTTAAATAGCCTTTACCCGGAATGAACTGTATAAACTCACCAGACTGACCGGGATTTTTCTGATTCAACCAGAGATTATCAGTTTCACTCCAGCTATAAAAATCATAATTTCCACTTGTAAAATCACTTTCGGATATCTGCATGCCTGAAACCGGAGCGGAGAGGAGGTTCCAGCAATCATTGTCAGACGAATAGGGTGGGAGCGTTACGCCAATTTTTGTTTGATCAGAAACGGCCAGATAGTAGTGCCCAAGTAAATCTACCTGGCTCTCCAAAGTTAAGCTTCCAATGGTTGTATAATCCTCTATTTCAGGATGATGTGTAATATCGTTCTCAATTAGTACTGAGCTGTTTGGGAGAGGAACGCCATTGTCCCAGTTAGAACTGTCGGCCCAGGAACTACTTACAGCTCCGGTAAACTGAGTACCATAAAAACCAGGATTGAAAGCGTAGGCGACAGCATCCGAAATACGCCACTGAGCTGCTTCAAAATTGTTGGACCCTTCCGGATAACTAAGCTTTCTTAGGGCGCGGGCATCCGTATAATCCCAGCTTGTATTGCTACCATCCAGGTTTATCTCACCAAAAACATCCACTAATTCACCCGTTTGGTAATTCCCTCCATAAAAAAGAAAGTAGGCATCATCTCCATTTCCACTCACCACCGTACTAGAGATTAAATCCGGTGTTCGATGAAAATTTTCAATGAAGCTGGCTGCCTGATAAGCAATCAGATAAGGCTTCCCGGATTCAAGGTCCCCACTTAGCGAAATGCAAGACCAACTGGTACCATTCGTTTGCTTGCACAAAGACCAGCTTGAATTGCTGAAATTTATGGCAAAGTCAGAAGCATTATATAGCTCTATAAAACGTGCATTGGCAGCATCACCAGGGTCGGCCACTTCGCTGATAAAGAGCTGATTAAGTATGTAACTGCTTTGGATGATGAAGGGAATCTGCCCATCTGTTTTATAATTGATTGTTGATCCTCCATTGGAATAGGGAATCAGTCGGATGTAATATAGGGTTGAAGCTTGCAAATTAGAGCAAGTGAACTGATTGAGTGCTGTATTTACTAGTTGACAGGCATAGCCATCTGATATGTCCATATCAATAATAGCTGGCACACCATCAATTGGTAGCGAACTAAAATTCACGGTGCTGTACTCGATAAAGTAGCCGGCAGCCGGGAACTCTCCTTCATCTATACTCCAGGCTAAGCTGATGCTGGTTGGAGAAACGGAGGTGACGGCCAGGTTCTCCGGATAATCAGACGGTTCTGGCTGGATTGCCAATGGTGTTCCAACCAAAGAAACCGAATCAATCCCCGCATAATCTGTTGTCCCGTTTTGTTTCCAGGCGATAAGCAAGGCAATCGTTTGTACCGTATCAGCAATGCTTATGTTTTCTAATCCGGAAACACTCAGATTGCTCAATCCGTCTATCAACAGGACTTCCGATTGTGGAACTCCATTCAGAATCAACTGGTATTTCATATCATCTCCCGAATCATATCCAATGCACTCATAATAGAAGGATAATCCGACTTGCTCAAAAAGGCTGATGTCAACCGTTTCAAAAAGTAGCGTTCCCCAGGAACTGGTGCCTGATGGTGAATTTAAGTCTTTAACACCCCAGTAATATTGGCCATGTATGGGCAAGATACTTAGTGGCAACTCACTACTCACCACCGACCAAATTGCATCAGCACCGGAAAATGTGGCCGGAGCAGCAGTATATCCCCATCCAACAGATTCAGATTCAAAGGATTGTGATTGAATGACTTGTTGGCTTTTCAGGCTGCCGGCAAGCAAAAGCCCTATTCCGAAGAGCAGAATTGTTTTCATAGGCATTAATTGTTTATAGTATGCTGTTTAAATAGGGGAGCCAGCGGCATCTGACTCCATTGGGAAAGAGTATGGCAATTTACGCATCAAACGAGGGTTTTCAACAAGGAGCCCCACTTAGTTTACCTGTGGTCGTGCCTGAGCCTTCGAATGGCAGAATTAGTTCATATTCGTCTCGTTTAACTGCTTTTAAATAGCTTTAAATCTTGCAGAAAAAGCCTAATTTTGTCCCAACTTGACTTGAAATAAATACATACATCATGAAAAAAGATACAGCCGTTTTCGATTTAATCCAAAAGGAATACAATCGTCAGAAATTTGGAATTGAGTTGATTGCATCAGAAAACTTTGTAAGCGAACAAGTATTGCAGGCTATGGGTTCCTGCATGACCAATAAATATGCTGAAGGTTATCCGGGCGCTCGCTATTACGGCGGTTGTCAATTTGTGGATGAGACTGAAAATCTGGCTATTGAACGTCTAAAACAATTGTATCATGCGGATTTTGCAAATGTACAGCCGCACTCCGGTGCTCAGGCTAATGCAGCTGTTTTCACGATGGTTTTAAAGCCGGGTGATACTTTTATGGGACTTGATTTGGCTCATGGTGGTCACTTATCCCATGGTTCTCCGGTGAATTTCTCGGGTTTGTGGTATCGTGCGGTATCTTATGGTGTGA
This sequence comes from Bacteroidales bacterium, assembly GCA_021739985.1. Taxonomy (GTDB): domain Bacteria; phylum Bacteroidota; class Bacteroidia; order Bacteroidales; family M50B96; genus M50B96. Next base: position 7,325 of record JAIPAR010000050.1, on the reverse strand, counting down.
AAGAAGAGACCGGTATGGTTGATTATGATATGATGGAAGAAGTAGCATTGCGCGAACGTCCCAAGATGATTGTTGGGGGAGCATCAGCCTACTCAAGAGAATGGGATTACAAACGGATGCGCGAAATCGCCGATAAAATCGGCGCGATTTTGATGATTGATATGGCTCACCCCGCTGGGCTTATTGCTGCCGGCCTCCTGAATAATCCTCTCGAACATGCTCATATTGTGACTTCTACAACGCACAAAACCTTACGTGGCCCACGCGGTGGCATCATTTTAATAGGAAAAGATGGCGATAATCCCTGGGGTATTGCAACTAAGAAAGGTGAAATCCGTTCCATGTCTAGCCTGATTAATTCTGCTGTTTTCCCGGGTATGCAAGGGGGACCACTGGAACACGTTATCGCTGCTAAAGCAGTTGCTTTTGGCGAGGCACTCGACCCTTCTTTCACCGATTATCAGATTCAGGTAAAGAAAAATGCTGCGGTTATGGCTTCGGAGCTGATTAACAGGGGTTATAAAGTGATTTCAGGTGGTACCGATAACCATTCTATGTTGGTTGATTTACGAACTAAATTCCCGGATATTACAGGAAAGCAAGTGGAGAATACCTTAGTTCGCGCCGATATCACCGTGAATAAAAATATGGTACCTTTTGATTCCCGTTCACCTTTTCAAACATCCGGACTTCGACTGGGAACTCCCGCAATTACAACCCGTGGCTTGAAAGAAGAGCATATTCCCGTTATCGTTGAATTAATTGACCGGGTAATTTCAGATTTTACCAATGAAAGTGTTATCGAATCAGTGAAAAAAGAAGTAGTGGGCATGATGGGAGCTTTTCCAATCTTTGCCTGGTAATGAGATATTTACTAAGCATATTTGTTCTACTATCGCTGCCGATGTCTTTTGTCGCACAGGATACAGCCTCTGGAGTTCTGTTTGGAGACACCGCTAATCTGGCTGATATTGAAGCAAATACGGGTATTCAGTTTTATAAAAAACAATCTTTCGATTCAGCGATTGCCCATTTCGAAAAAGCTGTTTTACTTTTTCATCAACAAGATGAGCTTGAAAAATCTGCTTATACCAAACGATTTGTTGGTATTTGTTATAGTTATAAAGGACAGAACAACGATGCATTACCTTATTTTCAGGAAGCGCTGGCTTATTTTCAGCAGTTGGATGAAAAAGAATACCTGCTCGAAAAGGCTAATTTGTATGGAAATCTCGGAATGGCTTATCGCTCCCTTTCGCGCTATGAAGTTGCTGTAGAGAATCTGATTTTGGCTATCAGGCTTTTCGAAAAGCTTAACGATGAGAAGAATATTGCCAATACCTATAATCACTTGGGGAATGTGTACAGAGATTGGAATAATCTGGGTAAAGCCGAAGAATATTATCAGCATGCATACCAATTGAGTGAAAAGCTCGCCAATGAGGCTTTGCAAGCTAGTACTCTGAATAATCTAGCTATTATTTATCGCGAGAAAAAAGAGTTTGATAATGCTATCGAATGTTATCAAAAATCTATTCTTATCAAGGAGAAACTTGGGAATAAGCGTGGAGTAGCAGCATCTTGCCTGGGATTGGGAATCACCTATAAAACAATGGAAAATTACCCGCTCGCGCTGGAATATTATCAAAAAACGCTTGAATTAAACCGACAAATTGGGGATAAATCAGGAGAAGGTGCAGCGCTTAGTAATATCGGATTATTGTACATCAAACTAAATCAAGCTAAGCTTGCTTTATCCTATTTATTTCAAAGTGATGAAATCGCTCAAGATATTAATTATCAGGAACTTCATAAGAATAATACATTAGGGATTTCTGAAGCCTATGAATGGATGAAGAATTACGCAAAAGCCCTGGAATATGCGCAACTTCATTATCAAATCCAGGATTCTATTTTTTCGATTGAAAAGCTCAAAGAGATGAAAGAAATCGAAGAAAAGTATGAATCGGAAAAAAAAGAGCAAAAAATTGAACTACTTGCGGTCGAAAATGAATTGAAAGAAGCCAAAAATAAAGCTCAGGAAAGAACGCTCCGAATTTTGTTTGTTACGCTTAGTTTGTTGATTTTGAGTGTTATATTAATCTTAACTCAATATATCCATAAGAACAGAGCGTATAAATTGTTGGTTAAGCGGTCACTTGAACTTAGCCGTGCTAAATCTCCGGATAGGGCTGTCCGTGAAAATAGTACGATTTCGGATGAAAAGATACAAGAACTTATTCAGAACCTGGAGGAATATTTTAAGAAGGAGAAAGCCTATCTCCGGCCTGATTTTCAATTACAGGACTGCGCTAAAGATATAAATTCCAACTCGAAGTATGTTTCTTTGGCAATCAATGAAGTTTACAAGGCTAGCTTTACCTGCCTGGTGAATGAGCTCCGAATTCTTGAAGCAAGTACTTTATTCGCTTCCTCTGATTCTAAAAACATGACCATTGAAGCTATTGCTCAGCAAGTTGGTTTTAACTCCAAGTCTGCTTTTAATACCGCCTTTAAAAAGTACATGGGCGTCACTCCAAGCTATTATTTAAAGAACCTTAATCAGGTGACTTTCAATGATTAAATACTGTGATTTTCTAATATCCTTATTATTAGCTTTTTAGATATGTATTGATTCATGAATCAGTACATCTTGCTTTTGTTAGCTTGTTTGGAAGGTTGTATCTTTCATTACTTCTTAAAACAAGCTAACTTAACTATCTATGAAAGCACTGCCAATTTTACTGGGTTTCTGGCTTCTCATGCTAACCCAATCCTTACAATCTCAAACGATTTATTCTACAACTTCCGGTGGTGACTGGAATGACACTTTAACCTGGGTTGGCCATGAAGTTCCCATCTGGTCGAACCATGTAGTTATTAATGGACCTGTTACAATCCAAACAGGATTTTGGTCTCATTGTATGAATCTAACGGTATCTTCCAATTGTAGTCTGACAGGAGGCTCTGTTTATGCAGAGGAGCTTAAAGTTTATGGGGGAATTACCAATTATGGAACCATTGAAAGTGGTTCTGGAGTAGAACTTCGCATATTAACCCGGGGATATTTGATGAATTATGGTTCCTTGGATATAAAACGATTACTCTTTGATGCAGGGAATGACAAGAATTTCTTTTCAACGTCCATGTTAATGATTGATGAAATTGCGAAAAATGATACCAGTGATATTATTTTGACTTCGGATATTCAGTTGGACAGTTGTTGGATGAATTTTGGAAGCCCGGGGCACGGAATTTTCCTAAATGGTTATTCATTAAATCTGTTGAAGGGAATTTTTACCTGCAGATTATGGGGGAATGCAGGTAATTTTATTTTAACGGATGATACTAAAATTTTAAACGCTTACATAAGTGGCGAAGTTCACTTACTGGGTCAGGTCAATTTAACTGGTACAAATTACTTTTATGGAGATATATATAATGAAGGTACATTGTACAATAGTGGTTCTTATCCCTGGGATAATAATTTCTATGGGAATTTGTATAATTCAGGGAGCATACTGGAGGATCCGACTCTTAGCTTAATATTGAATTTATATCAAGATTTCTATAACGAGGGAACGGTGGATATTTATAAATTATCTTTTATGGGTTCGCATAATCACTCGATTGAATCCTCGAATCCTCTGATAGTAGATAATTTAAATGTAGGAACCAGTGATACGCTGACTTTTATGGGTGATATTGAATTGATAAATAGCTATATATCAACCAGTTCGTATGCTTTAATCAATATCGATGCAAATACCTTGAAATTAAATGCTAGTACTTTAAGTGCTAAGGTGCAGGTTGATGGGGGTACACTTTGGTGTAACAATAATTCCGGACTTTCTCAATCTACTTTTATGGATGACATTTATTTAAAAGGGGATGTGAATATCAGTGGAGGGGGTGTCCATTTTTATGGTGCTACCGAAGTCTTAGATACTCTGCAATGCACTTATTATTACGGTCTTGAGGTTTCCTTTCATGATCAACTTTTAAATAGTGGGACCATATGTAACGGTACAGCATTAACTGTGTACACCTATGGCGATTTAATTAATGATGGAATCATCTCAGTTAATTCGCTCTATTTTTCCGGAACTGACGTTCAAAATCTTAGCACGAATCAAGTATTAAATCCTACTAATATTTATATTTCAAATACACTGGGAATTTCAATGAATACAGAATTGAAATTATCTAACTCTACTTTAAATGGTTATAATCATGCTATATATCTTCATGATTTTGGAGCCTTGCTTGATAACGTTAATCTAAGTTCCGCACATGTTTATTCAGATACAACTTACCTGCATGCAATCAATGACGGTTATATCAGTTCTTGTAAATTCTATGGACCTATTGAACTAAAAGGAATTATCAACATCAATGGATCTGATACATACTTTTATGATGAAACAACCCTTAGTGACACTTTACAAAGGGTATATAATTATTATAGTACATCTGTAAATTTTGCCGGGAACCTAATTAATAATGGGCTTATTACTAATAATGGCCTGAGTATTAATTGTATGGCTGATCTTTCCAATCATGGTGTCATTAATTGTTATGGAGTTACCATGGCAGGCTCCGGAGCCCAAACTCTTGTTACCTCACAAGCTATTCAATGCGATTGGTTTAGTTCTTCTGATACGACCGGATACATCTCAGCCGGCTCTGATTTGTACTTCGACCATGCTCCAATTTCTTTGAATGGAGAGCAGCTGCTTTTGAATGGTTATCAATTAAATCTTACAGGTGATTATATTACCAATAGCTCTGTATATAATGGACAACTTAAATTTTCGGATGGAGCCTACACCTCCAGTTCGAAATTTTATGGTAATATTGATTTACAAGGTTTATTCCTGGTTTACGGAGGCTCTAATTATTTTTATGGCCCTACCGTAGTTGCTGATACTTTGTCGTGCGTCTATAATTATTATGGGAATAGTGTTGATTTTTACTCTCTTCTGACGAATAATGGATTAATTACAAATTCTGGTTTGTCAGTTAATTTATATGATGAATTGATTAATAATGCTGTCTTTGAAAATGGCTATTTATATCTCAAAGCTTCAGATGATCAGACTATTTGGACCAATGCTCCCATCGCACCGGTATATTTAATGGTTTCTTCGGCAGATACTTTGGGTACTATTATTGCCGGAGGGGATTTATATATTCAGAATTCGTACATTAATCTCAATGGGGAAGATTTGAATCTGGCAGGTCATGAACTTAAACTTAATGCCTGCCATCTCAACAATTCCAAAGTGATAGGAAATGATGGGGCTCTTAATTTTTCGAATGTATCAGATATTGCGAGTGTCAAATTTTATACTCCTATCAATATCAAAGGGAAAGTGTTTATTGCGAATGGTTCGAATCAATTTTGGGGCCCTGTTACGGTCATTGATACACTTACCTCAGCTTATAATTATTATGGATTAACTGCCTATTTTTATAATGATTTATTTAACGAAGGGCATGTCGGTAGTCCTTACCTAAGTATTGAAACAAGCGGGAATATTATCAACAATGGCTATTGGTCTTTATCCAAGATTTCTTTGACTGGTACTCAAAATCAAACCATTGAATTAGTTAACGAACATTACATGAACACCCTGATTCGCATGTATGCTGAAGTTCCTTCGGCCACCACTTTTGATTGGAGTAAAAATGGTTTTAGTTTGATTGGAGAAACTGCCAACCTTTTTTATAATGAATCCGGAGAGTATTTAACCTTATCACAACAGATTATTGATACCAGTTATGTTGGCCTGTACCAATGTACAACCAATGCAGGTAATTCAAGACAAATTGTGATTGAAGCTTATGAGCAACTCCTTAGTGTTGATTTAGGTCCGGATGCAAGTATCTGCGAGGGTGATGAGTATCTCCTGGAACCTGCGATTCTAAATGGAACGCCACCTTACGCCTTCCTCTGGAGTACTGGGGCTACGACAAGCTTCCTGTGGGCATCTCCTTCCAGTTCAATGACTTACGCTGTAACTATTACAGATGCACTTGGTGCTTCTGCCAACGATGATATGCAGTTGACTATCAATTTACTTCCGTTAGTGATGATTGATGGTATTTCTGCTGCTTGTGAAGGTCAATCCGTTGAATTGCTGGTAAGTGCATTTGGAGATTATCAATGGTCAACCGGAGCACAAACGCAAATGATACTGGTTGAAAATTCTGGGACTTTATCGGTTACTGTAACTGATGTCAATGGATGTTCCGCAAGTGATGAGCATACAATACTCTTTAACGTTAATCCGATTGTTGATCTGGGACCAGATGTTATAGCCTGTGATGGTGATTTTATTATCCTGGAACCTTATATGAGTGGAGATTACTTATGGTCAACAGGAAGTACAATGAACCATCTTGCTGTTCAAAGTTCTGGTAATTATGCTGTTACATTGACTGATATGCATGGTTGCAGCGATGTAGATGATGTCAATGTAACCTTAATGCCAGTACCGGTTGTAAGTTTAGGTGCCGACCAGCAATTAACTCAAGGCAATATTACCACACTGGATGCCGGCGCCGGATTTGAATCTTATTACTGGTCCAACGGAGATACCACTCAAACTATAGTAGTGGATACAACGGGTATTTATTGGGTTGAAGTTGCGAATGCAGCCGGCTGCTATGGCTTTGATGAAGTGAACATCACTTTTGAGTGTGGAAGCCTTGGTCTTGGTGGAGGTGCATTCCCTCAAAATTGTGGATATCAGGAATTAGGACATATCGATGTTTTCTCAGATTTTGGAATGCCTCCTTTCACCTATAATTGGAGCAATGGGGGAGAAGACTATTTTATTTTTGATTCTGCAGGTACTTATAATGTTACAGTTACGGATGCACTTGGATGTTCAGATATGATGACTTTTACAATTCCTCTCAGCACTGTTCTTGAATTGGAATTGGGCCCGAATCAAACCGTCACTCAGGGAAGTGTTGTGGAGTTGTCAGCACCATTAAATATGCAGCTATATTATTGGTCAACCAATGAAACTACACAATCTATTTTGGTGGACACCAGCGGTACATACTATATTGATATTATGGACACTTTAGGTTGTTATGCGTCTGATCAAATCACTATTAATTTTAATCCGGTTTCTAATCCTCTTGAAATATCCTTACCTGCCGATGCAAGTATCTGCGAGGGTGATGAGTATCTCCTGGAACCTGCGATTCTAAATGGAACGCCACCTTACGCCTTCCTCTGGAGTACTGGGGAAACGACAAGCTTCCTGTGGGCATCTCCTTCCAGTTCAATGACTTATGCGGTCACTGTT
>JAIPAR010000049.1 GCA_021739985.1 Bacteroidales bacterium | reverse complement strand
GCTACAAGTTGGTCAAGTGTTGAATTATCCGACCAGATATAAGCCGTTGCATTGGATAATGCAGCATCTAATGTAATTGGATTATTTATACACATTCCAGAAATGTCATTACCCAAGTTCAATGAATCCGCATAAACAGAAATCATTATGTTATCCATGCTGCCGCAATAGTCGGAATGATTAAGTAATACAGGCCAAAACATTGTATTTTGCTGGATAATAAATGAATCTGTTTGAAAAGTATCAGGAGAGACACTATTTATCCATCCGAATTCGCAATATGGGATATTAAGGTCAAAAATATATTCGCTCCCCTGGCAAACAGTTGTATCTGATAAACTGATATTTACCTGAGGGAGAATATTGAGTGTCTTAGAGGTTATGTCTTGATGCCCATCCCTATACCGGTACAAATATATCGTATAGGAGCCTGGTCTTGTAAAAGGAAAATAAACGGAGTCTTGATTCCAAATGGATTGATTACCAAGTTGAAAATCATTAAAGCTCCACATGATTGAGTCAAAATTGGTATTTGTTAAGGTGAAAATTAAAGTGGTATCACCCATACAAACATCTTCAAAAAGAATATTTCTATCCAAAGATGACCTTAAAAAGTTAGGAAGACTATTTCTGTCATTTATCTGATAATTTGTCGGGAATGTAAATCCAATCGAATCAAAATCGCATAAGATTCCGGTACTATTTGGACTCGTTATGACTCCTAAATGTTCCTCAAACTCACTTACTGAATAAATCTTCATATCAGGGCCAAGTTGTAAATATTTTTTCCACCCAATAGCTTGTATTGAAATTGCGGTTTTTGAATTGACAATTGCTGCTGAATCTTCTGATATCAAATCATATTGATAAATCTTTGAAGAATTACCCTCCAAAATCAAATTGCAACCACCATATATTCCAGGATTTGGAAAAGAACCCGTGTAAAGAAGTGTCCCATCGGGTGAAAACTCAACACTTTCAATTTCGCCACAAACCAATGAAACGGGATTTGATAAGACCCCTGTCGCATTATCAAAGTCAAAAACTTCAACGATATCTAATCCTTTTATTGCGCAGGCAACTTTATCACCATCGGTTGAAAATTTCATTTCACCATTGCCCGCTAAATCAGAATAACACCAATTCGTACTGGGGTTTTCAGTATGAGATGTTCCAACATTACTTATTACAGGCGATAGATTAATTCCATTCTTTGTCACCAAATACGCATAAAAAGCATTTGAATGATATTGATGTACTAACAACCAAATGTCAATCTGATTCTTATGATAAACTGCTGTTACTTTTTGACAAGCATTTGGGAGCAAAATAGTATTCACGGAGATTGCACTCCCCAACCCTCCATTGGCAAAAATATCCACTTCAGTGTATCTGACACCATTGCTGACCATATACCATGGAGTAGTGATTACATAATATCTGTTTGGTCTTTGCGGTCGAGGTATTATAATACATTGCCTTGAAAACAAATTACTGTTAATCAAACCATTTTGAATCGTATCGAAATCTGAATTATAAATTACATTATTGTCTGCATACAATACTAAATCGCCATTCTCATTTGAAATACTTGAACAGCCTGATTGACACAGGAAAAAATAACAAGTAGGAGCACCCCAGGTGCCACAAGGACCTGACGGAGGAACTGTGGCAACAGGAGTACCGCTACTAAAATCCAAATATATATTAATGTCAAAAATCCAATGATTTGCCTCTTTCTGAGCAAATAATCTACCCTGGGCTATTAGCAGCACCATGAAAATAGTTGATAGAATTTTAACAAGATGACTTTTCATATTCCTTACGATTGAAATCGTGATATTTCTTATAATATTGGAGTCAATTCGTTCAGAATCAACGATTGCTCCATTCCCAGAAGGTGTTCATCTGAAATTCAGTCTAAAGGTAAGAAATTTTAAAGTTTATTGTTCCTTGTTTCTCTTTCCGGTTTAGTGTTTTAGTTGAAAAACGACCAGCTCGGGGCGGTGACCAATGCGGACAGGCGGACCCCAGCTTCCATAGCCTGAAGAGGTGTAAAACCAGCTGCCGGCTTTTTGATATAACCCGTAATGATTCTCAAACATGGCATTTGTAACATAGCTGAGTGGCCAAAGCTGCCCTTTATGCGTGTGTCCCGATAGCATCAAGTCCACGTTGGCGTCGGCAGCTTGCTGATATTCAACCGGCTGATGATCCATCAATATCAAAGGTAAATCAGCCTTGCGATTAAGCAAAATATCCTGAAGTGACTTTCTGGCTTCACCTGTAAACCGAGGTTTATCTTTATCATCACGACCCGCTAACTGAATTTTATCAGCAATCGTTATAAGTGTATCCCGCAGATACTTAACACCATGCTTTTCAAAATAGGAGATGCTTTTTTCAGCATGCCCGATAAATTCATGATTCCCCGCAATCGCATACACTCCATAAGTCGATTGGATAGTTTCAAAAATACTCCCCATATCTTCCATAATTACAGGGTCCGGATTATGATCGACTAAATCTCCTGCAATTAATACCAAATCAGGTTGCTGAGCATTAATCCGTTTGACCAGCCCGGCGGCTTGTTTTTTTCCGATGATGGCTCCTAAATGGACATCCGAGACCATCACCACCTTGAGCGAATCTGTTGTGTCTTTCCCTTTGCTAAGGTCCAGACTGATATCCCGAATCGCCGGAATCCGGGCATTTATATAGCCTGCCAGACTAATGAACAGGGCGGCCCCTGCTACCAGGACAAAAAGTCTTCGGGGCAGGAGTGGGTTTTGCAGGAATTCCTGAGGAATGAGATGGGTCAGATATTGAAACAATCGAACGATATCAATCACGAGGAGCGACATCAGCAGATAAAAAAAGATGGCCAGCCAAAAGGAACCCACGAAGGATACTGCCGATGCAAAACTGCCCGGATTAGTGCGTTCCAGCACCATGCCAGCCACGAAACTACCGGCCAGCAACCAATATATCCAGGCAAATAGAGGTTGATAACCGGTTTCGCTTAGTGCGTGCGAACCTCGGTTAAATACAAACCAATTGACTCCCGTATAAATGGCGATTACAATCAGAAAAAACAGCAACATTTGATAACTTTTCATCACTTAAAAATTTTTACACCCTAAAAGGAGGGAATATCCAGGCTTTGTCACTATAAATGACGGACTTATACAAGCTGGCGATTCATCTTTAAAAAGCTCGGGAAGATATATATTTGCATGATGTGATAATGTGCTTTAACATTTTTTGGGCATTTTCTAAGACGCTAAGGGATTATCGGGATAGCATGACTAATAATTTAAGGTCCCTCAATCGGATAAAGATTTCAGCGTAATTCCGACCATCTTTTTAAAACTTAAATAATCAGGAGTTCAAACTAACTAGTAATTTGTAATATCTTGTAAAGGTTTTAAAACGAATGTTTATGAAGACAATTTGGGTAAGTTTATTTCTATTATTTTCAACGGGTTTGATGCAGGTAAACAGCCAGTCTCTACCTTCGGATGTAACTCATGAAAATCTGATAAATCAACTACAGTTTCCTGTATATCAAGAGGATATGAGTTTGGTCGCTCCATCAGAACTTAGTCTGGAGGAGCGAATGAAATGGTTTAAGGATGCTAAGCTGGGGATTTTCATTCATTGGGGTATTTATGCGGTCAATGGAATTAGTGAATCGTGGTCTTTCTTTAATGAGTATGTGAGTCACGAGGAATATATGAAGCAGCTTAAAGGATTTACAGCGTCCAATTATCATCCGGAACAATGGGTCGAATTGATTGAGCGGAGTGGCGCGCACTATGCTGTAATTACTACCAAACATCATGATGGGGTTGCTTTGTGGGATACGAAGCAAAATCATTATTCGGTGGTCAAAAATACGCCGGCCGGCCGGGATTTGATTAGCCCTTTGGTGAAAGAATTGCGCAAAAAGAATATCAAAGTGGGTTTGTATTATTCACTCATCGATTGGTCATATCCGGATTATCCAAATCTTACTAAAAACATCAAACGCTATCAGAACGATTCTGTTCGGTGGGAAAATTTTACCCGATTTAATCATGCGCAGATTAAAGAGATTTCGAAGAATTTTTCTCCTGATTTGATTTGGTTTGATGGGGATTGGGAAGCTTCGGCTGAGCAATGGAAAGCCAGACAGATTCGGGAGCTTTTGCTGAAGGATAATCCCGAAGTTATTTTGAATAGCCGATTGCAAGGATACGGTGATTATGCAACGCCTGAGAACGGGCTTCCGGTATCCAGACCGGTTGAACCTTATTGGGAACTTTGCATGACCACCAATGATAGCTGGGGATTTCAGCCGGGAGATAAAAACTTTAAAACCTCCACCGAGGTGATACAAATATTTGTGGATTGTATTTCAAAAGGTGGGAATCTATTGCTGGATATTGGTCCGGACGCCACAGGAACTGTTCAACAGGAGCAGGTGCAGATTCTTACAGATTTGGGAGACTGGATTCGCAAGCACGAGAAAGCGGTATATCATACCCAAGCCGGAATTCCTTCGGATTGCTATTATGGCCCAAGCACCTTATCGGAAGACAGTACGATTTTATATCTATTCCTTGATCATCAACCCAATGAAGGAATTATGCTGAAAGGGATTCAAAATGAGATTCATCGGGCTTGGGTGCTTGGCAATGGAACGCGCCTTGATGTGAAAGTGCATAATAAGCCTTATTGGAGTAGCAAGCCGGGTTTAATTTTTATAGATGTTCCCAAAGAAACTTTGGATGCACGCATGACGGTAGTCGCTGTGTTGCTGGATGGAAAAATCAGGATTGAGAAGTGATAAAAAAAAGCCGTCATCAGACGGCTTTATATCTTTCAAAAGGAAAAGAAAAAATCTTAAAACTGATAAGCTTGCTTATCCGAGGAGGATTGGTTTAATCATGGCAACCCAACGATCGACACGCTCCTGAGTGAGATAATCTTCAAAATCTTCGTCGAGAGGCAAACCGACGAATTTCCCATTTTGCATTGCTTTGGATTCTTCGAAAGAATAACCATCCGTAGCAACAGCACCGATTAGGTTTGCATGAGCGTTCTCCAGTTTTTCAGCTAAAATACCCATGTGATCGACAAAGGACATTGCATAGGTAACACTATCGCCTAAGCCATAGATAGCGACTTTCTTGGAGGAGAAATCAGACTCTTCAATAATTGGCATAAACAAATCCCAGTCATTTTTGGTATGAATACCATCCCAGGTTTCTCTTCCCAGTGTGGAAATCCCGAAGATAATGGAGTCGTATTTTTTGAGTGTTTCAACAGAAGCTTCTTTCACGGGAATGAGGTCAACGTTTTCATTTCCAAGGGCTTTTGCGATGATTTGTCCGGCTTTGTGAGTTGAGCCACCTATGGGACCGAAGAATAATCCTATTTTGTTCATGATAAGTTGTTAGATGATTTTTATTATTGGGTAAAAGTATCAAAAAAGGATTAAAATTGGTAATGGAGCGTAGAATTCTTTAAATTCGGAAAATTTTTTGGATATGACGGTGAAGAAGAAAGTGAGCTATTCAGAAGCGGTTCAGCAGATTGAAAGCATTCTGACTAAAATCGAGAAAGACGAGTTAGACGTTGATCAACTCGCTGAGAATGTGAAAGAAGTGTCGCAATTAATTGCCTTTTGCAAGGAAAAATTGTATCAGACCGAAGAGGAAGTAAATAATATCCTCAAGGAAATGGGAGAGTCGTAAATTATTCGCCCAGATGGTAGCGAATAAGGCCATCCATCGGAGAGCGTTCGATTGTACCCGGAGTTAATCCGTATTGTTCGAGCGATTTCAAAATAAAATCCTGAAAGAAGAATGCAATGGAGCCATGGAAGTGGACGGGTAGCTTATAGATATCCGGATACTCTGTTAAATGGGCTCTAAAGAAAGAATCAAAGGATTCTTTGACGATAGTTTGCATTTCGGGGTAATCAATGTGATGATAGATGAAAGAGCAATATCCGGCCAGGTATCGGTTCGGAGTGGGAGAGGCATAGGTCTCGCGAATAATAGTCTCATCGGATTTGCTGTATTGCGTTTGAAAATCGGATAAAAGAGCGGCCGGCAGCTTTTTATAAAGCAGCTTCCGGAGTAAACGCCGTCCCAAATCGCTCCCGCTTCCTTCATCTCCCAAAATATGCCCGATGGAAATTTGCTGATGAATGATTTTATAGCCGTCAAACAAAGCCGAATTGGAGCCGGTACCCAGGATGGCACAAACGGATGGCTTTCCGGCAGAAGCCGAAAAACAGGAACCAAGCATATCCGGATAAATTAATATTTCAGCCGCCGGAAATATCTCTTTTAGCGACTGCTCCAGCAGTGTGGTGCGACCCGAATTCCCGCAGCCGGCGCCGTAAAAATACAAACGCGAAATCTGTGGAAATATCTCAGTATGCCGTGTAAATTGTCTGAGTTCTTGTTTAACAGTTAGTTCCTGTATTCGCAGCGGATGAAGCCCAATGCTTCGGAATGAATAATAATTATCTTTCCCGGAGGCAAAAATCCAGTCCGTCTTGGTCGATCCACTATCCGCAATTGCTATCATCAGGCTTCGTTTGTAAATTTTAAACAAAAGTATAATAACTCTGAAATATCTATTATTTTTGAAAAAACGAATTGAGTATGTCAGGAGATATTAAATCAATGCTTGTACACCTCGTGATTATCCTGATTGTCAGTTGTTTACTGCTGCGATATCATGCCAAAATCAATCGGTTTGTTACGAAATCGTATAAGGATATTCAGAAAGGAATCGATAAAAAACAGCAACAGCGTTACGCCCGTATGGTAAATCGCGAAGAAGCAAAGCTTTTTGGAAAGGATAAATCGAGTATGGGTGGTAAGTCTGGTAAGGGAAGCAATATTTCTTCGCATCGTAAAACTAGAAAGTCGTCCCGGAGCAATACTCACGGATAGTCAAATAAGCATCTTTGTATCCAAGCTGCAAAGCCTTATTGAAATCCTTACAGGCTTTTTCGGAATCATTCACTAATAAATAGCAATTTCCACGATTCATCCAGGTTAGTGGGTCTTTTGGATTGATATCTATCGCCATTCCATAATCTTCAATAGCTTGCAAATACAATCCTTTGTTTTGAAAGATGCTTCCCCGAATAAACCAGGGTTCATCTCCCCCCTGCTCTTGCCGGATTAGCTGCTGAGTGATTTCTAATGCGCTATCTAATTGATTCATTGCTAGTAAAATACGAGCCTTTAAGACTAAAGCTTTTTCCTGATGATTAAAATACATGCAGTATGTTTGAATATGTTGGGAGGCTTGCTCCAGCTTGTCTGACTTATAATCGATTTGCGCTTTTAAATACAAGTATTCAGGATTGTATGCATTTAGGCGAATCGCTTCTTCGATTGCTACGGCCGCTTTCGATAAAGCCCCTTGCTTCATCCGTGCCAATGCAACATAATATAAGTATTCATCATTCTTTGGTTTTAAAGATGATGCATCCTTGAAATCTTCAGCTGCAAAACGAAATTCCTCTAACAGTAGATAGGATTTTCCGCGTAAAAAGTAAGCTTCTGCCTGCATGGCCCTTTTCTCAACCAATGGGTTCAATACCTGAATGGCATCGTCGTATTTTTGTTGGGAGATTAAATAATGGGCTTCATTCAGATTAGTCGTTGTTGAAGAATATTGATTGACACTCCAGAATTCCAACCAAAGGGCTGTAGATTTATAAGCTTGGAAAGCGGATTCTTTTTGAATCAGATAATAAGGCGTTGGATGGGATGATTTAAGGTTTATACGGAGAAACTCCAGCATTTGCTCCGGTTGATTGAGTAGCGCATAACAAAGAGCTTGCTCATAACTTGATTCACTTCCAACCTGGCGAAAAGCTTCCAGCGCTTTTCCTGCCTGGTGCTCAATAAGGTAAATGCTTCCAATTTGCTGATACACCTTCGAGGCATCGGCTCCATCCTGAAGCGCTGATTGAAAGGCATCTATTGCTTGTTCCAATGAACCTTTTTCCGCCAGCGAAATGCCTGTATAAAATTGATTGATAGCAGATTGAGATTTCAATGATAACTGTAATCCCACTAATAATATGGAAAGACTCAGGATTTTTCTTAGGTTGAATGGTATCATGCTATTCATACAAATCGATGCTTAATTATTCTGGAGATATCGTTGATTGTTCACCCGAATAGATATGCACAAATCCGGTTAGTGTGAAATGTTCCAAGCCCGACAGCATATACACAAAAACATCACAGATATAGTAATACACTCCATCGGTTACTTTTTCAACTGTATTCAGATATCTGCCATCCCATTTGATTTCCGGGTCATTGGTCTGATAAACTAATAATCCCCAACGGTCAAAAATCCGAATATCAATTTCATCAATAAATAAATTAGTAATGGGGATAAGTAAATCATGAATGCCATCACTATTCGGGGTGAAAACATTAGGAATATCGTATAAAAAGCAAGCATCCACACAGGACATGACCGACCAATTACTTTCATTATAAAAGGAGTCAACGGCAGATACCGCATAGCAGCCGGCAGTTGTCAGGCTTGTGCTGTTAAATTGATGGGTAAACCAGGTTGTGTCTTTGGAATGAATCGTGGCAATGAGCTGTAAATCCTGTACCGTATTTGGCGAGTAATAGATGTTGTAAGCGATAATATCTTCCGAGCAAGTATCATAAGGATTGGTCCATGCCAGGTAATTAAAAAGCTCATCGCAATTGGGAGTTACCTGCAAAGCAGGGGAACAGGGAGGAATGGTATCAATTGGAATTCCACATCTTATTTGGCTATGATTAATTAAAGGGTAAATGATGTTCGGATCATTGTAGTATCCAATTCCTTTGATTTTATAGCAATGTTCTGTTCCATTGATGAGCGAATCATCTACAAAAACCAAATCGGTAATAGCAGCCAGAGAGTCGAAAGTTCCCGTGAGTGTGTTTTCTTTTTGAATGATAAACAAGGAATCAATCCAGGGTGTGTTTTTGCGGATTTGCAATTCAAGCTGATTATCGGAGGATAAGATTTCAAGAAAAGTAGAGCTTGCCAACTGGGGCGTTCCGATTAAAAAACGATTGCCGGGAGCATTGTGCCAAAATTCGATTTTATACGACCAGGGCTTGTCCTTTGTATTTAACCCGGTGTCCACAAAAGTGGTATCATCAATCGACAGAGTAGAGTCGATTAATGACAGATTCTCCCCCCAAATCTCCTCGGAGCGGTAAATGAGATACACAAACGGGCCGGGTAATTCCGAAATATCCAGTTCTTTGGGTTTGGCCCAGGCTACATAAATATCTCCATTCAAACTATCTGTCGAAAGTATATCCACATGGGTAATGGTTGGAATTCCATTCTTCAGGAGCGTACATACTTCTTCGGAAGCATAACTTTCTGCTCCATCCTCAAAGAATGCAACGACCCGGTAGCAATATTCGATACCCTGACTAAGCCCTTCTTCCTGATTGTTATCCAGAAAAACGGTATCCAGCAGGGCTTGGGTAGAACCAATCCATTCAAATCCGGTATAGGCGGGCACACCAGTTTCACATTCTCCGGGAGACCAGTTGGAAGGTTCTTTTTTTCGATAGACATCGTAGCCTTTAGCTCGGGTGCAAACACTTGGAGACCAAGAGACGGTGACTGAATTATTCGTTGGCTCCAGGGATAGATTCTCCGGGGCGGGAGCTACAACCTGGATGCTAAGTTGTTGATAATCACTTAAGGAAATAAAATCACTGCCGGAGCTTCCCCCCATAAGATAATCATAGGCTTTAAGGGTTACAGAATAGGGATTTTTTAAAACATGAGGACAAATGGTTGCCCAGGTAAAGCGATAAATGATGGTTCCATCTATTACATCTTCCAGCAGAAATTCGGCAGGATTTAATGGCTGTTCAAAAGGACCTCCATAGGCCAGCATATTGACTAGATTGTTATCGGGATCAGAGGCATAAACCAAAAAACTTAACGTATCGCCGGCAGTAACGCAGAAGTTTGAAATAGAATCAATTACAGGAGGATTGTTGCTTGTTTCTTCCACATTTATTTGCATATCACGAATCATGTTTCCAATTTTCACCCCTTCTCTCCATTCTTCCACTAAAATGGCTACATTGTAAATACCAACTTGTTGAGGGCTATCCCAAATCAACTGACCGGTAATTTCATCGACATAAAACTCCACATCATGAGCAGGAATTGTATAATCAGGAATGGCTTCTCCACCATCTTGTAAACATGCTGTTAATTTGAAAGATAAAGAATCATTGTCAGCATCAAATGCAGCCGGGTCGTGAATAAATCGTTGATACAATGCAGCTTTATCAATCGGAGGATTTAATAAGGTTGGCGTGCTATTTAGTCCTAAATTCG
The DNA here is from genome assembly GCA_021739985.1 of Bacteroidales bacterium. GTDB lineage: Bacteria > Bacteroidota > Bacteroidia > Bacteroidales > M50B96 > M50B96. The sequence goes on along the minus strand of JAIPAR010000049.1, from coordinate 2,064 downwards.
GATTAATCTGAATAATTGTCTTCAAAGCAAAAACTACATTAACCGAATTGGGGATATTTATAACCCCAAAATTACGATTCGGGTCTTCAACTACGATTTCATATACATCTACCCCCGGATAAGTATGTGTAGCCTTATACGTGTTTTTTTTATAGTTATCCGGCAAGAGTACATATTGAGTGCGGGTGGCTGTACTTACGGTGCTGTCTCCCCAGCTTACTTCCAGTTCATCCCTGTCGGCAAGGGATAATGAATAGGTATAGGTTGTTATCGTTAACTCAATGGTATAGAGGTCAATTTGAACGTAAGTTATTTCCCCCGCCCGATTATGGGTAGCAAAAAGTCCTGTCGAAATTGAACAGAGTAAGACTAGAAATGTTATTATTTTTTTCATTGATTCAAAGGAAACTCAATAGCTTGAATTTTCAACTCTAAAAGTACAACATATCCTATGAATAAGTCCATCCTTTGGAAAAATTAACGAATGAAGATTTTGTCTATAAACAGTAATTTTGACGTTTTAGTTTGGCGAAACAGGGATAATTTTTATCCTATCAACAGGATTAAGATAAGCTTAAGTTTGGCACTGCTGAATGTGAGGTTGCTATGGAAATATGTTGCAAATTTACAAGAATAGAAATGACTGTTTAAGTGATTGAAAATCAATCATCAATATACATTTTATGAGTTTTGATTTATCAACTTTACGTGCATCTTTAGTCGGCGAACTGCTTTCCGATGAAAGCATCCGGCTCATTTATGCCACCGATGCCTCCGCTTATCGCGAATTGCCTCTGGCAGTCGCCATGCCTGCGAATGTGCAGGATTTGCATCAAATTATTCGATTTGCCCGTGAAAATAAGTTGGGAATTATTCCGCGTGCAGCCGGAACTTCCATAGCCGGGCAAGTTGTTGGAAACGGAATTGTGGTGGATATATCCCGGCATTTTTCGGAGATTTTAGAGTTAAATAGGGAAGAAGCCTGGGTTCGGGTACAACCGGGCGTCATCCTGGATGAACTCAATCGGATGCTCGCAATTGAAGGACTGTTTTTCGGTCCCGAAACTTCAACTTCAAATCGCTGCATGATTGGAGGGATGGTTGGAAATAATTCTTGTGGCGCTCATTCGCTTATTTACGGAAGCACACGTGAACATGTCCTATCGCTCAAAGCTATTCTAAGTGATGGTTCGGAAGTTGAATTTAAAAGATTAGGGAGCGATGAATATGCACAAAAGCTGAAAAGTCCCGGTTTGGAAGGAGATATTTATCGGGCTACGCATCAAATATTGGCAAATCCCGAGAATCAGAAGGAGATTCTGGAGCAGTTTCCACATCCGGATATTGAACGAAGAAATACGGGATATGCACTGGATATGCTGTTGCGTATGAAGCCATTTTCCCCCGATGGACATGATTTTAATATGTGTTCGCTGATTGCCGGCTCGGAAGGTACACTCGCATTTATGACGGAAATTACCTTGAATCTGGTTCCACTGCCACCAACTCACAAAGCATTATTGTGTGTCCATCTGAAAACGATTCAAGAGGCTTTGCAGGCCAATTTAGTTGCTCTGGCTAACCAGCCGGTTGCCGTTGAATTAATGGATAAGGCCATTCTGGATTTAACCAAAGGAAATATTGAACAGAATAAAAACCGGTTTTTTATTGAAGGTGATCCGGGCGCATTATTGTTAGTTGAGTTTGCTGAGCAGGATGCAGACGTTTTGCTTCAAAAAGTGCAACAGTCGATTGTGTCACTGCAGGAAAGCGGCTATGGCTTTGCTTTTCCGGTGCTTCGCGGAAGCGAAATTAAGCAGGTTTGGGAACTGCGCAAAGCCGGCTTGGGCGTGCTGACCAATATGCCGGGCGACGCGAAACCCGTACCTTTGATTGAAGACACTGCTGTTCGCCCGGTAGATCTGCCGGAATACATCCGGGAGTTTGATGAAATTCTGGCCAAATACGGGAAATCATGCGTTTACTACGCACATATTGCCACCGGCGAGCTTCATTTAAGACCGGTCTTAAACTTAAAGCTAAAGGAAGAAGTTGACTTGTTTT
>JAIPAR010000048.1 GCA_021739985.1 Bacteroidales bacterium | reverse complement strand
GTATTTCTGGAAGCAGGCTCTTTTACAGATGGGACATCCGTTGAGTTTAACAATATCAATCCAACAGGAACACAAAATGACTTATACGAAGGATGTACCAGCTATTATGTCTTCCAACGTTCAGACACCACAGACCTATCCTTTCCGGCAGTAATCAACTTAACCTTCTCAGGTACGGCCACTAATGGAGTTGACCTTACATTATTCCCCAGTGTGATTACTATTCCAATTGGTGTAATTGCTGATACTATTGAATATACTGTTTTCCACGAAGGGTTAGTTGAACCAACCGAAACTTTTATTATCAGCATCATGGCAGGATGTTTTTGCAACCCATCACCATCTAGTGACACCATCACCATATATGATTATAAAGAGTTTAAAGCTGGAATTATCAACACCGATTCGATGTTCTGCGGCTTAGTTCCTCCTCCTACCTATGATATTATTTCTACCTGTGTAAGCCACCCAGCCTGGTTTATTAATTATTTATGGAATACCGGTTCAACAGACAGTGTCATTACGGTTATACCTCCCTCAGCAGGACACCACAGCATTTATTGGGTTGAAATATCCGATATTTGTGGCAACTCCTTGATTGATTCAATAACCGTTGGAGTCTCAAATTTATCAGGATTAAATGTATCGAAAACAGACGCCTTATGTTATGCAGCCTGTAATGGAACTGTTACTGCAAACCCAGTATCGATTGGGCCAACCCCCGGACGCTATTTTGAATGGTCGGGAGTTGCCAACATGCCAAACACCGTTCTGGGAACTTTGAACAATTTATGCTATGGTTATTATACTGTTACAGTGACAGATAGCTCCTACTGTGAATTTCATCAAAATTTCATTATCAACCAACCTCAAACCGCACTAAGTCCATCTTCCGGCATTCTTCCTGCTGACACGATTTTCTGCACAGACCCTGGAGATTTGACCTTTACAGCAACAGCCAATATCCCACAAGTAACCTATTCCTGGAATGGGGCAACTGCATCCACCAACAGTCAAACCTATTCAATCAATCCTGGAATTACTCCCATCTACGTTGATATAAAGGATTATTGTGGATTTAAGGTTAGTGATACGATTCATGTTTATTTTTCAGAGATTGCAAATTCAAACTTAAATTTTCAACCAACAAGTTGTTATAATTACTGTGATGGAATAGTGAACTTAATTCCTTCCAATTCGATTCCTCCTTTTGAATTTTACTGGGGCTCCGAGAATCATGGATCCTGGTTCAGTACGACCGGGTACAGCAATACCTTATGTGCAGATACTTTTACTGTTAATTTTGTTGATGCCTCCGGATGCAATTTCACGGAATCTTTCGTCATCGAGCAACCTGAAGCTTTTAGTCCGGCTCTTAGCTATATTACAACAACAGACACGCTGTTTTGCGGTGTAACTCCACCCTCTTCCTTGTCTATTGAAACTACAACGAACATTACAGCTGTAAATTATCAGTGGAGCACCGGAGCAACAACTTCTTATGCCAGTATCGTGCCAACTCTTGGAAATAATTTATATACCGTAACCATGACAGATAACTGCGGTAACTCCAAAGTTGATCAAATACATATAGTGGTTTCTACCTTGGTTAATGCTACGGTTAATACTGCTCCAGCTTCTTGTTATAATTCCTGTGACGGATCCGTTATTATCCTTCCGGTTGGTGGAATCAGCCCGATTTCCTACACCTGGGATGCCGCAGGCATGGGAAATTCGAGTCAAAATAGTATTAACTCTTTATGCCCTGGGAATTATGCAGTTACAATTACTGATGACGGAGGCTGTTTTGTGCCCAAAACCTTTAGCATTACAGCCCCTGAAGCCCTAAATCTTTGTCAAATCAGCAATACTCAAACAGCCTGGTGTGGAATTGCGGCTCCAACCAATATCAATGTAAATACTTCCGTTAATAATACCGTAACTTATGAATGGAGCAATGGCTCCACCACTAGCGGAATTAGTTTTACACCGGTAACAGGCGCCAATTTGGTTTGGGTTGAGTTTACCGATGTTTGTAACAATACATTCAGAGACACGGTTATTTTCAGTATTTCTAATTTCTCCGGAGCGAATACTTTTACCCAGCCGGCAAATTGCTATAGCCTGTGCGATGGCCAGATTACCGTTGCTCCTTTGTTTGGAATAACACCTCATAATTACGAGTGGTCCATTCCTGGTATTGGAATTACCAGCTCGCCTATTGTTAATAACATCTGTGCAGGAGTGTATCAAGTTACCGTTTCCGATGCTGCATTATGTTCGGTAGTGAAAAATTTTACTATACTGGAACCAACCCTTATTGACTTCTCATTCATTTCAAATGATGCCTCCAGTGCAACAGAATGCAATGGGTTCGCCTCAGCAGTAGGAGTTTCCGGCGGGACAGCACCTTATACGTATCTATGGAATAACCCGGCAGCTTCTACCACCTATAATGTTGGAAATCTATGCCCCGGTTTATATACTATTTATGTGACAGATTCAAAAGATTGTACAGTATCCGATACAATCCGCATTCTTGACAAAACGATTGGAATTGATGATCTAAACCTGTTCAATCAAGTTCAGATTTTCCCAAATCCTTCTCAAAACGGAATTGTAACCATCAGCAATGCTAGCCAGCAGACTTTAAATGGCATTAAGCTATATGACCTGAATGGAAGACTAATTTACGATTATGCTACGAAAGTTGCTCCAAATGCATCCTTTGAATTGAAGGAACTTCCAGCTGGAGTAAATCTGCTGTATCTTGAATTTGATACAAAAACTTATCAATATGTCAAACTAATCATATTGGATTAACCCGCTGAATTATTAGAATTTAAAGCTGCTCAAACCGGGCAGCTTTTTTTTTGCTTTGTATTAACTACCTGGCCAGACCTAAATAGCGCAGGAATGCTTCAAAATTGATTTTTTGATTAAAGGTAGTCAATACTCTTTCATGCCCTTGCAAACCCATTTTTAGCCTTAAGGATGTATTATTAGCAAGCATTTCGCATGAGTCAGCAAGCTCTTGTGGTTTTGTTCCTAAAGTTAGCAATCCGGTTTTATCATGAATGACTAATTCTGAATTTGAACTAAGAGGATAAGCAATTACAGGAACTTTGTAAAACATGGCTTCAGCCAGTACATAACCAAACCCTTCCCATTTTGAGCTCAAGACAAAGATATCCAAGCTTTTATAAAATGCGGGCATATCTTCCACAAAACCCAGAAATACTACGCTGTCCTGCAATCTGTATTGCTTAACTAATTCCTTTAAATTGGATTCCAAAGGACCAGTCCCGGCTAGTATAAGTTTAAATGATATATTTTTCTCCACCAGAACACGAGCCATCTCAATCAAATCTTTTTGATTCTTTTGCTCCACTAATCGACCTGCATTACCAATGACCAGGCAATTCTCAGGATGATGGAAAAGAGGTTCGGATTGATTTTCCTGTAATGATTCTATATCTAATCCATTGTAAATAACTTCAATAGCATCCTCAGCGATGAAAGGATAATTTTGATTGATCGTACGTTTGGTTTCCTGAGAATTTGCCAACACCCCGCTAATCGCGTATTGAAATAATTGGCGGTTTACCAGATGATTCTTCAATGGGATTGCACTTCCACGACGATAAATTATCTGCTCCAATCTAGCCAGCCGGGCTGCAATTCCACCCGCTTTGAAATCAGGCGATGAATTTACAATGAGGATGCGCGCTTGATGTTCCCGGAGCCAATTCGAGAGGCGAAAAATCTTCAGGATATTGAGATAGGACCAATTGCCAATCTTCACAGCAAAGGTCTGAATTCCTTGTTGTTGACATCGTTTCTCCAGTTCACTGCCGGGAGCGCATAGCACACACACCGGAATTTGCCGAAGCTGGAGATTGAGGGCAGTTTCGAAATGCCACTTCTCACCTCCTCCCCAGGCTTTTGTGGTATTCATGAGAACTATGGAAAAGGGGCTAGACATCTTTTCCATTTGTATGATTTAATTTTCGCAGCTTAGTATGTCTTAAATAAACAGCAAAAGCTGACATCAGGGCAATTCGAAACCCTTCTTTTCCATCTAGAAATCCGCGTTTCAGCAAGTAGGTACTGATAAAACGTGAAACAGGCTTGAGTATCAAGTTTAGCAAATAGGATTTCCTTCCTTTTCCTTGGGCATCCTTTGCCCAAATAGAAGAATACTTTTCGATTTGCTGACGATGTACCTCTCGGGAAGGAATGCTATAATGCAGTAAATCACCGAAAATATGTTGAATGGAAACATTTTCAGCCATAACAGGTATCTCATGAACACTGCCTTCCCACTTAACAAAATCACGCTCCCATAAACGAACTTTCCGGTCGGGATACCAGCCTCCGTGCTTAATCCACTTCCCGCAGTAATTGGTAAGTCGGTTCATCGAATATACACGTGCAATCGGGTTCTCTTTGACGGCGAGCAGGGAAGCTTTGAGAGTCTCCGAAACAACTTCATCTGCATCTATTGAAAAAATGAAGGGAAAAGCGGCTTGTTGATTACCGAAATTCTTAGCATCTGAATAGCCGGTCCATTCCCGCTGAAAAAAACGCACCCCGGCTTCCCGGCAAATGGCCGGCGTTTGATCATCCGAAAAAGAATCAACTACAACAATCTCATCCGCCAATCCCGCCAAAGAAGCGAGGCAACGGGGAAGATTTTCTTCTTCATTATGACATATAATTACCGCCGAGATTTGTTTCACCATTATTCCATTAAATACACTCTTTTAACCCGCTTTGAAATGCTGGTCATGATTTCATACGGAATTGTTTCCAGGATGTTTGCCATTTCGGTGATGGGATATTCTTCGCCAAAAATAATCACTTCATCACCTTCCTGTGCAGGACAATCACTTAAATCGACCATACACATATCCATACAAACATTACCAACAATTGGAACCAGCATGCCATTCACCATCACGCGACCCAATCCATTACTCAGGCGTCGATCGAGGCCATCCGAATACCCAACCGGAATAATTCCGATAAGGCTATCGTGGGTAAGCACTCCTTTTCTTCCATAACCGACTGTTTCATTCTTAGGTACTTTTTTGAGCTGAGATATACGGGTTTTTAGTCGGGATACATTCATCAAACCGGCTGTTTGATCATTCGAAATACCATATAAACCAATGCCTAATCGTACCATTTCATGCTGATGTTCCGGGAAACGCTCAATTCCGGAAGAGTTTAGAATGTGCCGCATGAAAGGACGTATGATGGAACTGGAAAGTGAATTACACATAGCATCGAATCGCTCGAACTGCAAATTCGTAAAATCATCGAGTCGTTCCTCATCCGATGCAGCCAAATGTGAAAAGACAGAGCGAACAGTAATCGATTTCATCCCACTCAACTTCGCTGTTAAAGCAGGCAAATCATCTTCATTAAAACCTAATCGGTTCATCCCACTCTCTAATTTGAGGTGAATTGGATAATTTTCCATGCTAAACCGAAGTACCGACTGATAAAAATCTTCCAAAATAGCCAAACTGTATATTTCGGGTTCCAGGTGATATTCAATCATGGTTTCAAAAGCCTGAGCATCAGGATTCATCACCATAATTGGAATCGTGATTCCGGCCTGGCGCAGTGAAACACCTTCATCAACAAAGGCAACTCCCAGATAATCAACCTTATGATACTGCAATACATTAGCAATCTCATACGTACCACTTCCATAGGAAAATGCTTTAACCATAGCCATGATTTTCGTAGCTGGTTTAAGCAAGGCTCTGAAATGATTCAGATTATGAATGATTGCATTCAAATTAATTTCCAAAACTGTTGTATGCAATTTATGCTGAAGTGCCACGGATATCTTTTCGAACTCAAATGCACGGGACCCTTTTAACAGGATTGCCTCATTTTTGAAATCATTTTTATTCCATTTGGATAAAAAATCATCCGTTGAATGATAAAAGCTAATCGGGTCTTTAAAGAAATATCCGTTACGACTGATTGAATCTCCGATGGCAATAATCCGGTTGATTTTCTTGCTATGAATTAGGTCAGCCACTGTTTTATACAAGCCGGCTTCATCCTTCCCACTTTGCAGAATATCAGAGATAATCAGAGTTTTCTGGGTATGTTGATGTTGTTGATTTAAAAAATCCAGCGCGATACTCAGGGAGCCTGTATCGGAATTGTATGCATCATTGATAATCGTGCAGCCATTCAGTCCTTCTTTAAGCTCAAGCCGCATCGCAACCTGACTCAGCTGCATAAAACGCTCCTGAAAATCCTCTTGTTGATAGATAATCAGCATGACGGCCCAGCAATGAATTGCATTTTCAATACTGGCATCATCCGAAAATGGAATCGAAATATGTATTGTTTGCTGTTTATATTTAGCCTTAATATGTGTGACGGAATCTTGCTTATTGATTTCGGTGATGAATAAATCAGCCGGAAATTTTTTCGACCAGGTAAACAAATGAGTATCCTCAAAAATCGGACTGCTACTGATTTGACTATCAATCAGGCTATGGTCTTTACTGTAAATCAGCACCTCACAATCGGCGAAGAGTTTTAGTTTCTCGGAGATTTTGTGCTTATAATCGATAAAATTAGATTGATGGGCATCTCCAATATTTGTAAAAACTCCAATGGTAGGCTGGATGATATCTTTCAGGTGCTCCATCTCGCGAACTTTGGAGATACCTGCTTCGAAAATAGCCAAATCGTGGGTATCATTCATATTCCAAACGGAAAGCGGAACACCAAGCTGTGAATTGTAAGATTTAGGGCTTCGAACGATATGCCTGTCCTTCTCCATCAATTGATAGAGCCATTCTTTGACAACAGTTTTTCCATTGCTGCCGGTAATTGCGATAACCGGAACCGAGAACTGCTTACGATGCCAGGCAGCCAACATTTGCAAAGCTTTCAGCGTATCGTTAACCTGAATAAAGTTAGCCTCGCTCAGCGCCTCAAAGTTTGAAACAGGCTGGCTTATCACAAAATTCCGAACCCCGCGCCTGTATAAATCTTCCAGGAAGGAATGTCCATCCTGGCGATGCCCTTTTAAAGCAAAGAACAAACTGGTTTCTGAATCTACAAAACTTCGGCTATCGGTAAGCAAGGTTTGCACTACCGGATTCGATCGTTTCAGGAAATTCCCCTTGACGATACGGGCAATATCATCCAGTAAATACTCCATAATCTGCTATTGAAAGAATTTTTCAACTTTCTGTACTACAATGGGCAAGGAAAAGACAACGACAATATCATGATCAAGTACCTGGGTATCACCTTTGGCAATAAAAACCTGATCGCCACGAATTACACCGCCAATAATAGCACCGGATGGAAAATCCAAATCGCGAATAGGAGCTCGTGTAATTTTAGAACCAGGTTTAGCAACAAACTCCAGCACATCGGCATCAGTACCTGTCAGGCATTTTACGGAGCGAATTTCATCTCCCAGCGTAAACGAATAAATATGGGATGCAGCAATCAATTTTTTATTGATAATGGTATCCACATCAATATTTTCAGCCAAATCGATGTAATCGATATTTTCGATTTCAGCGATTGTTTTTTTAACGCCAAATTGCTTAGCAGCCAGGCAGGCCAGGATATTGGTTTCGGAGTGACCCGTTACGGCAATTAATGCATCCATCCGTTGGATTTCTTCTTCAATCAATAAGTCCATATTCCGGCCGTCTGCATTAATAATCAAGGTATTATGCAGCTCTTCAGAAAGCTGGTAGCAGCGATCTTTGTCGTATTCAATCATCTTAATGGTAAACTGAGATTGAAGTTTTTTGGCCACTCTTCGACCAATCCGGGAGCCTCCGATAATCATCAGATTTTTCAATTCCACCTTTTTCTTTCCGGAGAATTCCATCAAGGTAGGAATTCCTTCTTTATTGGTAATGACGTGTACTAAATCACCCACATGAAAAACATCCGAGCCACGGGGAATAATCGTGTGTCCACTCCGGTGAATTGCCACAGCCCGGTAATTGAAGTTCTTAGAATTCCGTAGCGCTTCTTCCAGGGTATGATTGATAATAGGAGCGTTTTCATCCAGTTTAATAACATACAGAGAAAGCAAACCTCCGGAAAAATCAACCATTTCCGTTGTACCGGTTTGGCTAAGGAGATTAATAACCTCATTGGCAGCCAGTTTCTCCGGGTAAATCAGGGAATCAATTCCTAATTCCAAAAAATACTGTTTGTTCTTCGGATAGAGGTATTCATCATTATCAATTCGGGCAATAGTTTTGCGAGCGCCGAGTTTTTTTCCCAATATTCCGGAAATAATATTCAACTGGTGGTTTGGATTTACGGCTACGAGCAAATCGGTTTTTTTGATTCCCGCTTCGCGAAGCAATTCAAGCGAATCCGAATCGCCATGCAAAGTAGTCACATCATAGTGATTACTAATGTATTGCAATCGATCCACGCTGGGGTCAATTACTACTATTTCATGATTTTGCTGACTTAACATTTTAGTCAACAGCGTTCCTACTTCGCCTGCACCTGCAATAATTATCTTCATAAAATCTTTAAGAAAAGACCGGACAAAATAACTACAAGTTTTTGAGATAAACGCATTTAAGCGCATAAAATTAGTATTGTCAAACATATTCTCTCAAATACCAGCCGAGTAAATAAAAACTAGCTTTGTTCTCAATAAAATCGTACGATATGCGAGTAATGCGTGATAATGAAATAGCCTTTAGTCCAAATCCTTTGGTAAAGCATTTACGGAAGCCATCTTCTGAATTTACGAGGATGGATATAATCCGTTTCATTCAGGAAAAAGATATTCAGATGATTAATTTTCGGTATGTAGCCGATGATGGACAACTGAAGACTTTAAATTTTGTGATTCTGAACAAAGAACACCTGGAGAATTTATTAATTACGGGAGAGCGGGTTGATGGCTCCAGCCTATTTAGTTTTATTGAGGCCGGGTCGAGTGATTTATATTTGCTTCCGAAATATCGCACCGCTTATGTAAATCCTTTTGAAACGACTCCTACTCTCGATATTTTATGTGGTTTTTACACCAATGAAGGTAAACCGCTGGAAAGTTCCCCGGAATATATCCTTCGCAAAGCCAATGAGAAATTCCGCCAAGAAACAGGACATGAATATAAGGCGATGGGTGAGCTGGAGTATTACGTCATCAGCGAAAAACAGGATGTATATGTAACTCCGGACCAAAAAGGATATCATTCTTCGGAGCCTTTTGCTAAATGGGAACATTTCCGCAAAGAAGCGATGAAATTGATTGCTTCATGTGGAGGGATGATCAAATACGGGCATGCTGAGGTAGGGAATTTTAGTACAGATACTCATTTGTATGAGCAGCAGGAAATTGAGTTCCTGCCTGTTAATCCGGAAGAAGCTGTTGATCAATTAGTTATTGCGAAATGGATTCTAAGGATGTTGAGCATGCGTTATGGGGTAACGATTAGTTTTGCTCCTAAAATCACAGTTGGAAAAGCCGGAAGCGGACTGCATATTCATATGCAGGCTGTTGATGAAGGTCGCAATGTGATGGTTGAAAACGGTAAACTAAGCGATACAGCCCGAAAAATGATTGGTGGTTTAATGATGACTGCCGGCGCCCTGACAGCCTTTGGCAACACGAATCCAACTTCGTACCTGAGACTGGTTCCGCATCAGGAAGCTCCTACCTATATCTGCTGGGGCGACCGTAATCGCTCCGCTTTAGTACGTGTGCCTCTGGGATGGATTAACAACGGCAATCAAATGGTTTGCCATGCAAATCCACTCGAGCCGGTTTCCCTGCTCGACTTCTCGATGAAGCAAACCTTTGAATTCCGCGTTCCCGATGGCTCAGCGAATTTGTACTTCCTCGTTGCAGGCTTAATCATGTCAGTGCTGCATGGCTTAAAACAAGACCAACATGCCCTCAAACTATCTGAAAAACTATATGCTTGCGGCAATATCTTCAGTGAAAACTTCAAAGATAAACTGAATGATTTGGAAGAATTACCAACCAGCTGTCATGATTCAGCCCTTAAACTGTTGGAAATGAGAAGCATTTTCGAAGAAGATGGAGTTTTCCCCACCGGAACGATTGATGCAGTGGCAGCTAAATTGCAGGCTTATGCCGATAAAGGGCTCAGCGATAAGCTCCTGGGAAATCACGATGAAATCAAAAAACTGGTTGATAAATACCTTTATACAATGTAAAAAAAGAGTGGCTGATTAAACATCAGCCATTCTTTTTTTTGCAATATTTACGGGATTTATCGAATATAACACAACAAATTCATGGACACACAGAAACCTACCAACTATTCGGCCCTCTTTACGCTGGTCGGAGTGTTTTTCTTTTGGGGATTTATTGCTGCCAGCAATGGAGTATTTATTCCATTTTGCAAATCGAAGTTTGAATTATCGCAATTTCAGTCTCAGCTAATCGATTCAGCCTTCTATTTTGCCTACTATATTGGCGCATTTCTCCTGTTTATCATTTCGGTAGGGATGAAAAAAGATTTCCTGAATTCGTGGGGATATCGCAACGGAATTGTCTATGGTTTAATGATTTCCGTAGTTGGAGCATTCTTGATGTTCCCTGCCCTGGCCTCCAATACTTTTGCTTATATCTTAGCTTCTCTTTTCATTATTGGACTTGGATTTTCGCTGCAACAAACAGCAGCTCAGCCTTTTGCCATCTCCCTAGGCGATGAAAAAACCGGCTCAAACCGACTCAATTTGGCGGGTGGAATTAACTCATTTGGAACAACCATCGGCCCAATCATTTTTGCGCTGGCTTTACTTGGCACAACCACGTTGGATGAATCGCTCATTAAAAGTTTGAGCTTATCGACGGTTGAGTGGCTGTATGTAATTATTGGATTAGCATTCCTGCTGGCTGCCGGCTTATTTAAATTTTCCAAACGCCTTCCGGATAATCGTTTCGATGCTACTATTGAAAATGAATCCAAAGCTACCACCCTTATCTCAGGTATTACGGTCGTCCTGGTTATCGTTCTGGCTTTAATTTTCCATAAGAATACCGGCGAAAACGTTGACCATCACAGTTCAACGGCTTTATGGCTGATGCTGCTGGGAATCTGTACGCTGGTTATTGGGATGTTAAGTGCCATTTATTTCTCGAAAAAGAATGCCCAAGGATGGGGCGCTTTTAAATATCCGCAATTGGTGTTGGGGATGCTTGCTATTTTCACCTATGTGGGAACCGAAGTTACTATTCAAAGCAACCTGGGAGAATATTTGAAGTTTCTTGATTTTCGCGATTACTTCACCACTCACCCGGATTCGGATTTCAAATCTTATGTGGGCTTATTGAAGCAAAAAGAAGTAGATGGGTTTTGGTCAGCGATGACACCGATGCTTATTTCTTTGTATTGGGGTTCCTTGATGATTGGCCGTTGGGCCGGTGCTATTTCCGTCTTTAACTTAAGTTCGAAAGGGAAAAAGCTAGCCTTGATAATTGTCCCTTACATTGCTTTCCTGGTTATTTTAGGTTCCAATATGTTGGCTGGTGTTCAATCTGCCGATATCGTTAAAATATTACCCTATGCCGGGGTTATTCTCATTCAGATTGCAGGATTCTATATGGGCCAGGATCAACCCGCTAAAACCTTGAAAATCTTTGGTATTCTGGGTGTTGCAGCCATGCTAACAGGAATGTTTACCAGCGGTTCCGTATCCGTTTTTGCCTTTGTAAGCGGCGGATTATTCTGTTCGGTCATGTGGCCGGTTATATTCTCACTATCCTTACAAGGTTTGGGAAAATTCACTTCTCAAGGCTCTGCATTTTTGGTTATGATGATATTAGGGGGAGCCTTTTTACCACCCTTACAAGGTAAAATCGCCGACATGGTGAATATCACCTCATCGTATTGGGTTCCGGTAATTGGATTCGCATATCTCACCTTATTTGCGATTTTAGTTCCGAAAGTAGCGAAACAGGATTAGAAAACCACTTTCCTTCACTACTCAATACTCACACTCATTACTGATTTTTTGGGCGTTCCCCTTCGGGTCGGGCTTTCCGTTCCAAGTCCTCGCGAGCGCCCCATAAGATACTTTTTCTATCTTCCTGCTGGCCGGCCGGGGCGCCTCGCTCCGGGCTTTCCACTGCAATCCCTAACGCTGAGGGCTTGCCCGAAGGCGTCCCGAAAGCTTTCGGAGCGGACGCTGAGGTTGAGGTTAAGGCCATTTCCTCATTACTCATGCAAAATGAAAAATCTTTGCTAATTTTCGGGCTGCATTAAAAAACGACATGGATAAAAACTTTGATAAAATAAAGCTTCTCTGTTTTGAAAACAGCAGTATTAGCGAAAAGGTAATTGACAATTTTCTGCTGAATTTTGTTGCCAAGAGGGAAGGTTCAGATAAACTAATGGACCAATTCACAGTGAAATACTTGCATATTCTCCGTAAAATGCCACAGGAATTCTTTCCAAGGGTGATGGCTGAGT
>JAIPAR010000047.1 GCA_021739985.1 Bacteroidales bacterium | reverse complement strand
ACAAACAAATTTCAGTTCAACTCATTGATGACGTAAACGGTGTGACTCTGTCCTCTGCATCAAGCCTTCAAAAAGAAATCGCAGCTCAAACTGGTTTGAATAAAACCCTGGTTGCTGCCGAAGTAGGCAAAATGATTGCTGAAAAAGCTCAACAAAACAATATCACCACGGTAGTATTTGATCGAAACGGTTATTTATATCATGGCAGAGTAAAATCATTGGCTGAAGCAGCCAGAAACGCTGGTTTAAAATTCTAGTAGGTTATGATTGAATCAAATATCAAGAAAGTAAGAAATACAGATCTCGATCTGAAAGACAGACTGGTTGCCATTAACCGCGTAACCAAAGTTACCAAAGGGGGTAGAACATTTAGTTTCTCTGCTATTGTTGTAGTAGGAAATGAAAATGGAATTATCGGCTGGGGAAGCGGAAAAGCAAATGAGGTTACTACCGCCATTTCTAAAGCTGTTGAAAGCGCCAAGAAAAACCTGGTTCGCGTACCTGTACTGAAAGGAACTATTCCTCATGAACAATTGGGCCATTTCTGCGGAGCTCGCGTGTTTATTAAACCTGCTTCCGAAGGAACAGGCGTAAAAGCAGGTGGTGCTATGCGCGCAGTACTCGAAAGTGCCGGCGTAAAAGACGTGCTTGCTAAATCAAAAGGTTCATCCAATGCTCATAATGTGGTGAAAGCTACTATTAAAGCATTAACCGAACTGAGAGATGCTTACACTGTTGCCGATACCCGTGGCGTAGAATTGAATAAAGTATTTAAAGGTTAATCCTATCACTTCGTGTTAATCTCAACAAAATGGCTATATTAAAAATTACCCAGGTTAAAAGTAAAAATGGTTGCACACAACGTCAAAAAGCAACCCTTCAGGCGCTGGGTCTCAAAAAAATGAACAGTACCGTCGAAGTTGAAGGTACTGAACAAGTAAAAGGTATGGTAACGAAAGTTAACCACCTGGTTTGTGTCGAAGAAATTTAATGATAAACATTTGAACGTATAACGATGAATTTATCGAATTTACAACCTGCTGCCGGTTCTACTAAGAGAGAAAAGAGAATTGGTCGAGGACAAGGCTCCGGTCACGGAGGGACTTCAACAAGAGGGCATAAAGGTGCAAAATCCCGTTCAGGTTATTCAAAGAAAGTTGGATTTGAAGGAGGTCAGATGCCTCTCCAGCGTGTTGTACCTAAATTTGGTTTCAAAAATATTAACCGAAAAGAGTACAAAGGAATTAACCTTGAAGTATTGCAAATGCTAGCCGATAAAAAAGGTATCACCAAAATTGATAAACAAGTATTGTTTGACGCCGGTTTGATTCAAAAATCAACCATGGTGAAGATTTTAGGTAATGGTACACTAACCACCAAATTGGAAGTTAGTGCCGATTCCTTCTCAAAATCTGCAATTCAGGCTATCGAAAGTGCTAATGGTTCAGCTATAAAACTCTAGAATCATGAGAGCGTTAATCGAAACCATCAGAAATATCTTCAAAATCGAAGATCTGAAAGCACGGTTGTTAACCACTTTCGGCCTAATCCTGATTTATAGGCTGGGATCGTATGTAGTTATCCCTGGTATTGACCCTAATCAGATTGCTGCGCTTCAGTCGCAAACCGACGATGGATTATTGGGCTTAATCAATATGTTCTCAGGAGGTGCTTTCGGAAATGCTTCGATTTTTGCACTAGGTATCATGCCTTATATTACTGCTTCCATTATCATTCAGCTCTTGGGTATGGCTATTCCATATTTCCAACGTCTGCAACGTGAAGGTGAAAGTGGTAGAAGAAAAATAAACCAATTAACCCGTTATCTTACAGTTGGTGTATTGGTCCTTCAGGGTCCAAGTTATATCACTAACCTCCGGTATCAGCTTCCTCCGGATGCATTCGTTTCCGATGGAGGGTTCTTCTGGATTTCTTCGATGGTGATTCTTACTGCAGGTACCATGTTTATCATGTGGCTTGGCGAACGGATTACGGATAAAGGAATTGGAAACGGTATCTCCCTGATTATTATGATTGGTATTCTTGCACGTTTGCCATTCGCACTAACCGGTGAATTCGGTTCACGCGTCGCTAGTTCAGGTGGTGGTTTAATTATGTTCGTTGTTGAATTGGTTGTACTATTCCTGGTTTTTGTGGCTACTATTTTATTGGTTCAGGGGACACGTCGTATCCCGGTTCAGTATGCCAAACGAATTGTTGGAAATAAACAATATGGTGGCGTTCGTCAGTATATTCCTTTAAAGGTTAATGCTGCCGGCGTTATGCCAATCATCTTTGCCCAGGCAATTATGTTTATCCCAATGGCTGTTGTTGGCTATGGTGGTGAAGATATGAGCTGGTTTGCAACTGAATTTTCAAACTATACCGGTTTTTGGTATAACCTGGTATTTGGTTTGTTAATCGTTGCCTTTACTTACTTCTATACAGCTGTAACGGTAAATCCTACCCAAATGGCGGAAGATATGAAACGTAATGGCGGTTTTATTCCTGGTGTTAAACCCGGTAAAAAAACTGTCGAATTCCTTGATGCTGTAATGGACCGTATTACTTTGCCCGGATCAATATTCCTGGCTATTGTAGCAATCCTTCCTGCATTTGCAACCGCAATTGGTATTAACAATCAATTTGCGCAGTTTTTTGGTGGTACTTCCCTATTAATTATGGTTGGCGTTATCCTTGATACCCTTCAACAAATTGAAAGCCACCTATTGATGAGACATTATGATGGACTCATGAAAACGGGAAGAATCAAAGGGAGATCGGGTCAAACCGCATCTATCTAATAATTGAGAACGTTCTTTGATGATTTTTTATAAGACAAAGGAAGAAATCGAGCTGCTATCCAAGAGCAATGAACTAGTTTCGTTAACTCATGCTGCACTTGTTCCTTTCCTGAAACCCGGTGTAAAAACAATTGAACTGGACAAAATTGCGGAGCAATTTATTCGGGACAATGGCGGTATCCCCGGTTTTCTAAACTACAATGGATTTCCAAATACCCTCTGCATCTCAGTTAACGAACAGGTGGTACATGGAATCCCCGGAAAGTACGAGTTACAGGAAGGAGATGTAGTTTCAGTGGACTGTGGCGTATTGATGAATGGATTTTACGGCGATTCAGCTTATACCTTTGAAATAGGAGAAGTAAAGCCGGAAGTAAAAAAACTGCTTCAGGTAACGAAAGAGTCTCTCTTCAAAGGTATCGAGATGGCGGTTAAAGGAAACAGGATCGGTGATATCAGTTATGCTGTTCAGTTTCATGCAGAGTCGAATGGTTTTTCAGTCGTAAGGGAATTGATTGGTCATGGGGTTGGAAGAAACCTTCATGAAGCACCGGAAGTTCCTAATTACGGAAAGCGGGGAAGAGGGCCACTCATCCAGGAAGGACTGGTAATAGCCATCGAACCGATGATAAACCTGGGACGCAAAGATGTGGTGCAAAAAAATGATGGTTGGACAATCCTAACCCGAGATGGAAAACCGAGTGCACATTTTGAACATACTATCGCAATTGTTGATGGTAAAGCACAGATTCTTTCTAATTTTGCAGTCATCGAATCATTATTGAATAAAAAGTAATATATGTCAAAACAAACGTCGATAGAACAAGATGGGACAATCATCGAAGCACTGAGTAATGCCATGTTTCGGGTTGAACTAGAGAACGGACATGTAATCACTGCTCATATCTCCGGTAAAATGCGGATGCATTATATCAAGATATTACCCGGTGATCGCGTGAAGGTTGAGATGTCGCCGTATGATTTATCAAAAGGAAGAATTTCATTCAGATACAAATAAATTTAATTAGCATGAAGGTAAGAGCGTCTGTAAAAAAGAGAAGCGCGGACTGTAAAATCGTGAAGAGAAAAGGCCGCATTTATGTGATTAATAAAAAGAATCCGAAGTTTAAACAACGTCAGGGATAAAAATTAAAATCATTAATATTATACTAGTTTATGGCAAGAATAGTAGGAGTTGATTTACCAAGAGAAAAACGGGGGGTTGTAGGCCTCACCTATATCTATGGGATTGGCCGCAGTGCTGCAGCTAAAATCCTGGCGAAAGCAGGGGTAGATCAAAACATCAAAGTAAAAGACTGGACAGATGAGCACCTGAATAACATTCGGACTGTTATTAACTCACAGTTCAAAGTTGAAGGAGAACTTCGTAGTGAAGTCCAGATGAACATCAAACGTCTGATGGATATTGGTTGCTACCGTGGAGTTCGTCATCGCCTTGGATTACCACTGAGAGGACAAAGCACAAAAAACAACGCTCGTACCCGTAAAGGTAAAAAGAAAACTGTTGCTAATAAAAAGAAAGCTACTAAGTAGAAAATAATGTGATATGGCGAAGAAAAAAGTTGTAACCACCAAAAAAAGAGTTGTTATCGTTGAGCCGATTGGGAAAGCCCATATTCAGGCCACTTTTAACAACGTAATTGTATCTCTTACCAATAATGCCGGTCAGGTAATTTCCTGGTCGTCAGCAGGTAAAATGGGATTCAAGGGTTCCAAGAAAAATACCCCGTATGCAGCTCAAACAGCCGCAGCTGATTGCGCAAAAGTTGCATTCGACCTGGGTTTACGTAAAGTGAAAGTGTATGTAAAAGGTCCAGGTGCTGGTAGAGAATCTGCTATCCGTACTATTCACAATGCCGGAATCGAAGTGACAGAAATCGTTGATGTTACTCCACTTCCTCACAACGGCTGTCGTCCTCCTAAAAGAAGACGTGTATAATAATAATGTATTTGTATCAATCAACTTAGTAAAAAATTGAATAATGGCAAGATATACAGGACCTACCAGTAAAATTGCACGGAAATTTGGTGAGCCGATTTTTGGACCGGATAAAGTATTAGAAAAAAAGAATTATCCTCCAGGAATGCATGGAGCCAATAAACGGAGAAAAAAGAGCTCTGAATATGGAATCCAGCTTCGCGAAAAACAAAAAGCTAAATATACCTATGGTGTATTGGAAAGACAATTCCGGAACTTCTTCCACAAAGCTCAGCGCAGTAAAGGGATTACCGGTGAATTACTTCTCCAATTACTCGAATCACGCCTCGATAACGTAGTATTCCGTCTTGGTCTTGCTCCAACACGTGCTGCTGCCCGCCAAATCGTCGGCCATCGCCATATTACACTTAATGGTAATGTGATGAATATTCCTTCACATATCGTTAAACCGGGTGATGTTATCGCTATCCGTGAAAAATCTAAATCTCTCGAAGTGATTACGAACTCGATTGCTTCAGGCCGTCATAACCTCTATTCCTGGGTTGAATGGGATAACACCAGCCTGGCCGGTAAATTTCTGAACCGCCCTAATAGAGACGAGATTCCTGAAAACATCAAAGAACAGTTAATCGTCGAGTTGTATTCAAAATAACCAATTAATCAAAATTGATATAATGGGAATATTAGCCTTTCAAAAACCCGACAAAGTTGTAATGATTGAGTCGGATGAGAAACACGGCAAGTTCGAGTTTCGTCCGCTGGAGCCCGGCTATGGAATTACCGTAGGAAATGCGCTCCGTCGAATTTTATTGTCTTCTTTGGAGGGATTTGCAATTACTACCATCAAAATCGAAGGAATAGAACACGAATTCTCTACCATCCCAGGTGTAATGGAAGATGTAGCTGAAATGATTCTCAACCTTAAACAAGTCCGCTTTAAAAAGAAAACGGATGAATTCGATGATGAGAAAGTAAAGATTACCCTTACCGGACAAAAAAACTTTACGGCTGGCGATATCGGACGTTTCCTCACCGGATTTGAGGTCCTGAACCCCGGTTTGGTTATTTGCAGAATGGAAGAAGATGTGAGATTGCAAATTACTCTTACTATTAGCAAAGGTCGTGGCTATATCTCGGCTGATGAAAATCGTAACGTGGACGCAGAATTTGGTGTCATCCCAATCGATACAATTTATACCCCCATCCGGAATGTAAAATATGTGATTGAAAATTATCGCGTTGAACAAAAAACTGACTACGAAAAACTTATTATCGAAGTCGATACCGATGGCTCTATCCACCCTAAAGAAGCTTTGAAAGAATCTGCTAAAATTCTGATTCAACATTTCATGCTCTTCTCTGATGAGAAAATTACACTCGATTCAGATGAAAAATATGAAAACGAAGAGTTTGATGAAGAAATTCTCCACATGCGTCAAATGCTAAAAACCAAGTTAGTTGACATGGACCTTTCGGTTCGTGCCCTCAATTGCCTGAAAGCTGCTGACGTTGAAACACTGGGTGAATTGGTTCAATACAATAAAAATGATTTATTGAAATTTAGAAACTTTGGTAAAAAATCACTTACCGAATTGGATGAATTACTCGACAATCTGAGCCTTTCGTTCGGAATGGATATTACAAAATATAAACTGGATAAAGAATAATTGCAAGGGATTGCACGAAATCAGTAAACAACAGAAAAGTAGGAACTAGAGATGAGACACAGGAATAAAATCAATCACTTAGGAAGAACCAGTTCACACCGGAAAGCAATGTTATCCAATATGGCTACTTCCCTGATCATGCATAAACGTATTTCAACTACACTGGCTAAGGCAAAAGCACTTAGAACGTTCGTTGAGCCGCTGATCACCAAATCGAAAGAAGATACCACTCACTCACGCCGCGTCGTGTTTAGTATGGTGAAAAATAAATTCGCTGTTTCTGAATTATTCAGAGAAATATCCGGTAAAGTCGCTGAGCGTCATGGTGGTTATACCCGAATTATTAAAACCGGTTTCCGTCAGGGAGATGCTGCCGAAATGTGTATCATCGAGCTGGTTGATTATAACCAACACCTGCTTAGTGAAAAAGTAGCTTCTAAAGCAACAACTCGCAGAAGCCGCCGAGCCGGTAGCAGTGTGAAGAAAAAAGCTTCTCCTGCTGCAGATAAAGCTCCAGCTGCCGACGCACAGGAATAAGAAATTTACATAAAATTCATAGGAGGGGTAAAGTTCATCTGAAACTTTATCCCTCTTTTGCTGTCATAAAGCTTTTAAAAATATATCGTATGAGTAGAATTTTGCAAATCGTTGGCCGTGAAATACTTGATTCACGTGGCAACCCGACTGTAGAGGTCGATGTGATTACTGAAAGTGGTTTTTTTGGTCGCGCCGCTGTTCCTTCCGGAGCATCCACCGGAGCTCACGAAGCCGTTGAACTGCGTGATGGCGATAAATCCCGTTTCCTCGGAAAAGGTGTTTTGAAAGCCGTTCAGAATGTTAATACCGTATTGAATGAAAATCTTCAGGGTTTTGATGTCCATGATCAGGCCGGTATCGATGCCACCATGATTCAGCTCGATGGTACTGAAAACAAAGCAAACCTTGGTGCTAATGCCATGCTTGGCGTTTCTCTGGCTGCTGCCCGCGCTGCTGCTATGGGTAGCGGCATGCATCTGTTTAAGTATGTCGGTGGAATTAATGCGAAAACGCTTCCAATTCCAATGATGAACATCCTGAATGGGGGTCAACATGCTGATAATAAGATTGATATTCAGGAATTTATGATTATGCCTGTAGGAGCTGCTACTTTTAGTGAGGCTCTCCGAATGGGTACTGAAGTATTCCATACCCTGAAATCTGTTCTGAAATCAAAAGGCCATTCAACCAATGTGGGTGATGAAGGTGGATTTGCTCCAAACCTGGGTTCAAATGAGGAAGCTATTGAAGTTGTTATCGAAGCAATTAAAAAAGCTGGATACAAAGCCGGTGAAGATATTTACATCGCTCTCGATGCTGCTGCCTCTGAATTCTATGATGAGGATAAGAAACGCTATGTGTTCGAATCTACGGGTGATGAAAGAACATCCTCCGAAATGGTTGCTTACTGGAAAGGCTGGGCCGATAAATATCCAATTCTGTCAATCGAAGATGGTTTATTTGAAGATGATTGGGCCGGCTGGATTGAATTAAATGCTGCATTAGGTCACCGTATTCAATTAGTTGGGGACGATTTGTTTGTAACCAACGTGAAGCGCCTGCAACGCGGGATTGATGAAAAAGCTGCCAATTCGATTCTGGTTAAAGTGAATCAAATTGGTACCCTTACGGAAACCATCAATGCCGTTCGTTTAGCTGATATTCATTCGATGACTTCTATCATGAGCCATCGTTCCGGCGAAACCGAAGATTCTACGATTGCTGACCTGGCAGTCGCATTGAACACCGGTTTGATTAAAACAGGTTCAGCCTCACGTTCCGACCGGATGGCAAAATACAATCAATTACTTCGCATAGAAGAGATTTTAGGCCCACACGCCATTTATCCGGGTAAAAACTTCAAATTTCTGAAATAACACCAGCAAATAGTAAGGAAAGGGGCTCATCGAGTCCCTTTTTTTATTTCCACCGTTTCCTCTTTCCTCAATACTCACACTCAATACTGATTTTTGGGCGTTCCCCTTCGGGTTTGCAAGTCCTCGCGGGGAACGCAACCATCCACCCACTGAATCGGATTGAATGCCCCGCTCCGGGCTTTCTACTGCAATCCCTAACGCCGAGGGCTTGCCCGAAGGCGTCCCGAAAACTTTCTGGGCGCAAGAAGAGGTTAAGGTTAAGGTTAAGGTTAAGGTTGAGGTTAAGATCAAGTATAAAAGGTTTTGCCGAGTCCGTCGCACATTTACCAACTACAACCGAATCCCGAAGGGATGATAAGATTCATCCAAATGCTGCGATTTTAGTTCAATCCAATTACGAGCCCCAGAAAGAATGAGCGTGGAGCTGACGTCCCATAAATGAATCCACTATCGCGATGTGGTCCAAAGTCAAAATCCTTTTGGTAGGCATTAAATATATTCTGAATCCCTCCCTGGATGCTCATCCGCATTGTTCCATTAATCGCGATTTTATGGGACAATTTAAGATTTAAATCAAAAAAATCCGGGGTCTTTAATTGTTCATCGCTTTGGATAAACCCGGCAAAATGCTGAACATACATGCTTCCGGTATAAGTGCCTGTTAAAGCGAGTTCCGTGCATTTATTGAATTGAACGTTTGACGTAAAATACCCATATAGATTGGGCGTTCGAAACATTTTCTGTTGGGGCTCTACTTGCTCGCTCCACTTTTCCGGCTCCAAATATTCGCTTTTCTGAAGGGTTACACCTAGTTGGAAGGAAAGGAATTTCCCGGGAACCATGATTCCTTCAAAATTAAATCCTTGAACGATAGCTCCTGAACCATTTGTACGTAGATAGATTAATACACTATCCGTCGATAATGCTGATTCTTTTAGGATAAATGCATGATTAAGGCGGGTATAAAATGCCTCAGCCAGGATATCAAACTGAATGTGGCCTAAATTAGACTGCATATGGACAGATGCACTGTAACTAATTGATTTCTCTTCCATTAAGTCAGGGTCTAACTCAATTAAAATGGGTTCTCCTCCGGCAATCGAGATATGTAAATCTTCATCAAAAGCTTGTGGGGCGCGGAATCCCGTTGAAATACTTGCACGAAAGCCAAGATTATCTGCAGGACTGTAGCGAATATTAAGTCTGGGACTAAGCACCGGATTGTGAAGCAAATTGTGTTTATCCAAACGCATTCCAGCAAGTAAACTCCAGGATTCGTTCTTCCATTCGCTTTGAGCAAACAAACTGGCAATTTGAGTCGATTGAACCAGGTCTCGATTATACCCGGGCACTATATCTTCTAATTCATTCAGGTTATACTCAAGTCCACCAATAACTTCGGCAGGCATGAAGAGTAATTTTGAAAATGAATAAACAAATTGTCCTCCGGAAACCCAGCTAAAATCCGTGGTATGTCCATAGGCATTTAAATCCTGACCGGCACCATAATAACTATCCCGGGAAATGGACTGAGCGGATGAATACAAGCTGAATTTATAGCGGCTATGGCGGTCAAAAACATCCAGTCGAATACCTCCGGTATGAATATGATGCTCCAATTGTTCGGCAATATCCGATTCATGGGGTTGAACATCCAACTTATTCCCACCACGTCTGTATTCCCATAAATTGTGATATTCCACACTAAGTTTGCTATAATCACTTGTCCGATAAAAGGAACGAAAACCCATGTTTTTGGAGTTGATGATTGGAATTTCGGTAAATTCATCACCATTTGCATCCCAACCATCGCGGTTTCGGAGGGAACCAAAAAATAAGATTCCGGATTTTGAATTATCAGAGATTACGGAGATGTTAAACGAGTTATGAATATCGAGGGCTTCGGCGTTAATGGAGCTAACTGTATTGGAAAGTTGAAAGCTGTTTTTGGAGGGCTCTTTGGTAATGATATTGATGGTACCTCCAATGGCACTTGAACCGAAGAGGGCAGAACCTCCCCCACGAACGACTTCGATGCGCTCCACCATACTGGTTGGGATTTGTTCCAAGCCATAAACGGCTGCCAATGAGCTAAATATTGCCCGGCTATCAATTAAAATCTGAGAATAGGGACCATCCAGGCCATTGATTCTAACCTGTTGATATCCACAATTTTGACAATTTGTTTCAACCCTCAGCCCCGGTTGAAAATTGAGTCCCTGAGCCACACAATTTGAATTGCTGGATTCAAAAATCTTAGGACTCAAAATATTCACAACTACAGGCGATTCATTTCGGTTTACTTCGTTTCGGCTGGCAGAAACGACCACGCTCGAAAGTTGAATCGCATCTTCTTTAAGTTCGAATTCAACTTCAAGGCTTTTCCCGGCTTCCGTTTGTATGACTCTTTCCTGGGTTGTATAGCCCATTCCCGAGGCAATCAGTGTAAATGTCCCTTCAGGTAGGTTTTTTAGAAAATAGTGACCGGTAATATCCGTCGATGTACCGATGGAAGTTCCTTTGAGTGTGATATTGATATAAGGCAGGTGCTCATGATTCGACTGAAGAACAACATGGCCGAAAATATTTGCATCGGTTTGATTTTGAGCAACAAGCGAAATTTGGGATACTGACAATAAAATAGCCAGCACTATATGGATAGTATTGAAATGCATAGTAATTGAATAAAAATTAATAAAGAAAATCGAAAAAACGGGACTGGAGTTAGATAGTAAGGCGAGGTGGAGCCCTGAGTCCGTTTAAAACGATAATTTGAAAGGGAACAGCATTTTCCTCAACTACGATGGGCTTATCAAACCAAACAAAGGGAATGGCTGGAATACAAGCTTCAGTTGCAGCATCTTGACTCAGGTAATGAGATAAGGAGGCTATGGTAAGAAGTTGATTTTGGGTATGGGGATTATCGGTTGGCTGGTCGGAGGAGGAAGCAAAGGGATGTGAGTGAACAATGACGACTCCATCAATAAGGTGAGCGTGCACAAAAAGGGAGATTCCGGCCAAATAAGCCAGAAACAAAATCAGGACCAGCCTGCTTATAATTACTCTTCCTTGTAGCATCCTTTATAATTCGGGCACAAACATAGGAATTTTAAACTTCATTGTTCATTCGTTCATTCATTCATTTATTCATTCTTTCTTTCTGAAATGCTATAGTTTCACTAACCGGCTTAAATAGCTTTCACCGGTTAATGATGTTATCTTTATTAAATATACTCCTTTTTCAAAGGATTTTGAATGAATGTTTTCGGTAGAAATAGTTATGTGTTGAAAGTGAATTACTTGTCCTGAAATTGAAAAGATTTCCAGAGTTCCACCTATAAAGCGAATTGGCAGCTCCAACGAAAATCTTTCCTGAAAGGGATTTGGAAAAATAGTGAGATTCTCATACTCTTCGTGATTAGTAGTCAAATAAGGTAAGACTAAAACAGAATCTCTTGCCTTGCAGCCAATAGAATCAATGACCTCCAGCCAATATATTCCACTTAAAGAAACTTCAATGCTTTCTGTTATCTCCAGCGTTGACCAATTATATGAATCAAATCCAAATCCTGCCTCAATTATTATGATACCCGTACTATCTAATTGTAAGGTATCCTCACTAAAAGTAAAATCATTCGTATGGGTTAATAGTTGAAGAGTATCTGTATATTCAAAACATTGATCTACACCAATTAGAAAGTACACTCCTGCTTCACTGGCTAGAATCTCATGACTAGTTTCTCCATTAGACCAGTTGTAAGATGTGTTGGCATCATAAGGTGGACCAAGAGTGATGTTATCTCCCTGACATATGACGGTGTCATTTCCCAATTCAATTTCTTGTGGATATTGAAGTGTTAAGAAATAATCATCCGAGTCACTTCCACAGTAATTCTCAACCAAGACTTGATAAAGACCTTCATCAGAAAAATAAATAGATGAAGTAGTGTCCCCAGTATTCCAGGAAAAGGTTGAATAAGGAGATTCTAAATTTAGAAAGACTGAATCTCCCTGGCAGATAGATGTATCTAATGGCAACAAAATGTGTGGGACGTCCAACTCAATAACTTCGATGCTATCCGTGAACAAACCGCAGGAAGAAGTTGTCGCAATCCAATAATTTCCCGGACTATCAATGGTTATTGAATCTCCCAGAAATCCCATAGGCTGCCAGATATAAGCAAAGTTTGTGTCATTAGTAAAAAAAGTAAGAACAGAATCAAAACATAAAAAGGCAATCGAATCTAGCGAAGCAAGAGGTAATGATTCGTAAATTACTGAAATGGTATCCATGAAAGTGCAACCCTGTTGAGTTGTAACAGTAACTGAATATAGATTGCTGGTTATTGCTACAAGTTGGTCAAGTGTTGAATT
>JAIPAR010000046.1 GCA_021739985.1 Bacteroidales bacterium | reverse complement strand
GGCGGCCATCCTATACTTTATTTTCCGCTATATCTCGCTGGGGTTCATCATGAATGGCTCCGAATCCAATCAACTATTTCATAATCCATTTCTTTTTGCTGATACGGAAACCAAGTATGGTATGATTCTCATAAGTTGGATTAATTACCTTAAATTGCTCTTGGTCCCCTACCCGCTTACGCATGATTATTATCCCTTCATGATTCCGGAACAAAGCATTTTTAGTCTTATTCCTATGCTCAGTCTGCTTGTTCATCTCGGATTAGCGGTACTTACTATAATTTTGATTATGAGGAGGAAAATCAGTGGATTTGCCTTAGGATTCTATTTCATTAGCTTTTCTATTGTTTCGAACTTGGTTTTCAATTTAGGAATCCTACAAAACGAACGATTGCTTTTTATGCCTTCACTGGGATTTGCAGTCTTGATGGGTCAGAGCTTTCTCAATTTGCAGGACAAGTATGCGACACAAAGCAGCCTTGCAAAACTCCCTCTGAGTATTGGGATTATTATCCTTATGCTGTATGGAGCCATCAGCATCAATCGGAATACAGCCTGGAAAGATGACCAGACGTTGTTTTATACAGATGTTGAAACATCTTCTGAATCAGCGCGATGCAATGTTGTGGCAGGTACCCTAATGGTTATTCAGGCAGGTGAATTACAGGCCATCCGGGAGAAGGAAGCATTGTACGCAAAAGCAGAACAGCATTTGGAGAAGGGATTAAAATTATATGCCAACAATCCAAATGGGTGGCAAGCCTTGGGGGATATTGCCTTATATCGCCATCAATATGTAAAAGCTTACACTATGTATCATACAGCCTATCGATTTGACACCTTGGGGGTTATGATGAAAAATAATATGCTGGTTACCGGAACCATTGCCCTTGAAAAGCGGGATTTCGGTGCAGCAAAATCAATTGCCGACTCCCTCATTCAATTTGATTCGCATGTCTCTGAGTATGAAATAATCAAAGCGGAAGCTTTACAAACTGCTGGGCAAACCAATGAAGCTATAAATAGTTTGCTGCTGGCTGAGAGTCGTTTCCCGAATGATCCACGATTATTAAACAAGATTGCCGAATATTATTCGCGTTTCACTGGAAACCCTTCGATGAGTGGAGTGTATTTACATAAAGCCCTTAAGCAAAACCCTTACGATTCACAAACACTTGAAAATCTCGGTGTATTTTATGGAATTCAGGCCAAGTACGACAGTTCCTTGGTTTACTTTCAAGCAGCTTTTCTTCAAAAGCCGGGAAATACCTCACTCATTCAAAATTTGGCAAGGACTTATCATGCACTTGGAAACGAAACGGAGGCAGCCCGTTACCAGGCAATGCTTTCCAGGTAATTATCTGAAGATACCATATCGAACAATACAGTACAAAGCTCTAAAACCGTCTTTCATATTGATTTTCTTCCCTTCTTCATAAGTTCGGCCATAATAGGAGATACCAACTTCATAGATTCGGATTCCTTTTATTCTGGAAAGTTTAGCTGTAACTTCCGGTTCAAAACCAAATCGCTTTTCTTTCAATTTAATGGAAGCCAACATGTTGCGATCCATTAACTTATAGCAGGTTTCCATATCGGTCAGATTCAGGTTCGTGAACATATTCGACAGGAAGGTGAGCATTTTATTCCCGATTGAGTGCCAGAAGAATAAAATTCGATGCGGGTTTCCTCCCATAAAACGAGAACCATACACTACATCTGCAACACCTTTTAAAACCGGGTCCAGCAATAAATTAAACTCATTGGGGTCATACTCCAAATCCGCATCCTGAACAACCACCCAATCACCAATTGCTTTTTGGATACCTGTGTGAATAGCAGCTCCTTTTCCCTGATTGATTTGATGAGGAAAATAGTGAAGTTCTACTTGAGGATAAGCTTTCATGAAAGCATTAATTTGCTCTTCGGATGCATCTTTAGAACCATCGTTTACAACCACGATTTCCATTTGCACTTCGCCAATCAATTTTACCTGGCTTAATTTTTCCAGTAATTGAAAGACTGATCTTTCTTCATTATAAACCGGGACAATAACCGATAATCTTTGTGTGTGAATCATATAAATTGTATGTTATTTTCGCTTTAAAGAAGCATCCAACTGACCAGCTTTATCAAAATAGGGCTGTGCTTCCTGAATGCGATTCATATTGGACAGTGAAATCCCTAGATAATAATAGGCTCTGGCATTTTCCGGGTCAAATTCAATTGCTTTTTTAAAGCTTTCTACTGAGCCGGGAAAATCGCCTTTCGTACCCAGGGTACTTCCGAGGTTAAAATAAGCATCCGCAAATTTCGGATTAAGCGAAAGTGCCTTTCGATACAGCTCTTCTGCTTTTGGATAGTCTTTCCGTTCAAAAAAGATTTGACCCATATTATTGTAAGCCAATGAATTCGTAGGATTTAACTCAATTGACTTTTGGTAAAACCGAATCGCTTCATCAGGCATTGCTTTCAGCATGTGAGCATAAGCCAGTCGCTCATAGGTATCTGAATATGAATCATACAAAGCTACTGCCCGATTCAGTTCCCGAATCGCTGAATCGAGGTACATCATTTTAGAAGCTTCATCCGGTGCATTTCTTCGTTTATCCTGCAGTAGTTCGAGTCCATAAAAATGATGCAATCGGGTACTATTTGGGCAAGTCAATACATCGGCTCCATACAAGGTGAAATCATCTTTCCAGTCCGAATTACGTTCGATGGTTACCGCAGAGGAAAGCAATACGACGAGCAGAAATATCGAAATAAATAAGGTATTTCGCTTGATAAAATCCTTCCATGATTGGTATTCGCCGGATGCCGGGAATACTACTGCTTTGACTCGAATGAGCAGGAAGAGAACAGAAATCAGTATGCCGAGCACCGGGACATACAGGAAACGTTCACCAAATGAAGCTCCAATGGTGATAAACAAATTCGATACAATCGAAATAGTGATGAAATAAAAAGCTAAACCAAATGCTTCGGGATGCTTGTGCTTCAATCCGTAAACCAAATAAGCCAGCAAGCCTGCATGAATCACCAGGGATAGAATGAACAGCATATCGCCAGGTTGATAAAGGCCTATTTCCGGATAGGAATAATCGGCAGAAAGTGGCCAGGGGAAAAGTGACATGAGTAAATACTTACCTAACAACACAATGCTTGTCGCGTAGTAAAGCCATGTTGTATCTGCACCTGCCAGCACATTTTCCAGGATAGATAAATTCGAAATTGTATTTAAATCTTCTAAAATTAACCATCTCAGGAATAAATACAAAGCCATCGGAAGCAGGAAGGGTGCCGATTTCAGGAAAATCGACTTCCAATCCTTAGTATCCCGAAAATAAAGAATCAAAGGGAAAAGGGCCAAAAAAGTGATGACATTTTCTTTGAACATAAAGGCAGCAAGAAAAGCAATCAATGCATATAATAAACTGATTATCTTATTTTTATCAAGATATTGAAACCAAAAAATTAAAGAAATCAAGACGAATAAAAAAGCTCCGATTTCATCCCGGCTTTTAATATTGGCGACCACCTCAGTATGAATTGGATGAACCACAAATAATAGAGTGATGAGAAAGGGCAAATAGACCGAATATTTCGAAAAAATCTTTCGGAGGACTGTAAAAAGAGCGAAGGCTGTGAGGGCGTACATGAGCAAGTTCATGAAATGCCCAATCCAGGCTTTCCCGTCAAAAAGTTCATATTCTGCAGCAAACATGAGCAATGAAAAAGGTCGGTAAAGGGTACCGGGTTGATTCCAGTAACCAAATCGATATGAGGTGGAAAGGATATCTCCCATCCCATCGAAACCTCTTTTGACCAGGAAATTATCAGTAATTACGGAAGCGTCATCAAAGGCGTACTGATTCGACAGGGTATTAAGATTTAAAAGAACTGCCATTGCTATCAGAACGAGTCCCAGATAGCCGACTAATTTGGCCTGGGCAACGGATTGTTGAACCTTAGAAGGAGTCTTTTTCACCTGGGTAGATCTTATCGGTTTTTCAGGAAGCTAAGAATATTTTGCTCGATTCGTTCCGGAATCTGTGCTGTATCTGATTTGGTAAAAACTTCTCCGGTAATACGTTCGAATAATTCGATGTAGCGTTCGGAAATAGATTCAACTATCGCCGGAGTCATTTCCGGAACTTGTTGGCCATCTTTTCCTTGGAAACCATTATCCATCAACCATTCTCTTACAAATTCCTTGGAAAGTTGCTTTTGATTTTCACCTTTCTCAAAGCGTTCCTGATAACCTTCTTTATAAAAATAGCGTGAAGAGTCAGGCGTATGAATCTCATCAATTAAATAAATCTGACCATCTTTTTTGCCAAACTCATATTTGGTATCGACCAATATAAGTCCCATATTATCAGCAATTTCGCTACCTCGTTGAAACAACTCCCTGGTATATTTTTCCATCAGGATATAATCCTCTTCCGAGACAATACCCTGACTAATAATTTCCTCGCGGGAAATGTCTTCATCATGACCTTCCACTGCTTTTGTTGTTGGAGTAAGGATAGGCTCTGGAAAAGCTTGATGCTCTTTCATTCCATCAGGAATTGAAACACCACAAATACTGCGGCTTCCATTTTTATAGGAGCGCCAGCTTGAACCGGTCAGGTAGCCACGAATAATCATTTCCACCGCAAAAGGCTCGCATTGATAGCCAATTGTAACATTCGCATCCGGAGAAACGAGCTTCCAGTTTGGAACGATATCCCGGGTTGCATCCAGAAATTTATTGGCTATTTGATTCAGCACCTGACCTTTATACGGAATTCCTTTCGGCAGGACTACGTCGAAGGCTGATATCCGGTCGCTTACAACCATGACCAATAAATCATCCACGAAATACACATCGCGGACTTTTCCATGATAGACTTTTTTTTGACCGGGGAATTTGAATTCGGAATGGGTAATAGCTAAACTCATATACGTTTCTTTTTTTTTAGTATGAATGATTCGGTTTGCCTGAAGATAACAATTGAAATCAGTCATTGTTTTTCACCTCCGGATTAGTCGTTTGTTGCTCTTTTTCCCGATAGTAGGAATCGTAGGCAAGTACAATTTTCTTCACCAAAGGATGTCTGACGATATCATTTTCATTGAAATGGATAACTTCAATTTCGGGGATATTTCGGAGGATATAAAGCGCCTGGATTAATCCCGACTGTGATTTTTTAGGTAAATCGATTTGGGTAGTATCTCCGTTGATAATAAATTTTGTATGTAAACCCATACGGGTCAGGAACATCTTAAACTGGTTAAAAGTAGCATTTTGAGCTTCATCCAGAATTACGAAAGCGTTATCGAGTGTGCGACCACGCATGTAAGCAAGCGGCGCAATCTGAATGATTCCATCATCCATTAAGTCTTGCAATTTTTTATTAGGAATCATGTCATCCAGGGCATCGTAGAGCGGTTGGAGATATGGGTCGATTTTATCTTTTAAATCTCCTGGAAGAAATCCCAGGTTTTCGCCGGCTTCCACAGCGGGACGGCTTAAAATAATCCGTTTAACCTCTTTATTTTTCAGCGCTTTCACCGCCAGTGCGATTGCTGTGTAAGTTTTCCCCGTTCCTGCAGGTCCAACGCCAATCACCATGTCCCTTCGAGCGATAGCCTGAACCATTTTTAATTGATTAGCTGTTTTAGCTTTAATCAATTTCCCATTATTCCCGAACAACAGATTTGATTCATCAAGGGCAGAAGCAGAAACCGTACTTGAATCTTCCAGGAAAAGCAACTGTTCAAAATCATTTTGGCTGATGGTGTTATAATGATGGAAATGTTCCATCAAGATATGGATTTTCTCTTCGAAGCGGGTAATCTCGGTGGGTTCTCCAAGAACTTTTATTTCATTGCCCCGGCTGATTATCTTTATCTTGTTAAAATACGACTTAAGTTTTTCAAGTCTTGAATTGTTTACTCCAAACAAGTCAACTGGGTCAATTCCTTCAATTACAATTATTTTCTCCGACATCGGTGGTTGATTTCAATGCTTGCAAATTAATAAAATTTACAGTTGCGATGGAAGGAAAATTGAACAATTGGATATTAATCTGAAATCCATCACCTTTGCAGGATAATACTCTTTTATATGAATGAAAAACTAATTGCTTTTGACCGCTTGCTCGGGATTATGGATGATTTACGGACTCAGTGTCCCTGGGATAAGAAGCAAACTTTTGAAAGCTTGCGTACATTGACTATTGAAGAAGTGTATGAACTCGCCGAAGCGATTAGTATTGGGAAACCATCTGAAATCGCTAAAGAAATTGGAGATATTTTATTGCATGTTGTTTTTTACGCCAAATTAGGGTCCGAGACTGGAGATTTTGATATAACAAGCATCATCAATCAATTGTGTGACAAGTTAATATATCGCCATCCTCATATTTATGGAGATGTAAAAGTTTCGAATGACCGGGATGTTGCGGACAATTGGGAAGCCATCAAACTAAAGGAAAAAGAGAATAATCAGGAAGTAAAGACGGTATTGGGTGGAGTACCTGCCGGGCTGCCGGCTTTAATCAAAGCCCATCGAATTCAGGATAAAGCAAGAGGCGTAGGCTTCGATTGGGAAGAAAAAGATCAGGTATGGGAGAAGGTAGCCGAAGAGCTGGAAGAGCTAAAAGCGGAATTGAAGCATGGGAATCCGGAAAATATTGAGCAGGAATTTGGAGATTTATTTTTCTCACTGATTAATGCAGCGCGATTGCAAGGCATAAATCCTGAAAATGCTTTAGAAAAAACGAACAAAAAATTTATTCGCCGTTTCAATTACCTGGAAACTCAAACAATTCAAAAAGGATTATCCATGCACGAGATGAGCCTCGAAGAAATGGACATTTATTGGAACGAAGCCAAAGAGCAAGAAAAAAGCAACAAAGAATAAAAGGCTGTTATTCAGCCTTTTCCTCCGTAGTTTTTTCGTCAACTTCCTCGCCTGAAGGCTCATTTTCAGCACTTTCAGTTTGGAGCATATTATTTTCCTGTAGGATGTTATACCATTGGAAGAGTTTTTTCAAATCCGAAGAATAAACCCGATCCCGGTCGAAATCAGGGAGTATCTCTTGCATATACTCCATTAATTCTTTCGTATCAGCTTTATGATCGATACATTTTCCACCTTGCTCTTTCTCCATGATTTTAGCAAAAACCTCTTTCAAAGGCAGATCTTTTTCATAGGTAAAGATAGCGATATCATCCAACGAGCTAATCTTGGAAGTAGCATATGCAGGCATGCGTTTACCCGTAATCAGCGATTCAACGATTAAGCTATTTTTCCCTTGACTAATTGTTTTAAACAATCCTGGCTGACCGCCAATTGCTAAAATTCCTTTTAAATCCATCTTCAGTTACTTTTTAATTCCGCGCAAAAATAAGCGATGCAAACAATTTACAAGTTCAAAAACGTAAAAAGATGCAGCTTAGTTCAAGTTTCTTTCTTTTTTAATAGTCTCGTAGGCTTCGTTCACTTTTTGGAACTTTACTTTTGCATCATGCGCAATTTCTTCACCCAGGTAGGCAACTTTATCAGGATGATATTTGAGAGCCATTCTTCGATAGGCTTTTTTGACCTCCTCATCCGTAGCAGTCGGTTCGATTTCGAGTATTTTATAGGCTGATGTTGTATCTTTTACAAACATCCCTTTTATGGAAAGATAATCTGCATCTTTAATTCCCAGCTGTTTACGGATATATTCAATGGTATTAATTTCTTCGGTGGAAATGACCCCATCAGCCTGACTGATTCCGAAGAGCAGGTGCAGCAGTTCAAGACGGCTGGAATAGTCCATGTGCCTTGAAATCTGTACACAGACCTCTCCCAACGGAATTTCCTGTCTTGATAAATCGCCCAGGGCCCGGATCAGCGTGCGTGTTTGGTCGGCTCCAAAGGTTCTCAGGAAATTTTGTTTCACATAATCGAGTTCCGATTTCAAGATTTTGCCATCGGCTTTCATCACAGCAGCAATCAATACCAACAAGCTCATCACGAAGTCTCCCTGAGTAGTTTGAGAGGATACATTTGCCACAGCGGATGATTTCCCATCCATCATGTTTCCAACAACGAAACCAATCAGTGCTCCGATTGGGCCTCCAAAAGCCCATCCTAATCCACCGCCAATCCATTTTGCGTAATTTGCCATACTAATTCTCTTATTTATCGGGTAAAATTATCCATTTTAAGTCAAGAATCATCAGGATCTGACTTTATCCAATATGGTTAAAATTTGAGGGAGAACAGCTTCCTTTTCATCATTTATCAGTATAAAATCTGCTTTCCCCATTTTTTCTGTATCACTAAGTTGAGCCTTCATTCGAGCCTCTATTTCTCCGGTTGATCGAAATCCTCTTTCCAGTAAACGTTTCATTTTTAAAGATACAGGAGCCGTAACCAGGATTGTTTTATCAAATCGACGATAACCACCACTTTCAAAAAGGAGTGCAGCTTCCATCATGACAATAAGTTCATTCTGTGCGACACACCAATTATCAAAGTGCTGATAAACAGCCTTATGAACCAGATTGTTTAGTCTTTCACGCAAACTCTCAGGTGCAGGAGGCTTCGTTGAATTCACATCTTCCAACGGAATATCTATGTATGAATCAGAAGGAGAATTATCAAAGATTTTTGAGGCGACAAAAGCTGTATTTAATTTACCATCTGGCAAATAGGCATCTTCACCAAAAAGGGCAATTACTTCTTCGCGCAGTTTCAAATCCGTATTCATCAGGATTTTAGCCTCATCATCCGCATAATAAATCGGGATTCCAAGTTCCCGGAATATCCTCGAAATATAAGTTTTACCGGAACCAATTCCACCTGTAAGTCCTAGCTTAATCATTCTTCTCGAGGATATAATCAATTTGTTGGGGATGAATGGAGGGAGAATAAACAGAGTTTGGATACTTTTTCAGGACCAGTCTCATTTTATTCGTAGGATGAATGGTGTGGTCGTAAACACTGTAAGGTGCAACGACCCTGAACTGATAAGGTTTAATCCGGCTGAAATCGCTAATGGCGACCCGGTAATTAACGGTCACCTCTCTGGGATAAATGGTAACTTTTAATGAATCAGGCACTTGAGAAACTTCTACTGGAACTTGAATGCTTGCTTCTGTATATTCTTCGATGATCACAGAAGCGTCCACCGATTTCGTTTCTCCCCGAATTGCAGTCGGATATACCAATTGAACCTGCAACTCGAGATTTTTTTCCACTTTTCCGATATTCACCGGGGTACTGCTGATAAATCGCAGTGTATCGAGCATTTCGGCGGGTCCAATACATCGAACACTATCAGGACTAGCAAGGATTGTTTTAACCAGAAATTGATTGGAGATATCATAATTCACCAGAGGTTTCACCGGAATCATGCGGGTGCTTTGAGGAGTAAAGTCAAACAAGACGGATGAAGGTTCAATGTCCAGCAATTCTATATCTGAAGGAAGTTGATTCACTATTGAATTAAATAACTGTTTAGTAGTAAGCACTTTAATCAAACCATTCTGGGATTGATTGACCAGTTCATATTCACTTAGATCAACTTCGAGCGGAGCGACAGCGGTAGTAAGCTGATAGCCCAGCAGATGAAAACCATGTGCTTGCACATTGAGAGCCAGAGTGCGGGGTACTTCACAGGTTTCAGCCTTATCTTCAGGAAGATTCACAAAGTGAACCGGATACTCAATCGTGGCTATGAATTTATTATTGAGCATATCGAGAAACCAAAAAGCTGCCGATATCGTGAGAAAAATAGCAAATGTCAGTAATTGCTGTCTATTTGCTAAAATTCGACGCTTATACCAATCTTTCAATTGATGCAGATAATATTTCAAATCGGCTTTATTCATTGCGAGACGAAGATACGGATTTTAACACTAAGCTGTAAAAAGAGGCTGGTTCAAAAAAATAGAAACAGCCTCTTTGTAGCTTGTAGTAGTTGGGGAGTTGCCAGAAGACTGACATTTCTACCCCAGGCAATAAACTAACGTGGTTGAGCGATATCAGCAGGATCTTTAACTACTGAATTTTTATCCACTTTGATTTTTACATCATCAGCGATTTCAAGAAGCAAATGGTCTTCTTTTACATCAGCAACTTTTGCAAAAATGCCACCGGTAGTTATTACCTTATCGCCTTTTTTCAATTCTTTACGGAAGTTGGTCAATTCTTTCTGACGCTTCATTTGCGGACGAATCATAAAGAAATAGAAAACCAGAATCATCAATCCGAAGAAAATCAACATCGAGAAAGGGCTTTGCTCGCCGCCTTGCGGGTTTCCCATCAATAAAGTAAAAGTTGTGAGTAAGTTCATTGTTTTATGTGTTAAGTGTTCGTTTTTAGTTGGGTACGATTACGTTTGCTTTAATCGTTAACTCTGTCCGATTTGGTTCCGAATTCGAAAGGACTGTTATTTTTTTCTCTTGAAGCCCTTGTCGGTTCCGGGAATCAAAAGTTACTTCCACAAAACCTTCCTGACCCGGGGCGAGTGGGTTATCGGTATAATTGGCCACCGTACATCCACAGGAAGTTGAAACGCTTGTAACCACCAGGGTTTCGTTGCCATTATTTGAAAAAGTAAAAGTATGCATAACTTTTTCTCCACTCAGAATCAATCCAAAGTCCTTTTCAGTTTCCTTAAAAAGAATGGAGGGCCCATCCTGAGATGGAGAAGCGGAAGGGTTTGCCGAGGCATTATTATGAATCAGGCTTGTGTCAACAGAAGGTGTTGAGTCGGTTTTACAAGCGAATAAAAAGAGGCTGGTTAGTGCGAGAAAAACAGAAAAAAGTTTAATCATTGCCAGGAAAAAATTTATTATAGATGATTCATTTATTTCGGAATCAAGCATTTAAGACTTAATTTCATCAAATAAAAGGTGTCGCAAATTAACAGGATTTTTAGCGCTTTCCCAAATTCATAAAGCTTTTTTAACGGAGCGTGATTATACCTTTAAAAACCGGCTGAGCAGGTCCACGTAGGCGAATATGAGAAAAAACTGGATGTTTATCAGGCTGGAAATGGCAACTTACTAGTAAGGTGCCACCTTTTGCCTGAAGTGTAAGGGTATATTCGCCGGCCGGTTTCCCAATGAGCGATGCCAGTGCAGCAGCGGTAACACCGGTTCCACAAGCCAGTGTTTCATCCTCAACTCCCCGCTCATAGGTTCTGATTTTTAAACTTCCATCGGCCAGGATTTGCACAAAATTCACATTGCACCCGCCCGGATGAATCGATTCATCCAGCCGATTTTTACGACCCATGCCCAACACATCCTCTGTGCTTACATCGACCGATTCAATAATAAGGTGAGGCGAGCCGGTATTTAAAAAGACACCTTGCGAGTGTTGCTGCAACGAATCAACATCTATCATGCTAATTTCCACCTGATTTGCATCAAAGCACTTACCATCATGCCATCCATCAATTGCCCTAAAACGAGTTTCGGTATCTATAATTCCTTCAGCATGAGCAAAATGGACTGCACATCGGCCGCCATTTCCACACATCGTACTTTCTTGCCCGTCTGAGTTATAATAGTGCATAAAGAAATCGGCTTCATCATCCTTGATAAGCATAATTAAGCCATCGGCACCAATGCCAAAATGACGGTCGCACAAAAACTCAATTTCAGAATCAGACAACAGGACTGGATGATCAAAAGCATTGATGAAAATAAAATCATTGCCGGCACCTTGATATTTTTCAAAAGCTATGGTTTTCACTTTACAAAGATTATCCTCATTAATATAGCTATGACCAGAAATATCAAAGCAG
The DNA here is from genome assembly GCA_021739985.1 of Bacteroidales bacterium. GTDB lineage: Bacteria > Bacteroidota > Bacteroidia > Bacteroidales > M50B96 > M50B96. Next base: position 1,135 of record JAIPAR010000046.1, on the reverse strand, counting down.
CCTTCCAATAATATCGGAAATTATACTTTCCCGGAACTTCAAATATATCTTTCATCAAAGAAGATTTGACAAAAATAGGGATGAAAAAGAGAATTGGAGTTATCAGGAGAACCACGGTAAACCATGTAATGTCAGGCAATAAAAGCAAAACTATAAAAGCAATAGAGATTAACCAGGGATATAATAATACATTCAGAAGCCAATATTGTCGATTTAGAGGAGAATTAGGATTCGGATAAACTGAGGATTCATAAAAAAACAAGGCTTTAGTGGAGCCGATGTAAATCATAACTATCAGAAAGATTAGTCCTATTATATACATCATTATTTGGGGTATTTCCAACCAAGCCAGCGCAAACCATGTTTCTTCGCGGGTCAATGCTCCAGAAACAAAGCTTCCCAGCGAGAAGTTAATACCTATAATAAACATGTACAAGTAAAACAATTTAGTAAGCCCACCATCAGCACGGGATACAGTATGTAATCTTGAAAAAACACCAGCAATTACAGTTGTAATAAAAGGTCCTGAAAAAAACATAATCACTAAAGAATCAACACTCCAAAGACCTGAGCTGTGCAAGGTATTATAAACTACTTTGTGGATAGTAAAAACACTCTCAATTCCAAAGGAGCTAGCCGTCAGCCAAATCATCAAATTATAAACAACATGATAGGTAAAGAAAGCTATTAGATACAAGATAGTTGCATTAAACAAACTAATCCTTCGTTCCTGGGGGGACACAATTACACCGATTTCTGCCATTTTAGTTCTCGTTTGGGTCAAAAATAGGAAAAAAAGTCCTGATGAGGAAAAAATGGCAGATTAGAGGATACATTAAGAGTATCAATTAGTTGCCCTGGGTTAAATAGTGTTAAATCAAAGGCTCCAAGACAACAGAACAGGCCAGGGAACTGTTTTTTGTTTGAAATTTGGACATAAGTATGGAAACAAAAATTAGAAAGCAATGAGAACGAAACAATTTCTTTTCACGGTTTTAATAGCAGCCATGGTGAGCGCTGCCAGCATTTTTATTTATTCAGAACTCCAACCCAACCAGGCAAGCACTGCGCAGCTGCCCCCGGCCTTACAAACCAAAACGCAACTAGCAGGCATGCCAGCCTTTTCTTCGGCAGG
>JAIPAR010000045.1 GCA_021739985.1 Bacteroidales bacterium | reverse complement strand
ACTCGCCCACGATCCATCATAGTTTTGCCAACCTATTTCCAGGTTATCAATTCCATTGTAATTAAACGGAGTGGTAAGTACAATTTGTTTCCAGCCACCACCATTCCAAATGATATTCCCTTCATATACTGCCTGCATAGAACCAAAATCCGGATGCAAATTGTTAGGTTGGGTATTGTTGGTAGTATGCTTCATATAAATCTTCTGGTTGTTCATAGCATAGTTGGATGGTGAGTTACCAACATATAGCCAGAAAGAGGTAATTGTCATAGATGCTCCAATATCAACAGCTTTATAGATTGTACTACTCCAACTGTAATTGTATAATCCATACGCTGGAACTAAACCGCTCGCAGAAGTTCCGGTGCCAATGGTTACTTCGTAAGGCATGGAAGCAGATGCTTCAATCCAATAGGTGGTAGTATCATATAAAGGTGGTGAAGTATAGTTCTGGCCTTGATTAATGGAAGTTCCACCAATTTGTTCCTCAAACCAATATACAGTATAAGGACTATAGCCATGAAGCGTAGCCGTAGAACCAAAGACAACAGTGGTATCGGTTCCTGTTGGAGAATCAGAAGCATGAACAGATTCAATACTGAAAGTAATTGTATTATTTGTTGCAACAGCATCTCCCGGAAGAGTAATCCATGCTTTGAAACTATAGGTAGAATCATTTCCAGTTCCAACGTATAAGTCAGATGTTCCATTGAAAGTATATACAAATTGCTGTAATGGCATAATTGTATCAGTAACCAATTCAGTATGAAGGATTGAATCTGGCAGACTCATATAGCTTACAACCAAGTCAGACAAAATACTATCTCCATTATTTTTAATAGTGAATTGTAATTGTTCCTGATCGGTTAATCCGCAACCTCCGGCAGGACCTGCCAAATTAAGCAGAGCAACTTCATAGGGAGCTGTAGCTGTAACGGTTTTGGATTTGGCATCATTGAAAGAAACTGCATCACCTGCAAGATCCGTTGATACCATGATAGTAGCAGAAGTTCCGGCTGGCCCAATGAATGGAGGAAGCGTGATTGCCTGAGTTCCTAAGGATGGAATATTACCTGTAAAGGTATAAGTAACCGGTGTTCCATTGTTCACGGTATAATACATATCCAATGAAGTGATTGGGTCTGTACCATAATTATAAACATTAACCGTTAATGCATTGTAATTACCGGTAAAATAAGTAGTACCAGGAGCCAAAAAGCTAATAACCCCGGCATCCTGCGTTCCGCAAGCTACTGGAGCATCCGATGGCTTATACACTGCATTGGTAATCGATCCATGGTGATTGGCTTTCGAATCCGTAGCAGATGGTGCCAAATCATCAAATTCCCAATGTCCAACCAAATTAACATATTCAGGATGTGAGCTGGTTAATGTATGTTGCATCCATGCCTGAACATCAGCCTGTGTTAAAGCTGCTTTCCAGATACGAACATCATCCATATATCCTTTAAACCATCTGTCACCATAATCAACTCCAAATTTGATAGCAGTATTATTTGGATTATAGGTTGCTGAGGCAGATGTTAAATATTCAACCCCATTTACATATAATTTATGCTGACCATTGTTATTGACAGCTGCCACGTGATACCACTGGTTTGCAACTAATACCGGACCGGCAGTTTGCTCATCAAAGTTAAGGCTAGTATAAGGACTTGTTTGTCCCATACGCAGTTGGAAACCAGAGCCCGCAGAGGTTTGGTATTTGGAAATTAATCCATCCAGGAAGCCAAACTCTTCAGGTTTGAACCAACACTCCAGGGTATAAATATTGGTGAGTTGTTCCGTTTCAGGAGACACAGGAATGGTTACATAATCACCGCTTCCATCAAAATATAAGGCATAATTACAAGCATTCAACATGATATTGTACGTCCTGCAAGTTTTATCATTTGCCGAATTTGCATCATTTGGAATTTCAACCCAGGCACATAAAGTTGTAGTTGTTCCACCCGGAGTCATAATACCCGGAAGTGCAACGGTGTCTGTTTGTCCTAAATATAAAATACCGGAATAGGTGTACGAGAGGGTGTCTATACCAAATGTATAGTAAATCTGAGCATTGGTTAAATCCTGAACGCCGAGATTGGTTAACAGAACGATTGGTTCAGTGAGCTGATTTTCGACTACCATACCGGCAGGGCTGATAATATTGGTAATGGCTGCATCATAAGGATCACAAACAACCGGAGCTGAGGTGGTTGAATATAAGCCACCTATCAAGTTAAGTGATGTTCCTCCAAATATAGGCTGTACCGGGTTTTCAACCGGAGAGTTGAAGTCGTAGTAGAAATTCAACATATTGAAATTCGGGTGACCTGCACTTGGCGGTACGTTCATGTAAGTTTGAATAGTAGCCGGAAGTAAAGTTGTATTCCAGAATTTGAACTCATCTACTATCATATTGGCATATCCGTCTCCAGTCCAGTTACTCTTTCCAATGTAACAATCATTTCGGACTACAGGTAGCGGGTTATGAATCGAGCCGTTGATATCTTCAACACCATTGATATAGATTCTACCAGCGACTCCATCATATGAACAGGCAATGTGTACCCATTGGTTCAACGGAATAGTTGTGTTTGAAAGGATGGCTTGTTCGGTTGTTCCCTGACGAATCGAGAAACGTACTTTACTGGTTGAACCATCATTCAATTGAATCAAAACATTATTATTTGTACCATTCCCAAAATCGATTAAACGGCTGGAATAGTTGTTGACACGTTTATAAACCCAGGCTTCTACCGTGAAGTTGTTGCTAAAATATTGACCGGCAGGTAATTTCGCATACTGGCTTGTACCGGGTAAATCAAGTGCATAATTACAAACGATAGGCAGTGCTGTAAAACTTGTTTCGAGTGTATCATTCGAAGCATTCGCATCATTGGCCATTGTAACCCATGCCGTAATGGTATTCGTTCCTGATCCTGAAACAAAAGATGGTAAAGTCAGGGTGTCAACCATAGCAGTTTGAATACTTCCTGAATAGTTGTATGTATTGATTGCACCACCATTAACAGTGTAAGATACAGTTAATGAATTGATTGTGTTGAAACCCATGTTTTTTACAATAACAACGGGGGTAAGCGAATTACCTTCAACAGATTGTCCTTGCGGGCTAACAAATGCATTTAACCAGGCGTCATTATCTTCGCAAATAAAGGCAAGGTCGCTGGCCACAAATTGTGCTCCATGGATAATTCCGTCATGGTTACTTTTTGTATCATAAGCAACACCGGCCGGCTGGTCAAAATTGAAATAGGCAGCCATATTACTCCACTCAGGGTGTAAATTAGTAACCGGTTGAGACATCCAATCATTGATTTCAGCAGCAGTAAGTGCTGTTTTCCATAATCTTACTTCATCAATTAAGCCATTCCACCAACGTTCCATGTAGTCGTTACCTATCGCAATTTTCCCGCTAGTATTAGGAAGGTTATTTCCGGCAACGGCAAAAGCAACGCCATTAATATAGAGTGTATTTACTCCATTTTGATTCACAGCAGCCAGGTGATACCATGTATTAGTAGATAAAGTATAGTTTGCATCGGCTTCATTGAAATTCACTTTGGAATAAGGCGAAGTGGAGCTTAAACGTAATACATAACCATTACCACCTGGCATATAACGGGATACAATCCCTTTTAACCAGCCAAAAGAAGAAGGTTTGACCCATGCTTCAATGGTATAATCCGTTGAATTCAGTGTTGTGTCATCCAGGATTTCAACCCAATCATTGGTTCCATCAAATGACATAGCATAATTACAGCTATATGGCAGAATAGCGAAAGTGCCCGTTAACGTATCATTGCTTTGCAAAGGGTCACCGGTAAGGCTTACCCATGCTTTGATGCTTTGGTTTCCACTTGCAGCTGTGGTGAAAGAAGGTAATGTTACCGTATCAGTCATCGTTGAAGCAATAGAGCCGCTATAGGAGAAATTGGTAACAGCTCCACCATCTATTTGATAAGAAATTGTACAGCTGGTGATAGGACTAGTACCTTGGTTTTTAATTATAACACCAGGATCTAAAGCGGTGTTACCAACAGCCTGTGCGTATGGATTCAAGATAGTAAGTAATTCAGCATCAAACTCAGGAGCGTTGTACAGGCTGAAGTTGTCAAAAGCAATTCCTTCGTTATAACCGCTACTGTCAGCACGAAAGGCCACTCTGAATTTAACCGTTTGATTGGCAAAAGCTGTCATCAAAACAGGATTTTCATAGATTTTATATTTAACGGTAATCCAACCACCTGAAGCGCCACTCCATTTTGGAATATTTGGCCATGAGCCATAAGCATAGGTATTATTGTACCAGTTCAGACCATAGGGATCCTGATAATAACCCATTTGAGTCCAGCTTAAACCACCGTCGAGCGAGTATTCAATAGCAGCTCCATCATAGTTGTTTTCTGTGATGTAAAAGAGTTTCATCTCTAAAATAGGAGCTGTCAGTGATGTGAAATTGATAAATGGACTTTCAACCCAAGAATTCTCATAGTTATTGTAATTTCCGGTCAGATTAGTAACCCAACAATAAGGTTCAGAAGCTGCAGAAGTAATAATACTTCCAGCTGGTACACCATATTGCCATGTGTTTGATGCTCCCCCGGTTGTCCAACTTGAGGTTGCCCCCGTAAAATACTCCACATAAGGGAAAGTGTTAATTTGGGAGGCATTGTTTACCGTAATTGCCACTGAATTATTCACTGTATTTGCATCGCAGGCAAGACTAACCTGGAAAATGCAGGAATAGTTTCCTGTTGCTGAGAAATCCGCATTAGTCGCAAATGTATGTGTGTAGGTTGCCCCTGAAGCAAGAGGTCCAGGTACCGTTTCTGTTACGTAGCTAACACCATTGTTAATCGAATAGGCAACTGTGAAGTTTGCTTGTGATTGTGTCCCTGAGTTAAACACCTCTACCGTGACTGGTTGGGAAGATGTAAGTCCGGAAGAGTTAGCAATTGGACTAATCCATGATTGAGCAGCTAAATCACAAGAAGTGGACGGCATCAATAAAACGGTGTAATCTTCTGTTTCACCATAACCGAATGTGCCACAACTCGATATCAAGTCTCCCGAATCACCAGTTTCCATGCAGACAATACGCATTCTTTTATTCCCACTACTGACTGTTAAAGGAGCTGTAAAAGAAATGGAATATGTTGCTGGTAATACACTGTTAGGGGTGAAACCAATCCCTTCACCTGCATCATCAAAATCATAGTCAGCATTCCAATCAATAAATACTTTAGCAGCTTTATTGTAGTCACCGTTGCAAGTTCCTAAGGATACAGATACTGAGTAACTGCTATCTGGTTGCAAATTGGCGGCTGGCAAGGATGTGTGATCTGAATATGTTTCACATCCATTGGCAACTGAGTTGTTGGTAAGTGTAATCGTCGATCCAGCTAATATCACCTCAGTGATTTTGCTATCCGCAGAGCTGCTCGCTCCGGATGTGCAATACTGACCCGCCACCTCTGTCTGCCAACCTAATAAGGTCATCAGTAAGAGGATTAAATAGTAATGTTTTTTCATAATTAAATAATTATTAAGACAATAACTTAATCGTTCGGTAGATTGTTAAGAATTGTCTGGGTTAAACTTATTCTTGTTAAAAATATCTAATAACTTTATTTGCATTTGTAAGCCTTGTAATTATTGAAAAAGCCCTAAAAACAGCCCAAGTTAAGCTTATTATTTAGACTAGCTCGATAATATTGTGTTAAAAAAAGACAAGAAGGTAGTATTTAACAACATGTTCCGGAATTCACTTTTTTTATGTATTAACGGAATGTTAAATTTGTTAATTTTTTCATTTTCCACACGTTGGATTGATTTTTTATGAATGATTGGCCAACTCCCGGCTGAAACATTCTCTGCATAAAGGTTCGTATTCGTTTTTCTCTCCAAGGAGAACCAATTTATCGCTGGGATTTAATCGATGAGAGAATGTGGCCGGATTTCCACATTGTACACAAATTGCATGTACTTTCGTGACATCTTCGGCCATGGCCATCAACTCTGGAATAGGTCCAAATGGCTTGCCCAGATAATCCATGTCCAGTCCGGCAACAATCACCCTGATTCCTCTGTTAGCTAATTCATTACAAACCGATGGAAGGGATTTATCAAAGAATTGAGCTTCATCAATTCCTATCACTTCAGCATTGGTGGCCAGTAATAGAATTGACTGAGCCGTTTCTACCGGTGTAGAAGGTATCGCTTTTTCATCATGCGATACAACTAAATGCTCTGAAAATCGAGTATCTACTTTTGGTTTGAAAATTTCAACTTGCTGTTTTGCAAAACTGGCTCGACGAAGGCGTCTGATTAATTCTTCTGTTTTGCCCGAAAACATAGAGCCGCAGATGACTTCAATCCATCCTCTGTGAACCTGTTGTCGTATATTACTTTCCGGAAATACCATAGTTTGATGATGTATCGACAAATGTAAAGAATGAGACGATTATCTGGTGAGTTGTTCAAAACTTTTCCATAGTTTTTCATCAGGAACCGGACAAGTCACAAAAACGTCTTCATTAGAAACCGGATGAATGAAGCGAACCGAGCGGGCGTGCAGGTCAATGCTTCCGTCTTTGTTTGGTCGGTCGAATCCATATTTGGAATCCCCTTTGATAATGGAACCAATCTTCGATAATTGAGATCGGATTTGATGATGCCTGCCGGTTTTGAGCAGAATTTCAAGCAAATAGTAATGGTCGGATTTGCCCAGCACCTGGTAGTCTAGCTCCGCATATTTGGCCCCCGGAACCGGTTTGTTATGCGAGTAAGATCTGTTATTTATCGTGTTTTTTTTGATGAAATGTTTAAGTGTTCCGGTTTCCTCCTCCGGTTTTTGCCTGACAATGGCCCAATAAGTTTTTTGCATCTTTCCTTCCTTGATGAGCTCATTCATTCGGGTTAATGCTTTGGAAGTTCGGGCAAAAATCACTGCTCCGCTCACCGGACGATCCAATCGGTGAACAACTCCCAGAAAGACATCTCCCGGCTTATTAAATTTCACTTTTATCCAGGCTTTAATCATTTCGGGTAGGGGAGTATCCCCGGTTTGATCGCCCTGCGTAAGCTGACCGTTCTTTTTATGTACAATAATCAGATGATTATCAATGTATAAAATATCATTTTCGGAAAAATCCATACTAGTACATTTCCGATTGATTGGGGAAGTCGGTTGACCTTACATCCGCAATGTAATTCTGCACGGCACCTTGAATTTCCGCAAATAGATTATGGTATCTTCGGAGGAAACGAGGTGAAAACTCTTGTGTAATTCCCAGCATATCATGCAAGACCAATACTTGTCCGTCCACCATATTTCCGGCGCCAATACCAATGGTAGGAATTCGAATGCTTTTAGTGACTTCACCGGCTAGTTGCGCCGGGATTTTCTCCATAACCAATGCAAAGCAGCCGGCTTCTTCAAGTATTTTGGCATCCTGACGGAGTTTCATGGCTTCTGATTCTTCCCGCGCTCTCACAACATACGTCCCAAATTTGTGAATCGATTGGGGTGTTAGCCCTAAATGCCCCATCACCGGAATACCGGCTGATAAAATTCGTTCAACGGATTCCCGAATTTCAGAACCACCTTCCATTTTAACGGCATGGGCTCCGGTTTCTTTCATAATTCGAATGGCAGAAGATAAGGCTTCTTTTGAGTTGCCCTGATAGGTTCCAAAGGGTAAATCAACCACCACCAGCGCACGTGAAACAGCACGCACCACCGAAGAGGCGTGATAAATCATTTCGTTTAAGGTGATTGGCAGCGTTGTTCCGTAACCGGCCATCACATTGGAAGCTGAGTCTCCCACCAATATAATATCAATGCCCGCTGCGTCCAGAATCCTGGCCATCGAGTAATCATAGGCTGTAAGCATCGCAATTTTTTCGTTGCGCAACTTCATTTCAAACAAAACATGGGTGGTAATTTTTCGTACCTGATTATAGAATGACATATTGCAGTTTTATTTCTAAGTTATTTCAATACTTTTGTCAACGAAAGTACAAATTTGTAGAAAGTATGTTCATCACTCTCATTAAAAAAATACTGACAGGAGCATTAATTATAGTTACCCTTAGTTTTGCTGCCTGTTCAACTGATTTCTCTATTAATGGTGAATGGCAGGATATCGCTGTTGTTTATTCTTTATTAGATTGCTCAGACACAGCTCAATACGTAAGACTTAACCGGGCATTTTTAGGCGAAGGAAATGCTTACGAAATGGCTTTGATAAAGGATTCTATTTACTATGACCAGGCATCGGTATATCTTACTCCAGTTGTTAACGATGTTCCGGTGACTGCACAGCGGGTGGAACTCTTTATAACTGATGAAATCGAAAAGGATTCCGGGATATTTTATTATGATGAAAATTACCTGTATAAAACAACGCAATCTCTTTCTTCTGATTCTTTTATGGTAGAAATTCTCATTCCAGGTAAAGAACCAGTAACCTCACAACCGATTTCCCTTATTAACGGCCTTTCTGTGATAACTCCCGCTCCCGGAAATCTGCCGAAAATCAGCTTCGCAAATTATGTGGATTTTACTTCCTATACCGGAAAATTAGCCCTGAATGAGGACGCTCTGTTGTACGGACTGACCATCCGGCTCAATTATAAGGAAGTGTATGCTGATAGCATTGTTAGTAAGTACCTTGATTGGACTCAGGCGAATAAAAAGAAAGAATATGAACCAGGTTCTATGTATAATTACGTTGAATGGTCGCTTGATGGAGAAGAATTTTTCTGGTATTTAGGTGCTCATATTGTTGATGATGATGCAGTTATATTTCGTGAATATACCGGGGTTGATTTTATTTATTCCGCCGCTGGTGAAGAATTGGTTAGTTATATTGAAACCAACGGTCCAAGCCAGGGGATTATCCAGGAGAAACCTTTTTTTACAAATATTATAAATGGAATTGGTTTGTTTTCATCCAGATTTAAAAAAACTATTAATAATAAGGTCTTAAATGATGATAGTATTCATCAGTTAGCATGTAGCGAATACACGAAGCATCTTCGTTTTAAAGATATTGACGGCGAGTATGGTCAATGCGAGTAATGATTTGATTATGAAGCGCTTTAATAGATTTTTTTTTAGTTTAATCCTCCTGACTTTAGCTTGTACACCAACTTTCTTACAAGCTCAACAATCCAATTTTATCGGTTATTGGGAAGCTTCCATGAAAGTAGGTTCCTCTTCAATCCGTATCTGGATGACCATACAAATGGATTCGCTTTCAGGAGCTTATCGAGTGAAACTTGATAGTCCTGACCAGTTAGCCCTTGATTTACCGGTCGAAGAAACTTCAATTCGGCGAGATAGCCTGGGTGTTAAACTCCCTAAAATGATGGCTGAATATCATGGTCAATTAAAAGATAATGAGACGATTAATGGCACATGGACGCAGATGTACCAAAATTATCCTTTGATTTTCAAACGTAGTTTGATTCCTCTCGTATTTAATCGTCCTCAAATGCCGGTTGCTCCTTTTCCTTATGAGATAGACTCGATTACTTTTCCCAGTATAAATCCGAAAATCAGACTTTCCGGAACAATTACCCGTCCTACTTCGAATGTTTTGCAACCGGCTGCCATTTTAATATCCGGTTCCGGAGCTCAGGATCGGGATTGTTTGCTGGCTGGTCATAAAAGTTTTTGGGTGATTGCTGATTTTTTATCTCGCAATGGGATTGCTGTTCTACGGTTTGATGATCGGGGCGTTGGCGCTTCTGAAGGAAATTTTGCCACGGCAACCAGTTTTGATTTTGCTGACGATGTTTCCGGAGCGGTTGATTTTCTGAAGAAGTATCCGGGAATTTCTCCGGAGATGATTGGGTTGATTGGCCATTCGGAAGGAGGAATGATTGCACCCATTGTTGCTTCCAAACGAGATGATTTGGCATTTGTGATATTGGTAGCAGGCCCGGCCAGTTCCGGATATGATATTTTAATTCAGCAAACACGCGCTATCATGCAAGCAAATGGCTCGAAGGAAAAAGATATTCGCAAAGCATTAAAAACGAATGCAGCAATTTATTCGATTGCTAAGTCCGATGCAAGCTTTGCAGAGGCCAGAAAGCAAATCGAAAAAACGATACAAAAAAAGTACTGGTATCTTTCGAAATCTAAAAAGAAAGAAAATAATCTCGATAAACAGAGCCTTAACCAGATGAGTCTTCAGATTTTGAGTGAATGGTTCCGCGCGTTTTTAGTTATCGAACCCAAAGATTATTTGGTTAAACTTTCACTTCCAGTCCTGGCTATATATGGTGAGAAGGATGTTCAGGTTATTCCAAATCCAAATCATGCTTTGATGGAAAAATATTTACAAGAAGCCGGGAATAAGCGGGCTGAAGTAATTACATATCCGGAATTGAACCATTTGATGCAGCATGCTACCAGCGGTGCATTGAGTGAATATGCTTTAATTGAAGAGACTTTTGCTCCGGAAGTTCTCCAGAAAATGCTCTTGTTTATTCAACAAGCTACACACATCCGAGGCAGAAACTAAACTAACTGATTCTTACGATACTTTCTACACCTTTTATTTTTTGTAGTTTGGATATCAAGTTAGCAAGGTCGTCCGAATTATAAATGTATAATTCGATTTCACCGCCAAAAACACCTTGATTCGTTTCAAATCGAATAGCGCGCATATTCACTTTGGATTCAAAGGAAATAACCTGAGTGATATTCCCCACTAAACCCAAATTATCAATTCCGGCTAGCTTAATAGTTGCTAAATAAGACATCATGCGCATGCTTTTCCATTGGACAGCAATCACTTTATCTCCTTGGTGAGAAAGCAAATCGGTTGCAATTGGGCAATCTTTCTTATGAATTTGTGTAATATTATTTTCAGTCAGAAATCCAATCGCATCATCACCGGGAATTGGATTACAGCAATTAGCCAGGATAAATTCAGGTTGTTCTTCAAAAGGATCATCCAGAGGGGAAGTTTCTGATTTTTCAGATACCGGAATCGACTTCTTCCCCAGATTCATCACTTTTAACTGCCAATATTTGATAAGCTTGTTCCGGACAGAACGTTTTAAATAGCGCGTAAGTTGTTCTCTGTCAATTTCTTGTGAGCCTAGCAGACTATAAAAATCTTCACGTTGGGTAAGTTTAAAATGCTCAATCATTTCCTTGAATTCAGGCTTATCCATTCCTCGATTTAACTCGGCCAATACTTCTTTAAGCATGTCTTTGCCGGATTGGACAAGAGCCCGGCGATTGTCTTTAATCCCATCATGGATTCTCGATTTGGCTTTCGCTGTATGAGCGAAATCCAGCCAGCTAATCTCCGGCTGTTGCGAGTCGGCTGTCAGCACTTCAATTTGATCGCCCTGTTTCAGTATGTAATTCCGTCCTACCAATTTGTGATTCACTTTAGCACCGATGCAATGATTCCCAAGCTCAGAATGAATCAAATAGGCAAAATCAATGATGGTTGACCCTTTCGGAATCTTTTTTAAATGCCCTTTATGGGTAAAGACTCGAATTTCCTGTGAAAATAAGTTTGCTTTGAATTCTTCCACAAACTCCATGGCATCCTGATCACTGTCGAGTTCTTTCCGGATTTCTTCAACCCATTGGTTAATAACGCTTTCCTGCGATTTTAATCCTTTTTCCTTCCAATATGCTACCCAACCGCGCTCGGCAATTATATGCATGTTATACGAGCGAATCTGGATTTCGACCTGTTGACCTTTTTCCCCGATTACGGTCACGTGAAGTGCCTCATAACCATTCGTCTTTGGATTAGATAGCAAATCCCGAATTCGTTCCGGTTTTGGATTATAAATCTCAGTAATGATTGAGTAGATATTCCAGTATTGGACTTTTTCCTGATAATCCTCATTAGGGTTAAAAATGATTCGGACAATAAACAAATCGTGCAATTCATCAAATGAAAGCCCGGAACGTTTAATTTTTCGATAGATGGATGGGGGAGTACGGTAAACAATCTGGATATCACAATTAATGCCTTCAGCGGCTAATTTTTCCTGAATAGGGGGAAGAAATCCTGCCAGAAAAACAGAGGTTGGTTTCTTTAGAATATCCATTTTCCGGCTTAGTTCCTGATGAATTTCAGGATGTCGATACTGAAAACTAAGATCTTCCAATTCTGACTTGATCGCATACAGTCCCATGCGCTGAGCCAGAGGTGCGAAAAGATAGAGGGTTTCAGAGGCGATTTTGATTTGCTTATTCTCCGGCATCGAATCGAGCGTTCGCATATTGTGGAGGCGATCGGCTATTTTAATCAGAATGACACGAACATCTTTAATAAGTGTCATCAGGAGTTTTTTGAAATTCTCGGCTTGAACTGATCGATCCTGATAAAAGATTCCGGTTAGTTTGGTAAGCCCGTCAACCATTCCTGCAATTTGAGAACCAAACAGTTCTTCAATGTTATCAAGTGTGTATTCGGTATCTTCAACCACATCATGCAAAATGGCTGCAACAATACTTTTTACACCCAGACCCATTTCATTACTCACAATAAGCGCTACATGTAGCGGATGAATGATGTAAGGTTCTCCTGATTTACGTTTGATGCCATGATGGGCAGTATAAGCTAATTCAAATGCCTGATGAATCAATCTAATTCGTTCCGGGGTATCTTCTTTTCCCTGGCTGGCTTGAATTAATTGATCAAATAAGATTTGAACTTCCGGTTCTACCGATGAATAATCGAATTCCATGCTTATTGACTCTTTCCCTTTGGCAAATTTAATCATTCTAAACAAAAAAAGCATGAGGGAGTCTCATGCTTTTTAAAGTATTTCAAAGGAAATTTTAAGGCTTGTGCGGAATTAACTTCCCAGAGTTGCAACCATAACGGCTTTAATCGTATGAAGTCGATTTTCAGCTTCATCAAAAACGATGCTGTTGGGCGATTCAAAAACTTCTTCGGTTACTTCCATTGATTCAAGTCCGAATTTTTGAAAGATATCTTCACCAACAACGGTTTCGCGATTGTGGAAAGCCGGAAGGCAATGCATGAATTTAACACCGGGATTACCGGTTAATCGTACCATTTCCATATTAACCTGATAAGGAGTCATCATTTTGATACGACGATTCCATTCTTCAGCTGGTTCACCCATGGATACCC
>JAIPAR010000044.1 GCA_021739985.1 Bacteroidales bacterium | reverse complement strand
TAAACAAGCTGGCTTATATCAGCCCAAATGCCCCGGATCAGGTCTTCGAAGATCTATTGCCACATCGCTGGACTAAGCAGTAAAAAAAGTAGCTGTAATTTTATGAAATCTTTATAAGGGTAATCCGGAGACGCTTACGTATCAAGTCTATGTTTTGTTGTTTCAGATTTAAGATTGTTGATTGATGTTTCGTCTAAAACTTGATAATATTCGCCGTTTTCCCTGCTTATAAAAACTACGTTACCCCAATAATTCTTCAAACTGTTCCACAGTTGCCGGTATTGTTCTGTTAAGGCGATTCTTGTCTGTTTCTTTTGAGAAAACAGAACAAATATTTGAACTAATCCGACAAGCACCAAAAGGATAGTTGCAATTGCAGTCAAGAAGTTTGAATTGTTTGGGTCAAGTATATTTTCGTTCATTTTTTAATTGTTCAGTTCTTCTAATATGCCACATAAGTAGAATATCCCCGCAACTTTGTATCACTTTTCGAGAAAAGCGAATTGGAGAAAGGGCTTTGGGTGAACTTTGCTAAACTGATTTCTATTATTCCTCTGCTATGGGGATCTTGCATTGCCGGATTTTTTGCTGGTTCTAAATTAAGCAATTTCGAAATACAGAATAGCAATTGCTGTGATTTAAGAGCATAATTTTTCTGGTGGCTCGACGAGGAATCGGAAAAAGGCTGGCTGAGGCTAAGGTTGAGACATGAGATACCCGGATTTCGGAAACATTCTTCCTTCACTTTGCATCTTTTTTGGCAAATCTGCTTGCAAATTGCTTGCAAATAAAAAAGCACTTACTCCGTTGCCTTTGTAAGTGCTTGATTTTCAGTAGCGAGAGGCGGGCTTGAACCGCCGACCTCATGATTATGAATCATGCGCTCTAACCAGCTGAGCTACCTCGCCATCCTTCCTCCATAAGAACGTCTTAAACGCGCTTTTTTCGAGGTGCAAATATATACTCTTTTTTTATTCCCGAAAACCCTTTTTGCTTTTTCTTTCCTCCTTCCTCTTTGTTTTAGTTTCTTCACTCTACTTCGTTCCGTTACCAATGACAAGGGTTTATGGGGTACCTGGCGCGGGTTGCCGGCGGTGTAGCCGTTTACGGAGCTAACAGCTGTTGTTTTTTATGGTACCTGCGAGCGGGTTGCAGGCATTTGATTCCATTGAATAGGGAGTGGAACCCGCGCGGAAATAATAAGAAGCATCCCTTTTCTATAATCATTACACCTCTTCGAGGTTTTCGCTTCATGTAAAGCATTTCTTCCTTTCCTTAAGTCGCAGTCTGTTCCTCTTTCCAGCTTTTTAGGAGCGTAATTGGTGTCGGTTGGTGACTATTTTGCTTAGTCAAAAAAGTCACCAAGGACAGTGGCAAAGACGGGCTCGGTCAATTTTTCCCGGGAAATCTGTGACTCAGGAGACAGCCTCCGTAGATGTCGTAGGTGTCCTCTCACCCGACGAAGTTACGCTTGACCGAGCGAGGGGTAATCTCTTAATAAAACTCAAAATTTAGTTCATTGTAACTATTAAAATCCTTTAAGAAGACCTAATTTATATCAATTCTAGTTTGCTGTCCGTTGAATGTATACCAAATATTTGTCACTAAACTATCATTTGAAAATGACAACCTAAAGCTATTCAAGATTATCTCACAATTATCATTCGTCATTGGGCTAAAAAATACGTTGGAATGATTTGGAATATTATTAAAGTAATCATCATATTTCATTCCAATATTTTTGTGAATATTAAATAAAACTCTGATATCATTTTTTAATAAGGACACTTCTCTGTCAGAGATTTCCTTTTGTTCTGATAGGTTCTTAAACAATTGTATTTGATATAAATTCAACAAAAAACTCACAAAAAGAAATGAAAATAGTATCTTTTTCATATGCTTTCTCATACTGTACATGATTAGGTGTTAATTATAGATATAATTGATGACTTCATCAAAATATTCTGTCTCACCATCGTAGCTTTCAATACTTTGTCCGGCACGCTCTCGCTCGGCGAAGTTTAGCGAAGCGTAACTTCGTCGGGTGAGATAGCGGTCTCTGACCGCAATTATATGTTGATTTGTTCCGAATCGCTTCGCATTACGTAAATTTATTGCCGTGCATTCGTTCTTTATTTTAGACAATTAGGTAACATTTCCAAAAATCTAATACATCTATCATAATTCAATTCATAAAAATTAACACCAAGATTAATTGCCTCATAATATGTTGCTTGGTTCATTTTATAAAATTCTTCTGATGGCATTTTCCAAAAATCCCGTCCTAATTTTTCGGCAACAAACCATTTCTCAATTAATCTGGCTGCTCTACCATTTCCATCTCTAAATGGGTGGATGTGTGCCATTCGTAAATGAATCAATGATGCATAATAAAAGACTTCAAATTCATTAAGTTCAGATGAAATTAAATCATTTATGTCTTGAAAAAATATTTTCATTTCTTTCTCAACAAATTCAGGTTCAACAGCCATATATGTCAATCCAGATTTTCCAAAAACTCCAACCTGTTCAATTCTATATTTTCCTCTTTTGCTTCTTATCAATAAAGTATCTGAAAATATTCTATGACAATTCAATAGATTTTTCTCATCCAGCTTATTGTTTTGTGCAAATCCATATGCCTCAATTAAATTCTCGATTTCTTCAATTTCTTTTCCTACCTTGAACTTATCTTTGTTCATCTCATAATTCATGTAAGAATTCAAATCGATACTATTTCCTTCAATATTTGATGAGTAAACTGCTGAAGATTTTGTTAAATATTCAAATCCACCACGATTTTCTGAAAAGTCAAAATTTTCAATCAATTGAGAGATTTCATTTCCAATTAATTCCTTATATGGGCCTAAATATTTCCTTTCAGTTATTCTCATAAAATCAAATTAATTAAGCCCAAATATACTCATTTTAAATGTCAATTCCTTATGCTACAGCGTTTCTAGGCATGAGGCACAACAAAAGCAAATAGCTGCAATCCATTATGGATTTGGCAATACTTCAGACTATCAATGACAATGTTTCTGTAAACCGGTCGAATAAAAATATCAACCCAATCAACGACTTGAAATGTCAACTTGTAAGGTGAAGATTAATCAGTAATTTGATATCCGGTTTTCATACAACTACGATTAAACAAACAGAAAGCTATTAAAAATCATTTATAGTTGCGGTCAGAGACCGCTATTTCCCCCGACGAAGTTACACTGCGCTAAACTTCGCCGAGCTGAAATCATCATCCCTTCGGGATTGGGTATGGATGGATGGTTGCGTTCCCCGCGAGGACTTGCAACGGAAAGCCCGACCCGAAGGGGAACGCCCAAAAAGAAAAGTTGATTCGTTTAATTGTCCCGAATCGCTTCGCTCTCGGGATTTCGCTACGTTCAATTGATTCGTCCCGAATCGCTCCGCTCTCGGGATTTCGCTGCGCTCAATTGTTATTGATTTGAAAATTCGGGAATTCGTGGCTTTAATGTGAGGAAGGAGAAAAGAGAAAATAAATTTGTAGATATAAAATTAAAGTGATATCATTGTGATATCAAATTAACTTAATATTTTGTGTCATGGTACAAGAAAAACTTATTCGTCCCTTTAACGGATTCCTCTCACTCCTGGTCGTTTTGGTGCTTCTGGGAGTCAGTATTTTTATGTTGGCTGCCTATGAGAGTTTGCCATGGATTGCAGGCCTCGTTGTTGCAATTTTTCTGGTGATAGGATTTGTGGTTGTGAATCCAAATCAGAGTGTGGTTAATACGCTGTTTGGGATTTATGCCGGAACTATCAAGGAAAATGGATTTTACTGGGTTAATCCTTTTTATGTGAGAAAACGCATTTCATTGAGAGCGCGGAATTTTGATAGCCAGACTATCAAGGTGAATGATAAGATTGGAAACCCCATTATGATTGGGCTGGTGTTGGTTTGGAAAGTAGAAGATACCTACAAATCTGCTTTTGCCGTCGATAATTTTGAGCAGTTTGTCTTGGTACAAAGTGAAGCTGCGCTTCGAAAATTAGCCGGTATTTATTCGTACGACAATATCGAAGGAGAGCATGATGAATTTACACTTCGCTCAGGTGGGGAAGAAGTCAATAATCAACTGGAAGAGGAAATCAGTTCACGGCTGGAAATTGCGGGCATCAAAGTTATTGAAGCCAGAATTAATCATTTAGCTTATGCCCAGGAAATCGCTCAGGCTATGTTGAAACGCCAGCAAGCTACCGCTATCGTAGCAGCTCGTTATAAAATCGTGGAAGGTGCAGTTAGTATGGTGCAAATGGCTTTGGAAGAACTGAGCAAAAAGCAAATTGTGGAATTGGACGAGGCTAAGAAAGCTACGATGGTGAGCAATCTGATGGTCGTTTTGTGTAGCGATAAAGATGCTTCTCCGGTTGTAAATACAGGCTCCGTTTATTAATCGCTACCCGAATTATTAATTTTATCTCATTCGGATGATCGGACCAAAAGGATTATCCGGAAGAGATTGCTGAAAATTAGTTCAGATGAGCAAAAAGAAATCTTTTGTACTCCGAATGGACCCTGAAAAACTAGACGCCATTGAACGTTGGGCTGCGGATGAATTCCGTAGCTCAAACGGGCAATTGGAATGGATTATTGATAAAGCCTTACGGGAAGCCGGGAGATGGAAAACCACTGCTTCAAACGAAGAGAAGGGAAATGACTAATCAGGTAATTTGTTCTTCTTACTGATGATATATAGTGAGATGAGATACAAAATCAGTAAAACAGATGTAAATCCAAAAATACGTCCGATAAAATCACCATACTTCACATAAACCGTAATTTTATCGTTTGATGCGAGTTCCGCGCGAATACAATCCTCCACCCAATAATCCGTGCGGGTAAGAATTTCTCCTTTTTGATTGATAAATCCGGAGATTCCGGTATTGGCAGAGCGGGCAACCGCTCTTCTTGTTTCTATCGCCCGAATTTGTGAAAAACGCCAATGCTGTTTGTATCCCGGAGTATCGCCCCACCATCCGTCATTGGTGATAACGACCAGATAATTAGCCCCTTTCCGCACATATTCATTTACATATTCGCCATAAATCGATTCATAACAAATAATCGGAGCCAGTTTAAAACCATCATCATCCGTAAATACTTTGGCTTCTTTCTCAATCCCTAAACTTCCGGTAGTTCCTCCTAAATTGATGATTAATTTTTCGAGAAACTTCATCGTTTTTGGAAAGGGCATCTTTTCGACTCCAACTACAAGCTTGGATTTATGATAGGTTTCAAAATCTCCCGAAGGGGGAATAAATAAAGCTGTATTGAAATTATCGTAATAATTTTCGGAGTTTGGAATTTTGCGTGCCGTTACCGGTAAATCAGGCATATCCGGCGGATAAAAATCGCGGGTTTGAGCGCCAATCAAGTAATTGGCTTGTGGGTATTGATGCATGAAATCGCGAATTGCCAGAAAAGAAGCATTACGTGAAATGCGCTGAATTGGAATTATTTCGGGAAGAGCCGTTTCCGGTCCAATAAAATAATTGACCGATGAATCTGCCTGCGACTGTGAAATGCGCAAGATTTTATTTACCTGCTCAGCCATCGACATGGAGCTGAATTTTTCATTATAGGGGTCGATATTGGGTTGAACTACCACAAAATCGCGGGTTTCACCGGATTCTTCATAATGATTAAACATCCGGAAAGAAATCCAGGAAGGAATCAGAATAACCAGCAGCCAAATGGCAAAATGAA
This sequence comes from Bacteroidales bacterium, assembly GCA_021739985.1. GTDB lineage: Bacteria > Bacteroidota > Bacteroidia > Bacteroidales > M50B96 > M50B96. Next base: position 7,641 of record JAIPAR010000044.1, on the reverse strand, counting down.
CAACAGCGGCATGGGTGGTCTGAAATTTTATGTATAAATGGATGGCTTTATACAGCAGGATGTTGGATATCAAAATCCAAAAACTGCCACCAAGCACACCCGTATATTCATACCATTGGATGAAGTGAATATTACGTCCCAGCCCATTGCCCAAGCTTAACCAGGGAAAATTGAGCTCCCAGCGGGCATGAAAGTATTCAAATCCAATCCATAAAAAGAGTAAAGCAAAATAGGATGCACGTTCATGGATTAAACGTTTGCTCAGATGGAAAAGCCAGAAAACAAGCGACATCAAACTTGTATTGATAATAACGGCAGCAATGGCTCCTATGGGAGCTGCATTCCAAATCCACCAAACAGTGAGGCCATTCCATATCCCAAAACTTAATAAAGTATAGGGTAAAATATGGTAGCTGCGGTTTTTGTCTTTGTGTTTGTACAAATTGCCTTCCAGGAACAAAAGGGGGAGTAATGCGACCAATACTATCAAACCAGGAGCCAATTTGGTCCATCCCAGGCTGAGTAAAAGGCCGCTTGCGATGGCCAGCGTAACTTTTCGGACAAGGTGCATACTCGGATTTTTTTTTCGAAAGCGTGTCAAAGATATTAAAATTAAAAGCAGAAACGATTTCTCCCACTGCGGGAATGAAGGAAAAGCAGTAATTTAGCGCAAAATGTCAGGAATTTTGGGTGTCTTAATTTAGTTGATTACTTGTAATATATAGATTATGAATAAGTTAAATGATAATTCTGAAGTTAGAAATTTCCCCATATATGTAGGCGGTGAGTTTATGGCTACTCAAATACGCCTGGAAGTTAGAAACCCTTATTCGGGTGAGTTGACAGGTATTACTTATTTGGCCGGGAGCTCCGAGCTGAATTTATCTATTACCAAAGCCCTGCAATGTAAAGCCGAAATGGCAGCTATGCCTGCTTTTCAACGTGCTGAAATCCTGATGCAAATTGCCAACTCCATGCGCGAAAAACGGCAGGAGCTGGCCTTGTTGCTGGCCGGCGAATCCGGAAAACCACTTAAGTATGCCCTGGGAGAGATTGACCGCGCTGCGCAAACTTTTCAGGTTGCCTCCGAAGAATCGAAACGACTGCCGGGTGAGGTTTTGTCGATCGACTGGACACCTGCCGGCAAAGGGAAAGAGGCGTTGGTTCGCTATTTCCCGGTAGGATTGATTGCTGGTATCGCTCCTTTCAATTTCCCTATGAATCTGGCTGTCCATAAAATTGCTCCGGCAATTGCATCCGGCAATGTGATTATCCTGAAGCCGGCACGCTCAACTCCGCTTTCTGTGCTGGCTTTGGCTGAGATAATCAATCAAACCTCTCTTCCCAAAGGAGCCATTTCCATCTTGCCGATGGATCGTGAATCAGGGAATCAACTCGTTGTTGATGAGCGGATTAACATGCTATCCTTTACCGGCTCTCCGGCTGTAGGCTGGCAAATGAAACGGGATGCCGGCAAAAAGAAAGTGTGCCTCGAACTCGGCGGTAATGCCGGCGTCATTGTGAGTAATTCAGTGTTGAATCTGGAAGATGCGGTGCTTAAATGCCTAACCGGCAGCTTTGCCTATAGCGGACAAGTTTGCATACATGTCCAACGTCTCTTGGTTCATCAAGATGTGTTCGAACAGTTTATCCATCGATTTATCGAACTCACCCGTCAATTGAAGCAGGGAAATCCACTATCACCTGATACTGATATTTCATCGATGATTGATGAGGAAAATGCACTTCGGGTGGAATCCTGGGTGAACGAAGCTGTATCTATGGGTGCTCAGGTGCTTTGTGGCGGGAAGCGTATCAATACTTATGTGGAGCCAACGGTTATGACCCACACAACCACCGAAATGAAGGTGTGTTCGCTCGAGATTTTTGGACCGGTAGTAAGTATCGAGCCTTATCAGCATTTCGAAGAGGCTGTGGCACTGATTAATGATTCGGAGTATGGCTTACAAGCCGGTGTCTTTACCGATAAGCTCAGCGAAATGAATTTCGCTTATCAGCATCTGGAAGTAGGCGGAGTTATCATTAATGATGTTCCTACATTTAGAGTTGACCATATGCCATACGGTGGAATCAAAAATTCAGGCTTCGGTCGGGAAGGCGTGAAATATGCAATCCAGGAAATGATGGAGCCTAAATTATTGGTTAAAAATATTTGATATTCTGAAGATGGATTTACCCGTATTAAACCTGCCGGCTTTTCAATATCAGTTTAAGGAAGAAGGAACAAGCAAATTTATCTGGGATGCCTTTCGAAAGAAATGGGTGCGATTAACGCCCGAAGAATGGGTCCGTCAGCATTTTGCCTGGTATTTGGTTAATGAACTAAATTTTTCTGCTTCCCTGATTAGCTCGGAGACATCTCTTAAATCCAAAGACCTCGCTCAACGTGCCGACCTTATCGCCTATAACCGGAATGGTCAGCCACTGATGCTGGTGGAGTGCAAAGCCGCTACCGTTAAGCTAAGTCAGGAAGTCTTTGACCAGGCTGCAGTTTATGGAATGCAGTTAAATACGAAGGTTTTAGTCTTAACAAATGGACTTGAACATATTGCCTGTCGGATGAATCCTGAAACAAAAACTTTTATTTTTCTCGATGAAATCCCTAGCTTTGAAAAGCTGAATCATCCTTGAAAATGCCTGGTTGATTAACCATCAAGTTTGTGTAAAAAGAAAGTGTGATTAAATCGTAATATATTAAAATTGAATTAGATAAAACGTTTTCAGCCTAAGTCGCAGAATCAAAAACAATCCAAAGATTTGCTATGAAGACAAAAGAAGATATCGTCAAAGACTGGCTTCCCCGATATACCGGATTAGCCCTGGAGAAATTTGGGAAATATGTGTTGCTTACCAATTTCCATCATTATCTGGAGATTTTTGCAGAATTGAACCAAGCTTCGATTGAAGATGAAGGAGCCAATATGCCGACTTGCACTGCCAATGGCATCACGATGATAAATTTTGGCATGGGAAGTCCGAATGCCGCAACTATTATGGATTTGCTAATGGCTGTTATGCCTACGGCTGTCTTGTTTTTAGGGAAGTGTGGCGGGCTTAAAAAGAAAAATCAGGTGGGTGATTTTATCCTCCCCATCGCAGCTATTCGAAATGATGGTACATCGAATGACTATATGCCGGCCGAAATCCCTGCCTTACCCGCTTTTAGCCTCCAGCGTGCGGTTTCAAGTTGCATCAAGCGTGAAGGCTTTGATTATTGGACTGGTACTGTTTTAACGACCAATAAGCGGGTTTGGGAGTACGATGAGCGTTTTAAAAAGTATCTGGGAAAGACCCGTGCGATGGCCATCGATATGGAATCAGCCACTATTTTTACGGTTGGTTTTCATAACGAAATTCCGGCCGGCGCCCTCCTGCTGGTTACCGACCAGCCCATGATTTCCACCGGCGTTAAAACATCCAAAAGTGATAAAAGTGTAGATTCAAATTATGCGGTGCTCCATGTTAAAATTGGTATGGAAGCCTTACTCGAGTTGAAAGATAATGCCGTTTCAGTGAAACATCTTCGATTTTAAGAATTTACTTGTGTCTATTGTATGACTATTGAACAATTAATAAAAGATATCAATAATAAAATCTACGCTCCTATTTATTTGTTGATGGGAGAAGAGACTTATTATATCGATAAGATTACCGAGTATTTGATGAGTAAGGTACTGGAAGAGCATGAGAAAGCCTTCAATGAGCATGTTTTTTATGGGAAAGATATTAGTGCCGGTCAGGTAGATAATATTGCCAAACGTTTTCCGATGATGGCTAATCACCAATTGGTTATTGTGAAAGAAGCACAGTTAATCAATAAATTTGAGGATTTGGTTTATTATGCAGCTAATCCTTTGAAATCGACCATATTAGTATTGAATTACAAGTATAAATCCTTAGCCAAAAGTAAGAAGCTCTACAAAGAAATTGAGAAGAATGGAGTGATTTTCGAGTCTAAGAAATTATATGAAAATCAAGTTCCCGACTGGATTGTGAACTATTTGGCGAGGAAGAAAATTGGCATCTCGCTGCCGGCTGCTCAGTTATTAACTGAAAATCTGGGCAATGATTTATCCCGAATCTCATCCGAACTCGACAAACTGATTTTGACTCTGCCCGAAAACACGAATCGTATAAGTCCGGAATTAATTGAGGCGAATATTGGTATCAGCAAAGATTATAACAATTTTGAATTGCAGAAGGCAGTCGGAATGAAAGATGTTTATAAAGCAAATTTAATCATTCATCATTTTGCTAAAAATCCCAAAGAGCATCCTTTAGCCCTGGTTATCAATAGTTTATTTTCGTACTTTTCGAAAGTTTTAATTTATCATGTGACTCCTGATAAATCAAGCAAGAATGCCGCTTCCGTACTTGGAGTCAATCCTTTTTTTATCAAAGATTATCAGGTTGCTGCGGCCAATTATTCTCAGGGAAAGCTTACCCAAATTTTCGATGTGCTGCGTACATTTGATTTGAAATCAAAAGGAGTGGATGCATCCAATACTGAACCGGATGAATTAATGAAAGAGATGATTTTTAGAATTATGCATTAATCCATACCCATGAATCGAACAGAGCGCATAAAGCTGGCTATTCTCGATCGCGATGGCGTATTGAATGATAATTCAAAGCATTATTACATTTACCAGCCTGCTCAGTGGACGTGGAATCCGGATATCTTTCAAGCAATGAGAGCTTTACGCGATGCCGGATATTCACTGGCTCTTTTTACTAATCAGGGTGGAGTATCTAAAGGTCTTTATACCTTAGAAGATGTGTATGCTTTGCATGATTGGATGAAGCTGTCTTTACAAGAGGGAGGCATTGATTTATTGGATATTATGATTTGCCCACATCATTCAGCAATTGAATCTTGCTTGTGCCGGAAACCTCAATCTCTCTTGCTTGACCGATTAATCAGCAAATATCAGGCAGATAAGGAAAAATCAATATTAATTGGCGATTCTGAGCGTGATATCCTCGCAGCCAATCAGGCTGGAATTACATCCTATCTGGTTCCATCGAATCAAAGTATATGGAATCTATGCACCCAAATCGCTGAAAAAGAGAGGAATAATGACTAATTATTGCATGTTATCGGGGAAGATGTTGCAGGAAGATGAAGCCTGGCTGCCGGTTTCTAACCGGGCTTTTCTGTATGGCGACGGGCTTTTTGAAAGCATCTATTTTGATGGTCAGCTTCCTCATCAAATCGAGTTGCACTATCAGCGCTTGCTGGATGGAATGAATGCACTTAATATGCAGATTCCGGAACATTTTTCCGGTGAATATCTTTCTGAGCAAATATGCAGGTTGGCCGTACGTAATAAGATTTTTTCCCCTTCCCGTGTTCGGATTCAGGTATTTCGCGAAGCAAATGGATTTTATACACCTGATTCCGACTTTGTGGCCTATTTGATTCAGATAAAAACACTGTCAGCCGGAATAAGGGAATTAAACACGAAAGGATTACAAGTCGAAATTTTTCCGGGAAGCACTAAGCCGATGAATTCCTGGTCAGGAGTGAAATCAGTAAATGCTACTTTATTTGTTCAGGCGGGAATTTGGAAAAGAAATTTTGGATACGATGATTGCCTAATTCTTAACCAGGCCGGCCGGCTTTGTGAAGCTGTATCGTCGAATGTATTTGTGGTCAAGGCAGGGAAAATTTATACCCCGGCACTTAGCGAAGCTTGTTTGCCCGGCATCATGCGCCACCGGGTAATTCAGTCTGCCAATCAAGCCGGTTTTGAAGTGTTGGAATCTGAGTTTGAACCTGAGTTTTTGCATGAAGCCGATGAAATCTTTTTAAGCAATGCAATCAGTGCGGTTAAATGGGTGGGTTCTTACAGGAAATACAGATATTTCAACACTATTGGCGCAGCTATCAGCAAGCTGGTTTTAAGTAATTCGCATAAATTTTAAAGAATTTAAATTTGATTTTCCTTTTCAGGATTAAACCAGGCAGGCTGATTTTTTCGAGTAGTTGCAGGATTTGAAAGATTCTAAAATGATTAATCTGCTAGGGAATAAAGCTTCAACATTAATTCATCTCCGGAATCAGGGGGAAATTTGCCCAGGCTTTGTACTTGTTTCCCATTTTTTCAAGGGATTTATTCCAGCTTCTTTTTTTACAAGCTAAAATTTCCGCTGTGGTATGGTCCGAAACCAGCCAGGTATTTTCTTCAATTTCACGATCCAGCTGCCCCGGAGCCCATCCGGAATATCCCAGGAAAAATAAAATTTGACGCGATTCAATTTGTTTGGTAATAATCCATTCCTGGAGAATATCAAAATCTCCTCCCCAATAGAAATTATCCGCAATTTCTACGGCTCCCGGCAAGCCATTCTTAGCTTGATACACATACTGCAATGAATCGGGTGAAACTGGTCCGCCTAAGGAAATCCGACCCTTGAATGCCGGGAAATCCGGGAATAAAGATTGGAGTTGTATTTTTAAGGGATGATTAATAACAAATCCAATGACACCTTCTTGATTAACTTCAGCTAGTAGAATAATTGACTGGCTAAAATAGAAATCATGAAGGAGAGGCTCGGCAATCAGAACAAGCCCTTTCTGCGGAGAAAGCTGGTTGTTCGTTTTGAAAAATGACTCAATCATAGCAGGAGGATTTGGAGACAAAGGTAAAGCATTAATGAAAATTTCACGCTGAAAAATAGATGATTTTTTTGTATATCAGGAGCTTAGATTTGTTAATTTCCGGAAATCATGTGTGCGTGCAGTTCACCATTTCTTTGTGATTAACAGAAGAGGATTTGGGAACGTTTCTGTGATAAAAAATCGGATGGCTTTAAAAAAGTGGTATATGGCTATTTAAGTACGTTTTTTTTTCTATTTTTGGGCAAAATTTTAAGATTCCACTATGATTCGAATCCTCCTGGGAATTGCAATGTTCTCGCTATTATTTTCATCATGCCGAAACAATAAAGACTTGATTTATTTGCAAGATATTAGTGCTGCGCAGGAAAATCATCTTTTTACAAGTCAGAATTCTGATTATAAAGTGCAGATTTCCGATGTTTTATATGTACGCATATTCAGTCAAAACATGGAAATTGTGAATCAACTTAATCCAAGTTATTCCTCTTCTCAGAATACAAGCCAGAATATGAATCAAAGTACTTTGTATTTTCAGGGATATGTGGTGAATGATTCAGGTTATGTAAAAATGCCACTCATTGGTTTGCAATCCGTTGTTAATAAAACAGAGCTTGAAATTGAGCAGTTAATTGCCGAAGCCTTGGTTCCCTTTGTGAAAGACGCAATCGTACTGGTTAAATTGGCTGGTATGAAAATTACTATCCTCGGTGAAGTTAAAAATCCCGGAATGCATTATTTATATCAAAAGCAAGCCACCATCTTTGATGCATTAGCCATTGCCAGTGACCTTACTGATTATGCAAACCGAAGCACTATCCTGCTGCTTCGTGCAACACCCCAGGGAACACTCTCTTATCGGATTAATATTAACGAGAAAAGCATTCTAACATCACCCGGCTTCTTCCTCCAAGCCAATGACCTAATTTATGTGGAACCTGTTAAAACAAAAGGAATTCGACTTGTGACTCAGGATTACGCAACTATCATATCAGCCG
>JAIPAR010000043.1 GCA_021739985.1 Bacteroidales bacterium | reverse complement strand
ATAAAAACGACATCAAAGAAAGGTATTCCGGGCATTATCTGCTTCGAATTCTAAAGGAATCTACCTTCGAAGAAATAAAGGTATTCAGAGTTACCCGGAAAAGAATGATTTTTCTGGGGATAAGCTCCATGATTGTATTGATTGTTCTGACCGGTACTTTGATTTTCTTTACGCCGATTCGGGCACTTATTCCAGGCTATCCAAGTGATGAATTCCGCAAACAACTGATAGCCAACAACATGTTGGCCGATTCCCTGCAAACCGAGCTTCAATTGCGCGACCAATACATCACCAATATCAAGCAAATTATGACGGGTGATATTCATACGGACTATACCGATACGATTGAACTAAATCAAAAATACACAAGTCTTGATTTCCCAACTTCCAAAGAGGACTCGCTGTTGCGCATGAGCGTGGAAGAAATTGAAGAGCAACCTCCTATTGAAATGCCGGAAGAAGAAGGAGTTTATAATCTGGGAGGGAATTTAAATCTGACCCATTTCTTCCCTCCGGTAAAAGGATATGTAACCAATTCTATGAATTTATCGCTCAATCATTTTGGGACTGATATCGTTACGGAGCCGGACATGATTGTGAAATCTATCCTTGATGGGGTGGTCATTCTGTCAACCTGGTCTCTCGAATTTGGATATACGATTTATATTCAGCACGAAAATAATCTGGTGTCGGTTTACAAGCATAATGCGGTCTTATTTAAGCAATCGGGAGTGAGGGTAGCAGCCGGAGATGCCATCGCTGTGGTAGGAAATACCGGTGAATTAACCAGCGGGCCTCATTTACACTTCGAATTATGGTTTAATGGTACCCCTTTGAATCCCGAAGAATACATCAACTTTTAAGTAAGCCATGAAAAAACTTGCCATTTTTGGTTCTACGGGAAGCATTGGTACACAAGCGCTTGAAGTGGTATCCGAATTTCCGGATTTGTTTAAAATTGAAGCACTTAGTGCAGACAACAACTGGAAATTATTAGCCGAGCAAGCAATCCGGTTTAATCCATCCACCGTTGCCATTGCTGATTCCGGCGCTTTCAATGCCTTGCGCAAAGCCGTTCCCAAACATATTGAAGTGTTGGCAGGCTTATCTTCTATCACCGAAATTGCTCATTATCCATCCATTGAAACGGTATTAAATGCCATTGTTGGTTTTGCAGGATTATTACCAACCATCCATGCAGCCAAAGCCGGGAAAAATATCGCCCTTGCTAACAAAGAATCATTGGTAATTGGCGGGGAATTCATCATGCAATTAACGCGTGAATCCAAGTCTCAAATCACGCCCATTGATTCGGAACATGCGGCTATCTTTCAATGTCTTCAGGGTGAAGAAAATAATACGGTTGAAAAAGTATATCTGACCGCTTCAGGCGGGCCATTTCTGGACTATCCGCTCAATAAACTCAAGCAGGTTAGCGTTGCAGACGCCCTGAAGCATCCAAGCTGGAAGATGGGAAAGAAAATCTCCATTGATTCAGCCACCATGCTCAATAAAGGCTTTGAGATGATTGGAGCTCAATGGCTGTTCAACCTCAAACCCAATCAACTGGAAGTCCTTATTCATCCGCAATCCGTGGTGCATTCCATGGTTCAGTTTACCGATGGCTCCATCAAAGCCCAATTAGGACCTACAGATATGCGATTACCTATTTTATATGCACTGTCTTATCCGAATCGACTCTCGACTACCTATAATCGCCTGAATTTTCTGGATTATCCGGAACTCGAGTTCTCCAAACCTAACATGGCTCTATTCCAAAACCTTCAGTTAGCTATCGAAGCGATGAAAAAAGGCGGGAATATGCCTCTGGTTCTCAATGCGGCCAACGAAGTCGCTGTGGATGCGTTTTTGCAGGAAAGAATTAAATTTTCTGAAATCGCTCACATCAATGAAACAATCCTGGCGAAGACCAGTTATTTGAGTCAGCCGGCTCCGGAAGACTATATTTTGCTTCACCGGGAGGCCGTAAAAATGACTCTCGCCTTGATTGGGTAGATTGAAGGATTAAATGTTAATTTGCACAAAAATTTATTAAGACTACATGGGAATTTTGACACAAGCCTTGGGATTGATTTTAAGCTTATCCATCCTGGTTATTTTGCATGAATTTGGACACTTTGCCTTTGCCCGACTTTTTAAAACGCGCGTCGAAAAATTTTACTTATTCTTTAATCCCTGGTTTGAATTATTCAAATTTAAAAAAGGTGATACAGAATACGGAATCGGTTGGTTACCCCTGGGTGGCTATGTCAAAATCAGTGGGATGATTGACGAATCGATGGATAAAGAAGCGATGAAACTTCCTCCGCAACCCTGGGAGTTTCGCAGTAAACCGGCCTGGCAGCGACTGCTCATTATGATTGGAGGTGTACTGGTTAACTTCTTGTTGGCACTCTTTATTTATTCCATGATACTTTTTACCTGGGGACAGGAATATATTACCGCCGAGAATGTCAAGTATGGATATGATTTTGCATCGATTGCCAAAGAATCAGGTTTTGAAGATGGAGATAAAATTCTCAAGGTTGGCGATAAAGCGATTGATAATTACAAAGACATCGTTCCGGCTTTATTGATTGATGAACCTGAAAATGTTACGGTTATCCGTAATAATCAGGAACTTACATTCGCTTTGCCGGCTGATTTCGCCAAACAGGTAATTGCATCCCAAACACGAAATTTAATCTCCATTCGTGTTCCTTTTGTGGTTGATACTGTTATTCCGAATATGCCGGGAGCCTTGGCTGGTTTACTCCCCGGCGACCGAATTATCGGAATAGGCGACAAGCAAACACCTTATTTCACCCAATTCAACACCGAGAAACTCAATTATAAATCAATTGATACCCAAATCAGTATCCTCCGAAATAACGACACTTTATCCCTTCCTATTAAGCTTGAAGAGGAAGGCGTAGTGGGGGTTTTTAATAAAAATATCGATTATCATTTTCAAATTTCCAGCATTGAATATGGCTTTTTTGAGTCTATTCCGGCCGGAATCAATCTTGGAGTTGAAAAACTTTCTTTTTATGTTAAACAGATGAAGTTGGTTTTCACCAAAGAAGGAGCCAGCCAAATCGGTGGTTTTGGAGCCATTGGCGGACTATTCCCGAAAAGCTGGGATTGGGAAATCTTCTGGAATATGACTGCATTTCTGTCCATTATTCTGGCATTCATGAATATTCTGCCTATTCCGGCGCTGGATGGTGGCCATGTTGCCTTCTTACTTTATGAGCTCATTACCCGGAGAAAACCCGGAGAAAAATTTCTGGAATATGCTCAAATCACCGGGATGGTTCTCTTACTAGCCTTACTGGTGTTTGCCAATGGAAATGACATTTATCGGGCCATTCAGGATTGGTTCTAAGCTATAATATCCCCAGGTATGTATAAATCAATGACCGGCTATGGAAAGGCCATCTGTGATCTTCCAGGCAAAACTTTAACGATTGAAATTAAATCCCTGAATAGTAAATCCATGGATTTAAATATGCGGATGCCTTCTGTTTATAAGGAGAAAGAGCTCGATATGCGCAATCTGATTTCCCAATCGCTGGAACGTGGTAAAACGGATTTCAGTATGTACGTCGAAAACAAGCCGGGATATAATCAATCCCGTTTGAATCAAGCAGTTATCCTTGATTTTTATCGCCAGTTTAATGAATTACCTTTTCTGGAAAATCTGAATAAGGAAGCTGTGCTGGCCATGATTATGCGCTTGCCTGATACGGTAGAACTCGATAAGGATGTGCTTTCGGATGACGAATGGCATTTGATTGAGAAGGAGATTGTGAATGCAATCAACATGCTCAATGCTTTCCGTGTAAGGGAAGGGGAAATTTTAGGGAAAGATATTTTAAGTCGGGTCGATAAAATTCTGAACCTCATTCCTGAAGTTGAGCAATTTGAGATGGAGCGTATCGAAAAGGTAAAAGCCCGTTTGAATGATCAACTCAAAGAATTTCAATACAATAATTCGATTGATAAGAATCGTTTCGAGCAGGAACTGATTTTTTATTTGGAAAAGTTGGATGTGACGGAAGAAAAAGTAAGGTTAAGAGCGCATGCCGAATATTTTCACGAAGTATCTGCTTTAGATGAGCCCAGTGGTAAAAAACTGGGATTCATTGTACAGGAAATGGGTCGTGAAATCAATACACTGGGTTCCAAAGCCAATCATCAGAGCATTCAGCGGATTGTAGTTGAAATGAAAGATGAGCTCGAAAAAATCAAGGAGCAACTCCTTAACGTGCTGTAAATCTATTATTTGTCTTTTTTATCCTCCCGAATATTGTTTTTATAGGTCATCGTGGATGATACTTTTCCATTGGGTTCGCGGTAAATAAACACACCATGCTTGAGTCCGTTTTTATAGGATTGTTCGCTTTGGACTACTCCGAACTCATAGTAAACCAGCCATTTACCGTGTGCCAGGCCATTTTTATAGCCTTCTTCACGTAACAGACTCCCCCGATTATTGTAATACATCCATTTGCCATGCTTTTCACCTTCTTTATACATGCCGGTGATGATTACTTTTCCTTCTTCATTATAGGTCGTATAAACCCCATGTGGCAATTTGTTTTTAAAATTCTCTATCAGTCGTGGTTTTCCATCTTCCATCCAATATTGCCATAGCAAATCTTTTTCCCCATCCACATAAAAACCATCATGGGTTAGTTGGCCATTCTCATACCAGGCCTGCCAATGTCCGTTCATATTTCCGGCTGTGAATGAACCCTGGGTTTTCATCTGACCATTCTCATAATATTGTTTCCATTCTCCCTCTTCCAATCCTTCCAAATAGGCTCCTTCATGGAAAACTTTTCCATCTTCATAATAAACCGTCCAATATCCCACTTTAACGCCCAGCTCATACTCTCCTTTTTTCCAGATTTGCTCGTTGGCATACCACCAAACCCAATCGCCATGCATCGTTCCATCCACAAAATCACCTTCATTTCCCTTACCACCATCCGAACGATAATACACCCAATGACCATGCTGAATATCATTTTTAAACGAACCAATCATATCAGGCTTCCCATTTTCGAGCCACCAACCGGCTTCCCCTTCTTTCTTCCCATACACATACTTGATTTCAGCCTCTTTGGTTCCATCCGGATACCATTTAACAACCTTTCCGTGATAGATATCATGCTGATATTCAGCCTCTAACTTTTTCTGCTTATTTTCGTAATAGCTGGTCCATGAGCCTTCTTTCAATTTATTCTTCAACACACCTTCACTATGCAGCGACCCGCCCGGATACCAATATCGACTCCAGCCATTGGTATAATTGATTTCACTTTGATAGCCGCCCTGAGGATACCATTCTACCCAGGTCCCGGTTTCCTTTCCGGCTTCATAAGTCCCTGATGCTTTTGGCTTTCCATCTTCATAATAATACTTATGAGTACCATCGGGAGCACCATTTTTAAAAGATGTTTCTTCCTGAAGAATGCCATTGGCGTACCAGGTTTTATAAACCCCATTCCCTTTGTTAATCAACACTTTACCATCCTTGTCGAGCAGATGAATTAAGCGTACACGCCCATCTTTTTCATAATATTCCTCTTTGATAAGTGTACCGGCATCATCCCAATAAGTCCAGGCACTATCCTTATATCCATCGGCATAAAATCCGGATAAAGTCAATTTGCCTTTCTCGTTCCATTCCTGAAAACTTCCATCCTGAACTCCCTGGATAAAATGCCCTTCCTGTTGCTTTTTCCCATTTGGATAATAATAGGTAGTTCGGCCATCGGCAATACCTCCAATGAAACTGGTTTCCTGCGCCAGATTTCCTTTTTTATCCCAATATTTCCACATACCATCTTCCAGTCCAACCAGATAAACACCTTCGCAGCGTTTGGATCCGTCCGGATAAAATAAGGTTGTAACTTCCTGAGAATGAACAGGAAAAAATGCCATCAGAAGTAAGAAAGTCAATACATGCGTCCGTTTCATCGCTTAGGTATTTTTAAGTTTACTTTTTTTTAGAATGATAAAAGTACATCAGGAAAATTTACCTGGAAATTGTTTCAGGAGATATTGTGCGATTTGTACGGCATTAGTAGCCGCTCCCTTCCGAAGATTATCGGCTACTATCCAACAATTCAGTGTGTTAGGCTGAGTAAAATCTCTTCGGATACGACCCACAAAAACTTCATCGCAACCTTCGGCAAAGCGAGGCATGGGATAATGATTGGTGGCGGGATCATCCTGAATAATCACACCTGGAGTTTGACGTATCAGGTCTGTTGCTTCTTTCAAATCATACTCCTGATGAAATTCCACATTGACAGCTTCGGAATGCCCACCTTTCACGGGTACACGCACAACCGTTGCAGTGACTTGAATCGACGAATCTCGCAGGATTTTTCGTGTTTCATTCAAGAGTTTAGTTTCTTCACTGGTATATCCATCTTCCTCAAAAGTTCCACCATGCGGAAAAAGATTAAGGTCAATCGGATGCGGATAAACGGGTTCGTACTCACGCCATTCACGCTCTGAAAATAGTTGATTCAGCGCCTTAGCCCCGGTTCCGGTAACACTTTGATAAGTCGATACAACGATACGGCGGATGTGGTATTTTTCATGTAAACGACTCAATGCCAACACCATTTGAATGGTAGAGCAATTGGGATTAGCAATGATTTTAGTATCAGGGCTAATGGCATCGGCATTAATTTCGGGGACAACCAGCGGAATATCGTCCTGCATGCGCCAGGCTGAGCTATTATCAATCACAAAGCAAGATTTTGCGGCAAATTGCGGAGCCCAGATTTTGCTGATGGCTCCACCTGCTGAGAAGATAGCTATATCAGGAGATGAAGCCAATGCTTCCTCCATCGAAACCACCGAGAAATATTGCTGTTTGCATTTCACTTGCATGCCCACCGACTTAGGCGAAGCTGCCGGAATAAGCTGCGTAAAAGGAAAGTCCTGCTCTTCGAGAACTTTCAGAATCACACTTCCCACCAGACCGGTGGCTCCTATAATCGCTACTTTCATCTTTTAACAGTCTTTTTTTATTCGTTGAATATAAAATGCTTTCATTCCCTCTTCCACACTCTTTCCCCCTTCGCAAATTCGCTTGGAGTTTTTATAAAACATCCTTATTTACATGTATTTAGAGAGGTAAATCAGCATCCGAAACCTCCTGTTTTGTGCATACTAAAATAATGGAAATTGACCTGATTTCGTCAAATACGATAGCGTTTTAATTCTTTGGTATATAAAGTATAATTCCCACCCGATATAGCATTTAGTTTCGCTTTAAAACGAGGTCCGTGATTCATTTCCAGCGTATGTGTGAGTTCATGAAGGAGCACAAAATCAATCAGATGGCTGGGGAGTTTCATCAAGTGCCAGGAAAGATGAATGCTCTTTTGGGCGGAACAAGAGCCCCATCGGGAGCGCATGTTGCGAATAGAAATATCTTTATAACTAAGCTGATGCTCATCTGCCAGAAGTTTTAACCGATTCGGAAGATACATTTTCGCTTCTTTTTGATAGGTAATCTGTAAGGCTTCTTCCACCGCTTTTTGCACACTCGGATGCTCCAGGCTAATAGCCGGCGGATAAGCAATCTCAATGATTCCGGACTGTACTTTGATGTGGATGGAAGGCTTGTCAATCTGCGTAAACTGTAATTGATGAAAAAGAGTTCTGAATCCTTCGCTCAGTTTCTCCTTTCGGATATCCTGGTACTTCTCGAGCTGCTTCCTAATCCAATCACTATGCTTTTTTGCAAAATCGATAGCCTGTTGACGTGAATAACCGGGAGGCATCGCAATACGGACTTTGTCAATCCCTTTCACCGAGAGATTCATGCGCAATGCCTTTCGGCTAGGAACCAGATGAACCTTTCCAATATTCTCTATGTCAACAACTTCCGCTTTTACAGGCATGAAATCCGTTTTGAATGTATCGCTTTCAAAGATAGAATTTGTTTGCCGATGGTGAACTAAACCCGGCGAAGTATAAAGCCATTTTGACCAACTAAAATGCTTTACTTAAAATGCCTTGAATCGGGATGTACCTTCATCTCGATTTAGCTGGTCCAACACCCGGTTAAATCCTTCAAATCAATTTTCATGAGAAGTAAATACCTGATATTCTTGTTGCAATGGACTGTTTTCACGGCGAGTGGTCAGATTTGGGATGATTTTTCGGATGGCGAAATACATCAAAATCCGGAATGGAGTGGTGATACCGGTAATTTTGTGGTGACATCGGAGGCTTGCTTGCAGATTCAGGCGGCAGGTTCCGGAACATCCTTTATTTACACGGCATTTACGGGAGAATGGGCCAACGAAGAGGGTGAGCGGGAATGGCGTACCGGCATACGTCTTACTTTTTCACCTTCGGGGAGCAATTGGTATAGATGGTATTTATGGAGGTCGGCACCAAATGAGGAATCGCTTGAATATGAAGCAGTTTATATTCAGGTGGGAGAGAACGGTTCGGCAGATGGTATCGACCTCTTTCATGAAAATGCAGCAGGTCAAACAAAGCTCATTGATGGACCGCCCGGTACAATGATTTCGACGGATAATCAAGCTTTTATCCTGGTTCGTTATTATGAAGATGGCACCTGGACTCTGCTTGCATCCTTTGGGGCATCCGAATGGCTTGCCTATCAAGGTAATTGCCAAAAGCAAATCGACTTTTATCAGGGCATTATGGCGCTTGAATGCACCTATACTTCGAGCAATGCCACACGTTTTTACATCGATGAAGTGTATGCCGGGCCACCTCAGGATGACACAGTGAAACCGGCTATCACCATGGTTTCCTTACAGCTTCCCCTCCATTTAATGATTGAATTTTCGGAGATCATGGATAGCAGTTCTTTGCAAAACTTAGCTAATTATGAGCTTTTCGAATCGGAAAATTACATTTCAGGGCTTAAGTATCAGGCTTCACTGCCCAAGCAGGTGTTGCTTGAATGTGCGGATTCACTTCATTCAGGTGATTCTTACTCACTGTATGTCAGCCAGGTGCATGATACTAGTGGTAACTTTATCAAGGATACAATTTTGCCCGTAAGTTGGTATCAGCCTGTTTTTGGGGATGTGCTTGTCACCGAGTTCATGGCAGATCCCAGTCCTCCGGTTGGATTGCCGGATTGCGAATACCTGGAACTGCATAATCGAAGTCCGGTTCCAATCAATCTGGAATCCTGGGTGCTTTGGCTGGGCACGAAGAACTACAAGTTGCCATCCAATCAGCTCCTGTCAGGTCACTATCTTATTTTAGTTTCTCCGGGAAACTGTGCAGCTTTTGGCAACTTCACTCCTTGTCTGGAATTACCCTCCAGTCTGTCGCTTACCAATTCAGGAGCCGAATTTCAATTGCGAGATTCGCTGGGGACACTGATTCATGCCGGTGAATATGCTTCCGACTGGCATGCCGGAAGCTGGGAAGAGGCTGGTGGATATTCCCTGGAAATGATTGATACCTATAATCCTTGTGGAGGGAAATCCAACTGGACATCGAGCCGGCATGAAGCCGGCGGGACACCGGGTAGCCGTAACAGTGTCAGTGCGGTTAATCCGGATGAAAATCCTCCCAAGCTGGAACGCGCTTATTGGATTGATAGTCTGAATGTTGGCTTGTTTTTATCCGAGCCTGTCTTGTTGGAAGAATACGATGCCGGCCAGTTGCAAATTGATGGTGAGCATATAGCGGGTATCGCTACCGTTGGATTGATACCAAAACACTACCTCCTAAGGAGTGCAAATATCCTGGATGAGCACGAAAAGCACCAGATAACTGCCTCACACATAACTGATTGTGCGGCTAATGAGATTCAATATCATCCCGTATATTTCCAAAAACCTATTCGGGCTTCGCCGGGGGATGTCTGCATCAATGAGGTCTTATTTAACCCTCTTGGAGACGGGGTGGATTATGTCGAAATTCTCAATTGTTCGGAGCAGGTGGTGGACATTCATGAATTGTTACTAGCCGGTTATCAGGCGGAAAACATGCAATATGAAGATATTCACGAACTTACAACGATACCCTTTCTCTTATTTCCGGGCGGGTATTTGGTGATTACAGCCAGTCCGGAACAAGTGATGAGCGCTTATCTCTGGCATGATGCAGAAGCTTTCCTTACCCCGGCAGTAAGTCTTCCGGGAATGAGCAACGACTCGGGCAGAATAGCCTTATTAAGCCGGAATATGCAGCTTATCGACCGGATATGCTATAGAGAATCCATGCATTATCTGATGTTGCGCTCCTTCGAAGGAGTTGCGCTGGAAAAAGTGCATCCTTCCTTATCCGGCGAGCTGGCTTCTTCCTGGTTTTCAGCTTCCGAAAGTGTAGGCTATGGGACTCCGGGCATAGCCAATTCACAATATTGGAATGCTGCCTCGGATTCTATACCCTTCCCGGATTCTGATTTAGTTAAGAAAGGAGAATACTTTCTGTTGGAGCATCCCTCTTTTTCACCCAATTTGGACGGATACCGGGATGTATTGCATATAATTTATGCTTTTCCCGAAGCGGGTTATATGCTTAAAGCAGAAATATATGGATATACGGGTCAGAAGCTTCGAACGCTGCTGGTTGGGGAATTTGTTTCAGTCTCCGGACAATTTTATTGGGATGGGCTTGATGAGGCAGGCAAGGATTTACCGGTCGGATTGTATTTCATTCGACTGGAATACTATCATCCATCCGGCGACAAAGGTCACCAAAGGCTCGACTGCGTGCTGGTTACTCCTGATTAAGCTATCGTTTCCGGCTGGGAACTCTCTTCCTCCCCGGCATTTTCGTCGCCTACAAGCTTTACTTTCTAAACTAGAATCCCTGCTTATTCGGAGGTTTCCGTCCCGGGATTCTCTTCCTCCCCGGCATCTTTGTCGGCTACAACCTTTACTTTCTAAACTGGAATCCCTTCTTATTCGGAGGTTTCCGTCCCGGGATTCTCTTCCTCCCCGGCATTTTCGCCGGCTACAAGCTTTACTTTCTAAACTGGAATCCCTGCTTATTCGGAGGTTTCCGTCCCGGGATTCTCTTCCTCCCCGGCATTTTCGTCGGCTACTACCTTTACTTTCTGTCCGAGAAATTCTACGATAGTGCCGGGATACAGCTTGGCGCGAACGCGATGCTCAATTTGACCATTTACTTTAACCTCCCCGTCATCAATAAACAAGCGGGCTTGTCCGCCGGATTCTGCCAGCCGGCTGGCTTTCAACAATTGGTTTAATTGAATATAAGGTGTATGAATCGGAAAGTCTTTCATGATATCGTGTTCAAAAAGTGTATTATCTATTATCTAATGGACCTGCCGTAGATTTTACCGCGACTGGCTGTGAGAGGAACCCGGAAAACAGCTACATTTTTAACTGCCGGAGTACTAAAGCTAAACTCGTTTTGAGTGTATTGGTGCATAATGACTTTCAGGGCAGCAAGCTTTTGGTCGAAATCCTCGATAATTTCAGCCTTGCCTTCCAATACCACCGATTTGTACTCCATTCCATAGGAACACGCCACGGTTTCATGGCGATGAAATAGCTCATGACCGGTGGACATAGCAATCGAAACGATTGGTTCTTTGCGTAATAGCTCCATTTTGCGGCCCTGTTCATCCCCATGAAAATAGAGCCAGCCATCGGCATAGCCAAAATTCATTGGTACAATATAAGGGACTAAATCATCATCGGTCATCGCCAGATAACATACGTCACATTCCTTGATGATTGCTTCAATCTCAGGCAGTGTATCAATCCATTTGCTTCCCATTTTCTATGCTTTGTTACAGATTTTCTTTCTCTTTCCTCATTCCCCATTCCTCATTCCTCATTCCTCTTTCCTCTTTCCTCTTTCAATGAATTGTTGATTTGTTGATTCGTTTATTTGTTTATTTGTCCCGAATCGCTTCGCTCTCGGGATTTCGCTGCGCTCAATTTATTTGTGTCACCGCAGTCGTATTTCCTCTTTCCTCATTCTCTTTCCTCCTTCCTCTTTCCTCTTTCCTCTTTCCTCTTTCAATGAATTGTTGATTTGTTGATTCGTTTATTTGTCCCGAATCGCTTCGCTCTCGGGTTTTCGCTGCGCTCAATTTTTTTGTGTCACCGCAGTCGTATTTCCTCTTTCTCCTTCCTCTTTCCTCCAGATTCTTCACTCCACTTCGTTTCGTTCAGAATGACAAGGGTTTTTGGGGGTATTCATGCGCGGGTTGCCAGCATTCTATTCCATTGACAATAACGTGGAACCCGCGCAGGTGCGTTAATAAGCTTCTGCATTCTACCCATATTGAACCTCTACGAGGTTATTGCTCTTTGCAAAGCTTCCTCCTTCCTCCTTCCTCTGGCCGAAGGCCGTTCCTCTTTCCTCTTTCAATGATTTGTTGATTTGTTTATTCGTTTATTTGTTTATTTGTCCCGAATCGCTTCGCTCTCGGGATTTCGCTGCGCTCAATTTATTTGTGTCACCGCAGTCGTATTTCCTCCTTCCTCTTTCCTCTTTCAATGAATTGTTGATTTGTTGATTCGTTTATTTGTCCCGAATCGCTTCGCTCTCGGGATTTCGCTGCGCTCAATTTATTTGTGTCACCGCAGTCGTATTTCCTCTTTCCTCCTTCCTCTTTCCTCTTTCAATGAATTGTTGATTTGTTGATTCGTTTATTTGTTTATTTGTCCCGAATCGCTTCGCTCTCGGGATTTCGCTGCGCTCAATTTTTTTGTGTCACCGCAGTCGTATTTCCTCCTTCCTCTTGCCTCTTGCCTCTTGCCTCTTGCCGAAGGCCGTTCTTCAATATAACGTCCTACCACCCAGCTTCTTAGAAAGAATAGGTTTAAGCGTACTCAATTTGTTAAATAATGTCATGACCCGCACAAACTCCTCCGAGTTAAAGTCTGGCTCCTTCATTTTTTGCTCCAGTTCATGCAGCAACAAATGAACCCTATTCAGTTTCAAAAACAAAAAGGTTTCCGGCACCAGCTCATTCAACTTTTCTTTTTCCGTTTCAACGAAGCTTTCCTTTTTGTTCCATAAGGTGCTTAGTATATATTCGCGAGACAAAATATCAGCTACCAGGCTGCTAATCATCGGGTTCATATGATGAGTCAGGATTCTGGAATCATATTCCTCACCCGATTTAAGATGTAGCGATATGGTTTGAAAGATTTCCTGCAATATCGGAGTGCGTAGTTTGAGGCTCTCTTCGGATTCAATACTGGAAATCATAAAATCAGCTACCGTAGTAACATATTCATCGCCTTCATCCGGATAGATTTTAAGTGGTAATGGCCCATACTTCACCAGAAGACGTATAAACTCGCGCTCATAAAACTGATTGAGTGTTTCATCATCTACTTCTATCTGCTTTTGCGTAACCTGAGGTGCAGCCGGCTCCGGGACATAAGCTGCCTGCTCACCCGGTCCTTATGACCTTTTACGCAATATCTTATTGATTTCGGCATACAGCACTTCTTCCGGAATCGCCAGT
>JAIPAR010000042.1 GCA_021739985.1 Bacteroidales bacterium | reverse complement strand
ACTAGTCGTTTCCCCGGTTGACCAGAAATAGCTGAATACCTCGGGTAAACTTATCGAAAGGGTGTAGGGTACGGTTGAGCAAAGACCAACCATATCATTTCCCAGATTCAATAAATCGGGCTGAACATGAACCTGCTTTGTTAAGGTACTTACGTAATTCGGTCCAAGGAGATTAATATTGCTTATTTCCAGGCTAATGGTATAAATGCTGTCAACCAGTGAATGAAAAGTAATTAGAGGATGTTGAGCAGTATCAGCATCGAATGTTGCACCATTATCACTATACCATTTCCAGGATGCTATATTTCCTTCACTTAAATCGCTAAGTTGAATTGTTTCTCCTGCACAGAGGGTCGTATCAGCCATATAAAAATCGGCCACTAAAGCTTGATTTTTCAGACATTCCATAGCTTTTCTTGCATTTATTCGGCCTGCTCCTAATTGTTGCTGAAGAAAATAGGAATCGGCAGTCAGAGAATCAGTTGATGAAAGCAGGCATGAATAAAGGGCAGAATAAGCAAAATCCGGATAAAAAGATTTCATCAATCCAAGCAAGCCCGATACTAATGGAGCCGCTCCTGAAGTTGCTCCAAAATCATGGCGGTATGCGAATAAATCATCACCCGATTTTGCGAGGGTTGTCATAGAAATACCTGGTGCACAAAGGTCTATCGAAGTGCCATAATTCGACGTGGGATGCTTTAAATCGAAGGAGTCTAATGCTGCAACCACTATGCTGAGCGGATTGGCTGCCGGGAAACCCAACAGCGTCGAATTTGAGTTCCCGGCGGATGCTACCAGAAAGACCTCATCTTCGTACAATGCAACAACTAAACTATCAAGTGCTGAGTTTGAAGTGCCTGTCATACTGATGTTTATAATATCAGCATATTGGTCATACGCATAGCTCATAGCTTCAAGTATATGGAGACTGGATGGACCATAGGTTCCAAATACCTTTAAAGGAAGAATGGAGCATCCGGAACCCAGAGAAGCAATTCCGAGGGAGTTATTTGTTGTGGCAGAAATTAGCCCTGCTACGGCTGTTCCATGATCATTTTCCAAATAGGGGAAAAGACTTGGATTGGGGTCATTGGTTTGTAAATTAAAGTCCCAGCCAAACAAATCATCAATATATCCATTCCCATCATTATCCAATCCATCAAATAATCCGGTTAACCATAATTCGCTGATATCAAAACAATTATAATGCATTAACAAATCTGGAACATCAATTATTCCATTTGAATTACTGTCCGAAAATATTGTGTTTAATTCTGCCTGATTGACTGAAATCGTTGACTGAAGATCTTTGTGACGAATTAAAATAGCGTCATCTACCACAGCAATTTTAATATGAGGATTACCCAGCGTAAAATTCCATACCGAATCAGCTTCAATACGATGTAGATACCATTGAAGGCCTTGACTGTAAAGTGAATCATTCGGCGTAAAATCTACCTGAAAAAACCCGATTTTATCAATAGTTTCAACCATTTCTAATTGACGGAACCTTGAAATAATTGAATCAAGGTTTGCAAGTGTATCAAAGCTAAGGGTATAGAAATTTTTTAAATTGATGTTTTCACGATTTTCGAGTTTAATGCTTCGCTCTACCTGATTAATTTTGAACTCTTTTTGAATCGAAGCAAATCCAGATACTTCAGATTGGAATAGGTTTAAAAAATTTGAATTGTCAGGATTATGCGCAATGGGATGATTTTGATTCAGTTGAATCAAAAGTTTTCCAGATTGAAAAGGGGAGGATTGCGAGCTGGCAGGTGGAATCAGCATCATCCAACATACAAGGATAATAACAAACTTGTCAATTTTCATGATTACCAACTTTTTAATAGGTTTCAATAAGGCGAAAATTACGACATTTTTTGTTGTCAGAAGATTGAATTGTGCGTTTATCCTGTAAACTCAACTTGATGCGCTCGACCAGGAGGGCTTTACCAACGTGATTCTGGTTCCTGTCTTCCTGACTGTAAGCTCACATTCTTTCGATGATATTCCGACTTTGGTTTCTTCATCTCCGGCCTGCTCTTGCTTTATGCAATCTCCGGTATCGCCCTGAATCATCTCGAAGACTGGAATCCGGATTTCATCATCCAAAAAGAAGAATTCTCCCTTGGGAAAAACTATTCCGATGATGAATTCTCTCGCGAAGATGATCTTCTGATTAGTAAAAAGATTGGGCGCGATACTTACAAAGTGTATGATTTTCCCATGCCAAATCAGGTTAAAATCTTTTACGACAATGCGACCTTCCATTTAAATATGACCAGCGGTATAGGCGTTTTTGAACAGGTTGAACGAAGACCATTCTTTTACGAATCGAATCTGTTTCATAAAAATACAATCAAAGCCTGGAAATGGTTCTCCGATATTTTTGCAACTTTTTTAATCCTGATAACGATAACCGGAATCATCATGACTTACGGCACCCTGCAATTCCGGGATAGGGGGAAATGGTTTCTGATGGCAGGTATTTTTATTCCGATAATTGCACTATTTTTACATGCAATAGGATAAATGTGTCTTTTTAATCAGCCCGGGATGTCTGAAAAGATGAAATGGGTTTTAATCAATGGCTATGCAAATTCGTAAAGGGGATTTTTCCGATATTGTTCAGATAGCTAACTTCCAGGTGGAGATGGCGCTCGAAACTGAAGATTTTCAGCTTAGCCCGGTGGAATGCCGTAAAGGTGTTCAGAAAATATTTGATGAACCGAGTTTGGGTTTTTATCTTGTTGCCGAAGAAGGAGATGAACTTATTGCCTGTTTGCTTATACAGAATGAATGGAGCGATTGGAGAAACCGCATGGTTTGGTGGATTCATTCGGTCTATGTCCATCCGGATTTCAGGCAGCAAGGCATTTTCAGGCTGATGTACCGACATTTGGCTGCTATTGTTACTGAAAGCGAGTCCCTGGGTGGCCTGCGCTTATTTGTGGATAAACGAAATATCCGGGCGCAGGAAGTCTATCGAAAAATGGGGATGAATGATGAACACTATATTCTGTTTGAGTGGATGCCGCAAGGCTAATACTCTTTGCTTGAAATGAGTTTTCCATTGGCATCATAATTATACCAGATGCCGGTTTTTTGGCCATTTTTATACGTCATATCAAATAACAAAGCTCCATCATCATTCCAAATATACCATTTACCATCTTTGGAACCATTGGAATAACGAGCTTCGGCAATTTTGGCACCCTGTTCATTCCAGGTAATCCAAATGCCATCCTTTTCGTTATTTTTGAAAGAACGTTCTTCTTTTTTCTTTCCATCTAAAAAATAAAGGCAGGTAATACCATCTTTCATTCCAGCTTTTAACAGCAATTCTATACGTTTCTGTCCTGTCTCATAAAATTCCGTATAAACTCCTGTATAGAGTTGATTATCTTCTGTATAGTAAAGTCCATTTTCGCCCTGAATGATTTGAGCCTGGAGCGAAGAAAAACTTGAAATCAGAATGGCAAGAAGGAAAAGGTGCTTCATTAGGTTCATCTTATGATAATCTTAGTTCTTTTAAAAAAAGTGTTTGTTTCACGATGGTTTACTTATGTGATATTTATCCAAAAATCATATAACATGGGAGTAAAGGTACAAATCAGTCGGATTTATTAGCTATTTAACTGTAAAAAAAATACCCCTTCCACGAAAAAAAAAGCCAAGTCTATGGAGACCTGGCAAGCTTTTTTCACAAAAGGGAAACGCTTTTATTCCTCCACTGGATTTAAGGTCATTTTAAGCGTGTTTTCTTTTTCGGCTTGAATCACTACATTTTTAAAAGTGGTTGATTCATACGAAATGTAAGAAGTTTCTATATTATAGTTTCCGGGGTTTAAACCATTACAGCTAAAGTTTCCGTCAAAATCAGTGTAAACAACCTGAGTAGTGCCTGTTATACTTACTTTTACGCCTACTAACGCTTCACCGGTACTTGTGTCAACAATTTTACCACTGATTGAACATGTGGCCGCTGCCGGCGCTGTGGTGCTTTTGTTATCATTTCCTGCAAATACAAGTTGTGTTGCAGTAATCAACAGAATGGCTAACAGAAGGCTTACATTTTTCATGAATATATGTTCTTTATAGATTTGATGCAGCAAAAATAGGTACTGCATACAACGGGAGAGTTAAGGCTGGGTTATCCTAATGTTAAGTTTATGTTAAACGAAAAAAGCCACGGTTAAGTGGCTTTTTCAAAGTAGTTTATGTTGGCTTAATAGGCCCATTTCAGGTATATCGAACCCCAGGTAAACCCTCCGCCAAAGGCAGCTAAAATGAGGTTATCGCCTTTTTTAAGTTGATTTTCCCAATCTTTTAAGCAAAGAGGAATAGTCCCATTGGTGGTATTCCCATATTTGGAGATGTTAATCATCACTTTGTCATTTGAAACACCCATACGTCGTGCGGTTGCTTCGATAATGCGGAGATTGGCCTGATGAGGAACTAACCAGCTTATATCTTCAGAAGCCAAATTGTTTTTCTCCATGATTTCAACGGCTACATCAGCCATTTTGGAAACGGCAAACTTGAACACGGGCTGTCCTTCCTGATAAATGTAATGTTCACGGGCGTCAACAGTAGCATGGGAAGCAGGTTTCACAGAGCCGCCGGCTTTTTGATGCAGATGCACAACTCCGGAGCCATCGGACTGGAATAGATAGTCTTTAACACCATAACCATCGGTGGAAGGTTCCAGCAAAACAGCACCGGCTGCGTCACCAAATATGATACATGTCTGACGATCTGTGTAATCAACAATGGAAGACATTTTATCAGCCCCAACGACAATTACTTTTTTGTATTTACCGGTTTCGATGAATTGAGAGGCAGTCCCCAGCGCATAAATAAAACCTGAGCATGCTGCATTTAAATCATAACTGAAAGCATTCTTAATACCACTCTTATCAGCAATTAGATTAGCTGTTGCCGGGAATTGCATATCCGGAGTTACAGTAGCGCAAATCAATAAATCTATATCTTCCGGATTTGTTTGCGTATTGGCCAATAGCTTTTTAACAGCCTCAGCACCCATATACGAAGTGCCTAAGCCTTCACCTTTTAATATGTGACGTTCTTTGATTCCGGTGCGTGTAATAATCCACTCGTCGGTTGTATCAACCATTTTCTCCAGTTCCGC
The DNA here is from genome assembly GCA_021739985.1 of Bacteroidales bacterium. GTDB lineage: Bacteria > Bacteroidota > Bacteroidia > Bacteroidales > M50B96 > M50B96. The sequence goes on along the minus strand of JAIPAR010000042.1, from coordinate 8,468 downwards.
ATTGTTAAGTATATAATCCGGGACATACGTTTCTATTCCGGTAATGGCGGCTGTTATTTTCATGAGATTCTTGATTTTCAGTCTGATAAGCGGGATTATTCTTGTCCGCTATTCATTTTTTGTTCAAATATTTCTGATAAATGCGATGAGAGATTTGATTTGGCAACTTCATAGCTATGCAAAATCATATTTTTGATGGCGATATCATTCGATATGCCGTGTCCGATGCAGACTGGGGCTTTTATTCCTAGTACGGGTGTTCCTCCGTAATTTTCATAATTAAATCGCTCGAAATATTCATCTTTGATGGCTCGTTTTCGTATGGCTTTATAAAATCCTTCGGCTTGTTTCAGCACGATATTGCCTGTAAAACCATCCGTTACAACAACATCAGCATGCCCTAACAATAATTCATCAGGTTCAATATTCCCGGTGAAATTAAAATCTGGACTGCCTTTGAATAATTCGTGACAAGTTTTGGTAAAGATATTTCCTTTGGTTTCTTCTGAGCCAATGTTTAGTAGTGCTACCCGGGCGTTTTCAATTCCAAAAAGATGGCTCGCATACATCGACCCGAGGATGCCATATTGATACATTACTTCCGGTTTCACATCAGCATTAAGACCAACGTCCAGCAGAATGCAATTTCCTCCGGAAAGGGTTGGGAATACGGCCGTAATAGTGGGGCGAATGACCCCTGGAATCGGTTGAATGACCATCATGGCTCCAACCATCATGGCTCCGGTACTTCCTGCGCTTGAAAAGGCTTGAATGCTATCGGTTTTTAAATGGACAAATCCTTTAACGATACTCGAATCCGTTTTAGCTGCAAATGATTTGGCGGGATGATCATGCATTTCAATGACATCACCGCAATCAACAATCTGGTAATCAGCCGGGTTTTCGCCAGCTTCTACCAATTGAGCATTGATTTCGCTCTCACGACCATACAATACAAGACTGACATCGGAGGGAAGGGCTTTTTGCGCTAGTATGGCACCCAAAGTGGTTGCACGGGGCGCAAAATCGCCACCCATGATGTCAATTCCTATTCTCATCAATCAGGGAATTAGAGTTTTTCGCCTTCTTCCATTACAACGCGACCTTTGTAATAGAGTTTGCCTTCATACCAATGAGCTCTGTGATACAGGTGAGCTTCTCCGGTAGTTTTATCAATAGCAATTTGTGGAATCTCAGCTTTGTGGTGAGTTCTTCTTTTATTACGGCGCTGCTTGGATATTTTGTGCTTCGGATGTGCCATGATTCAATTATTTTCTAGTTTTTATTATCGTTTAACAGTTTCTTTAATTCGTTCCATCTCGGATCTGTATCTCCTTCTTCTTCTTCATTTCCTTTTGAGTACTCTTCCAATTGTTTCAACATCTCCGGATTGCAACTGCTCTTCCCTTTTCGGTCAATTGAATGAATCCGCCGCGAAGGTATGGATAAGATTACAAATTCATAGATGAATTGTGCTACATTTAGCTCTGTGTCATCGTGGCTTACTACCTGAGCCTCTTCTCCAATATAAACGGCATCCGGAATTTCTGTTCCGTATTTGATAACCACTTTATCTTCATAGCGGATTGGCAGCTTTAAGGCGTCCAAACAACGGTCACAGATAGTCAGTATCTCTCCTCGTAAAGTAAATTGCAGAACCATCAGAGTTGTCTGCTTATCTAGCCGGAGATGTACCTGTACATCCGAATCATCTAACTCACTGTACTCAAAATAGTCAAAGAACTTCTTGTCAATTTTGAAGTCATATTCATGAATCCCATCCTTTAATCCTCGAAACGGAATCGTAAATTCTATCAACTTTTTCACTTTCAAAAATTGTCGGGCAAAGTTAAAACTTTATTTTAATTCAAAAAAAATAAATAAGCGGTTTGTAAAATAATCAATATCAAGCGCTAAGTGTAGTTCCATTTCCTTTTTTTAAGACGATTCGTATCGTGCTTCCTTTGTCAGGATGTGATTCTTTAACAAAAATCTTTCCATCGTGATAATTTTCAATGATACGTTTACTTAGCGATAATCCCAAGCCCCAACCGCGTGATTTTGTTGTATATCCCGGCTGAAATATGGTTTTAAACTTTGACTTGGCAATTCCCTTGCCAGTATCAGTTATATCGATGTAGATAAATTGCATTTGATTTAGGACATGGATGGTGATTGAGCCTTTACCATCCATGGCATCCACTGCGTTTTTACAGATATTTTCGATGACCCATTCAAACAAGGCAGCATTGAGCGGAACGATAGTCTCATCCTGCGAATCCCAGGAGAACCGATATTCAACTTCATAGGAAGTTCTTGTTTTCAGATATTTGATGGAATCATACAATATCGTGTAAATATTGTGATTGCTTAGCACAGGACTTGAGCCAATTTTGGAAAATCTTTCGGTAATCATTTCCAGACGACTCACATCTTTTTGCATTTCCTGAATGATATCGGGGTTGGTATCTTTAAGCTTTAAATATTCAACCCAGGCAATGAGTGAACTGATGGGTGTTCCTAATTGATGTGCCGTTTCCTTCGACATACCAAGCCAAACTTGATTTTGCTCGGCTTTTCTACTTGAGCTGAAGGCATAATACGAAACCAGGATAAATAAGAAGATGACACCCAATTGAATAAAAGGATAATACATCAATTTTTGAAGTAGGATGGAGTCTTTATAAAAGATGTAATTGCGATTGCCATCCAGCCAGGAAATTTCGATGGGTTCATTGGATGAACGCATAACCGCTAATTGCTCCTCCAAATATCTTAAATTCGTTTGATAGACTTTAGCTCCGGTTATTGTGCTGTCCAATAAGGACTTCTCCTCATCTAAATTCCTGGAATTGAGTATATTATAATTTTCATCGGTTAAAATTACAGGAATCGTTTTATTTCGGATGATAACTTCATAAATGAAACTTACATCATCTTCTAAATCACTTTTGGATAATTCGCGATTGGCTTTTGCCCATAATTCTACACTTTTCCGCTCTTCTTCAGCTAATTTCCCGACTAAAATATTGGTGTAGGTAAGTGAAGCGATCCCAATTAAAAAGGCTATCACAAAGAGAATGAACTTCCATTTTTGTTTACGGCTGTATATATTCACGGTTCTGGCTTCTTTCGGGTGGTTAAAAATGAGAATTTTCCCTGGTTATTCCCAGATTACCTTTGTTTTTTTCTTTTTTGCTTGTGAATCAGATTTAGATGCATCTTGTGTGCTGCTATCTTTCTTCCCAAACTCTTTATTAAAAGCATCTTTCAATTCCTGACCTTCCTGTTTCCAGCGGTCGGCTGCTACTTCTTTTCGCCGGTTAAAGTCATAGCTAACGCCATAATCGGACTCTGTTCCGGCTAGTTTAAGGTATAGTTTAGTTCGACCTCCTTCTTTCTTTTCTCCTTCTTTTGCCCGATCCGATAAAAAGAGAGATAAAAGAATGTCAAACCGATAGTCAAGTTGTTTGCCAAGCTCATGCTTACCGCGAATATCCAAATCCGCCACATTGGAACGGATGATTGATTGTTGCAAGTTTAGGATGCCTTCGTCGAGGCTTGCAGCACCTTCTATTTTACTAAACTGAATGCTTTCCAGTTCTTTAATCATGGTATAATCCGAAACTTTTTGCAAAGCGTTTATGTCGTGTAGTTCCCCGTTTAGGATGATAAAATTACAAGCCCCGGTAATATCTTTGTTCTCGAATTGTAAAAGGGAATTGGCTTTAATCTCTATCGCTATTTTTCCGCTAATATCACCCATAATATCCTGGTTGCTAATGTAAGATTGATTGAAATCCCGGAAAGAATAAAGTAGTTCGTGAAGATCAATTTCCTGCAGTTCAACAGTTGACGTGAGGCTGATATCCTTATTCGTATTCTGGGTAAGCTTTGCATTAAGCCTTATTCGCCCATTTACGGCCCGAATTCCGGCATCTGTTAAGTTGATTTGTCCGGGTTTTACCAGGATGTGACCCGTAATATCTTTAGCTTCGAAACGGTCACGTTGGATGGCTGCAATATGCACAGAGATATCCGCTATTAGATTGTTGGGGAGATGGATGGCTGAACGTTCGTTGGTTGCTGGTTCCATGGTTGGGTCCAGAACAGATAAATCGATGAATGGAGATTCGATGATTCCGCTCAATTCGGCCGGCTGGTTGGCAAAGAGTTTGGTCCATCCCCTGAGCGATAGTTGATTAATGCTTAAGGACTGCTTGTTGATTTGCATAGTCAGGCTTCTCGCTGTACATTCCAGGGGAGTAATTTGAATTTCAGTTGGATTTAAGTCGATGGTGTATCCGGAATTTTCAAGTTGGAAGCCGCTAAATAGGAGACTCCCCGAAGGATGTAGATTTTCCAGGATTAAATCGATTTCCTGGGAGATGTTAATTTCTTTTCCGGAAACCGCCAGAATTCCTTTGATCAGGGAATTATCACTGAATTTCATATCCTGGCCCATCCAGGCGGTGATTTGTTTTCCGGGTATTTCAAGTTGAAGATTGCCATCAATGGAAGAAGATTCCATGCCCCTGACTGATCCTTGAAATCGCAGGAACCCGCCAAGTTCAGGCTCAGCTTCTAGTCTTAAATCTTCCCAGCTTTCAAAATTATTTTCATCGCTGCTGTAGTTGGCCTTCAGTTGAATGTTCTGAATAGATAATCCGGAGGGTATATGATTGAGACTTCCATCATTCAACGAGATTTTTGCCTTAATAGCCCCGGGTTTAACCGAAGCCAGATTTGTTTCATAGAGAAGGTCTAAACCTGCGGATCCGGATATTTGGGTTGAATCTGGCTGCAGGCTGGCAAAAACCGGCATGATTGCCAAAGTCTCTGCTAAATCAAAACCGGAGCCGGACAGGTTCACTTGCAGCAATTCGCTTGTATAGGAGTAGTTAAGACTCCCTGCAAAAGATGCATCTTGCAATTGAAGTAGCATATTGGATAATACCAGTTCGCCTGAATTATCCTGTATATCCATGCTGAAGCTAATAGGAGCCGATTGAAGATAGGTATCGGGACCCAGGATTAGAGTTTCCGCGAACATATCTCCGGTAGTCTGAAAAAGGCTCTTTTCAGGGTCAATCGTCCCACTTATCTGAATGTTTCCCAGTTTTGCCAGCAAGTTAGTCTCACTTCCGGCATGCTTGAAGAAAAGTTGGATTTCCTGAAGATTGATTTTCTTAAGATTAATTGTGCTTCCTGCACTGCTGTCCGCGGTTTCTACGCTGTCCTCAAACAGAAAGAAATAATTGTCGGTCTCATTGAGTTCATGATATAAAGCCATTGAACCCTGTTCGAAAGATGCAGCATTAAAAACATAATTTCCTTTGATAAGCTCGAGACTATTAAGTTCCAGGTATAAAATTCTGGCACTAAGTAGTGTGTCTTTCATGCTGGTAACCAGCGTGTTACTATGAAAACTGCCTTGATTGAGGATGTAAAAATTCTCCAGTTTCACCGACAGCTGAGGAAATGTTGAAATAAAGCCAATGGAAGCCTTTGTAAAGCCTGTTTCGCTGTTGACGCTTGTACTAAGGGTGGATTTTAACTGGGCCAACAGTTTATCCTGATGAAATTTTACAGCAATAAAAACGATACTGAAAATAATCAGCGCCAGTATGAATAGGCTAATAATTAGTACGGAGAAAAATTTTCTCATGAATCAGGCAAATTTTCAGCATTAAACGACTGTTTGTTGTGATTGGTATAATACCTGAAAGAAAAACCCGGCGAACCGGGCTTTCAGATTATAAGATAAGCATGGCATCGCCGTAAGTACCAAACTTGTACTTCTCTTTGATAGCCACATCATAGGCTTTAAATAAAGTATCATATCCTGCAAAAGCAGAAACCATCATCAATAAAGTAGAGTAGGGAAGGTGGAAATTTGTAATCATCCGGTTCGGAACTTGTACCTGATAGGGAGGGAAGATGAATTTATTCGTCCAGCCTGTAAAGGGTTTCAGGAGTCCGGTTGTTGACACACTTGATTCCAGGGTACGTAATACCGTAGTTCCTACTGCACAAACATTGCCTTTATTGGCTTTGGCATTGTTTACCATTTCAACGGCATCATCTCCAATGATAATTTCTTCGGAATCCATTTTGTGTTTGGTTAAATCTTCCACATCTACGGTGCGAAAGTTCCCAAGTCCCACATGCAGGGTAATTTCTGCAAAATCAATTCCTTTGATTTCCAAACGTTTCATAAGCTCCCGGCTAAAGTGCATACCGGCAGTTGGGGCAGCAACAGCTCCCTCATGTTTAGCGTAGATAGTTTGATAACGGTCTTTATCTTCCGGAACGATATCCCGGCGGATAAATTTGGGTAGCGGAGTTTCGCCCAGTTCAAAAAGTTTGGTCTTAAATTCCTGATAATCACCATCAAATAAAAACCTAAGTGTTCTTCCACGGCTGGTAGTATTATCAATAACTTCGGCAACCAGGCTTTCATCATCTCCAAAATAGAGTTTGTTACCAATCCGGATTTTTCGGGCAGGATCAACCAGCACATCCCATAGACGTTGCTCCTGATTTAATTCCCGTAGCAGAAAAACTTCGATTTTGGCACCGGTTTTTTCTTTATTCCCATATAATCTTGCCGGGAATACTTTGGTATTATTAAAAACCATCACATCATGTTCGTCGAAATATTCGATTAAATCTTTAAAGATTTTGTGTTCGATTTTTCCGGTTGACCTGTGCAGAACCAGCAATCTGGATTCATCCCTGTTCTCTGCCGGGAATAAAGAGATTAGATCTTCCGGCAAAGTGTACTTGAATTGAGATAATTTCATTGCTATATTGTTTTAGTATATGTTTTCGTCGGTACTTATTGCTTATTCCTGGGGAAAATTTTCTCCCAGTGTCTTCATAATTGAGTCAAAATCTGCTATTTGGATAGCATCTTCCAGAAGATACGAGCCGGATTTGGTTCGTATTAATCCTGATAACCAGGCTCCACATCCCAGGCTTCTCCCGAGGTCGTTGGCAAGGCTTCGGATGTATGTTCCTTTGGAGCAATTTACCCGCAGAATTAACTCGGGATTTTGGAATGATACTATCTCCAAAATATTAATCCGCACTTCCACTGCATCCAGTTTTAAGTCTGAACCTTTCCTGGCCAACTCATACGCACGGGATCCATCTACCCATTTAGCTGAAAAGAGTGGTGGTTCCTGCATAATCGTTCCACGGAACGATTCAAGAGCTCTTTCAATATCTGAAAGCATAATTGCTTCGGTTTCACCTGATTTTACCGGTGTGGTTTCTGAGTCGTACGATGAGCTTGTTTCACCCAGTTGAATACGGGCTACATACTCCTTATCGGCTTGCTGGTTATCGAAGAGTTTTTTGGTCATTTTACCGGTTCCAATCACCACCAGGCCTTCAGCCATGGGGTCGAGTGTTCCGGCATGTCCTACTTTAATCTTTTTCTGTTTGAAGTTGAATTTGATGCTTTGTTTGATTTTGTTCACTACATCAAACGACGACCAACCCCAGGGTTTATGAATCAGAATAAAGACCCCGTCGATAATCTCCTCACGGGTAATCCCTTGTTTAAAAATCATTCTTTGTATCTTTTACATGACTGATATAATGGCACTTAAGCCAACAATCAGACAGTAGATAGCGAAATATATTATCTTCCCTTTTTTTACAATATTAATCATCCAGGAACAAGCCAGATACCCAACAATAAAAGCAGAAATAAATCCGATAATGATGGGGAGCCAGCCAATAAACTGCTGACTGCTATGGTCTCCGCTGATGATATCCAGAAAATTGGCTCCTAAGATGGGAATAAGTACCATCAAGAAGGAAAATCTGGCTACTTCTTCTTTTTTTACGCCCAAAATGAGACCCGTGGCGATGGTTGCACCTGAACGGGAAATCCCTGGGATAACGGCCACCGCCTGAGCTATTCCGATTACAATTGAATCAACGATTCCAATTTCACGGTTCCGAGTTTTAGAAAAGTGAGCAAACATGAGTAAGCCTGCGGTTATCAATAAGGCAAATCCTACTAATAATAAGTTTCCGGTGAACAAAGCTTCAACCTGATCTTTAAAAAATACGCCAACAATCAAAACTGGAATCATGGAAATGAATATCCGAAGTAAATAGTCATTTTCTGGGCTTTTCTTAAAACTGAAAAAAGATTTCCCCAACTTCAGCAAATCTTTCCAAAAAACGACAATGGTACTTAAAACCGTTGCGCCATGAACGGCAACAGTGAAGGATAAATCTTCTTTATCTTCAATATTGAGCAGAACCTTTCCAATTTCAAGATGTCCGCTTGAAGAAATTGGCAGAAATTCAGCCAATCCTTGTATAATTCCTAAAATCAGGGCTTCGAACCAGGTCATACGGATTATTCGTTTGCTGGTTTTTTCATGATAGCAAAGATGATGAAGACGAAACCTCCCAAGGTCACGACAGGAGCCAGGGTGATTCTT
>JAIPAR010000041.1 GCA_021739985.1 Bacteroidales bacterium | reverse complement strand
GGAGGAACGGCCTGCGGCCAGAGGAAAGAGGAACGGCTTCGCCTGAGGAAGGAGGAAAGAGGAAGGAGGAAGGTGGAAGGAGGAAGGTGGAAGGAGGAACGGATTCGCCAGAGGAAGGAGGAACTGCTTCGCCTGAGGAAGGAGGAACGGCTTCGCCTGAGGAAAGAGGAACGGCCTGCGGCCAGAGGAAAGAAAACTGTATTGAGTGTGAGTATTGAGTATTGAAAATAGAGGAAAGAGGAAGGAGGAAGGAGGAAAGAGGAAAGAGGAAGGTGGAAGGTGGAAGGTTTTATACTTTAATATTATGAAAATCAATTCATTAACCATTAACCATTAACCATTAACCATTAATCATTAACCATTAGCGTGCGTTAGGGATTGGAGTGGAAAGCCCGCAGCGAGCCGCCCCAGGAATCAATCTAGAGTGTGAGTATTGAGTATGAAAGAAGAAAGATAGTAAAGGGAGACGAAGGGGCGGCCGCGAGGACTTGGAACGGAAAGCCCGACCCGAAGGGGAACGCCCAAAAAGGAGGAAGGAGGAACGGCTTCGCCTGAGGAAAGAGTATCTGACGACTTTTATTCGTAGTGGAGGGCGACGATTGGTTCGAGTTTGGAAGCTTTGCGAGCAGGCAGATAACCGGAAGCGATGCCCACAAAAAAACAAAGCAGGACTCCGCCAATAATCCACATCCATGGAATGACAAAATCTGTTTTAAAAATAAATGAAATGATATTGCCCCCAATTATGCCGAAGATGATTCCAAAAACACCACCAATTTGGCCGATTATGACGGACTCAAACAGGAATTGCTGAAGAATTTCCTTATTTTTGGCACCCAGCGCTTTGCGAGTACCAATTTCACGGGTTCGTTCAGATACAGCAACCAGCATGATATTCATCAAGCCTATCGCAGCTCCCAGTAAAGTGATTAAGCCAATAATGGTAGCCGACCAAGTAACATATTTAATGTTCTCTATCAGCATATTTGCCAGATTATCAGAGCGTTCTAACTCAAAATCGGATTCATCCTGTGGCTGGAGTTTCCGTATCTTACGAAATAAAGCTTCTGCTTCACCCGTAGCAAAATCCATATAATTGGGATCGTCCGGTTTAATATGAATGATATGATTTGCATTGGGACGAGGGAAATACTGCCGAACATTGGTAATCGGAATGAAACAAATTTTATCGCCCGGACCGCCAAATGAAGTTCCCTTGGATTCGAGCACCCCAACCACCTTATACCGGCCATTGCCAATTTGAACCTCCTTGTCCAGCGGATTACCGGTGGCACCAAACAAGGTATTCACTAATTCACTACCCAAAATAACCACATTGCGGCTCATTTCAATATCCTGGGTTGAAAAGCCCCTTCCCCGCTCCAAATTATATCCACCAATTCCTAAATAAGAATCATCAATACCAATAACAGCAATATTTGGATTTGTTTTAACAGACTCATATTTCAAAATTCCATTCCAGGAAGCCTGGTAGGTAAAAGAAACCAAAGAAGGGAAGATATATTCCTCCTTAAACTGTTTAGCTTCGTAATACGAAATATTCAAATTGTTTTTACGTCGTTCCCGATTTGATTTCTGAGAATTCCACATCTGTTTAATGGTGAAAGTATTAGCTCCCATTACATTAAAGCTGGAATTGATGGATTCTTTAATAGAAGTAATAGCCGTAAGGATGCCAACCAGGGCAAAGATCCCGAAGGTGATAATTAAAATAGTAATGATTGAACGAACTGAATTAGAACGAATCGAACTAAAAGCAATTTTCGTATTCTCCAGGACTATTTGTTTTGCTTTCATTGTTGAGTCATATTATTCCACGAACTTCGATTCATTGTTGTCAAATGCCGGTCTTTTCATGTAGGCTCCGGGACATCTGAAGGCATTCAAAAGTAATGAATTTCCAACTTAAAACGATTGATTTTTGAAATGAGCAATCATTTTTTAAACAGCCTAAACCAAACGCCATCTTCATCTATACGAAAGGAAATGATTTCCAACAGTACAAAATCCAGGAGCAAATTTTCAGCTTCTCTGGTTGGAAGATGGGCGAAACGCACAAAATCTCTAATTTGAATTTCTTCCCGTTCAGTCAATAAATCAAGCAATTGTTGTTCTTTTTCTTTATAACGGATTATGACTGACGAATCTTGCTTGAGTCGGTTCCAATAATTCAGCACCCAGCGGTTCGCCAAAATATTTTGGTCCTGAACACGGACATAAGCTTCCCAATCGCCTTTTTCATTTTTAGCTTTAAAAGGGCGATTTGCATGATCTGGGTCAATCGTAATCTCCAGAACTGTCTTATTTTCAGTCTGATGCACTTTGGTACGAAAGGGAATCGCAGGCGAGCAATACATGGAAGCTGCTGATTCAATCATATAAAATTCTTCTTCCGAACGAACGCCTGCGATTCGCCCATTATCTTTAACGCCAACCAGCAATCGTCCTCCCTGCGTATTAGCAAAAGCGACCAGCGAGCGCGCAATTTTTCGGGCATCCGAGATTTCGAATTTGAAATCTTGTCTCTGATGCTCACCCTCTTTTATTAAATGATATAGAATCGACATAGTTCAAAAAAAAAAGTTGAGAAAGATAAAATTCATTTATCCCTCTCAACTCATAAATGTAAAAAATATTTTACCAGCAGGCTTCTCCGTTTGCCGTATAACGTTCGGTACGTGCAAAAAAGAAAGATGCTTCGATAGCTGCATTTTCATCGCTGTCTGAGCCATGAACTGCATTGCTGGAAATCGATTTAGCAAAGCGTTTCCGGATAGTCCCTTCGGCAGCTTTGGCAGGATCGGTAGCACCAATCAGATTTCGGAAAGATTCCACTGCGTTTTCTTTCTCCAGAATAGCAGCAACGATTGGAGCTGAAGACATAAACTCAACAAGTTCGCCATAAAATGGACGTTCTTTGTGCACTTCGTAGAACATTTCAGCTTCCCGCTTACCTAGTTTTGTCATTTTCATAGCGACAATGCGAAAACCAGCAGCCTGAATCATCTCTAAAATTGCTCCGGCATGACCATCTATTACGGTCTCCGGTTTAATCATTGTAAATGTGTAATTACCTGTCATAGACTTTTAATGATTTTTCAAAAATATTTCCAATACAAAAAAGATGATAAAAATCATCTTTAAAAAATTTTCACAAATGTAAATATTTATTGAAAAAAGCAAGTTTAAATTAAAATCAAGACTTTAGATTTGTAACCATGACTCAAGAAGAACAAACTAAGTATAAACAGGCAGCTGATTGGATTGCAGCTTCCCGCAAAATCATCATCGTACCCCATTATAATCCGGATGGAGATGCCATTGGTTCCTGTCTGGCTTTGCACAATATCTTTCTTCACCTGGGTAAAGATGTAAACTCCATTGCACCGAATGAATTTCCGGAATTTTTACAATGGATGAAATCTACCTCAGATATCCTTTTATATACGAAAGATAAAGACCGTGCAGATCAACTACTGGATGAAGCTGATTTAGTTATTATGGTGGATTTCAGCAGCAAACGCAGGATGGACAAGCTGGAAGACAAAGTGCTGGGTTGCCAGGCCAAGAAAATCAATATCGATCATCATCCGGAGCCTGAAGAGCTGGCTGATTTATTATTTTCAGATGTAAGTGTTAGCTCAACAGCTGAATTAATTTATCGATTTCTGAAACAAACGGATTTGCTTTCCCGGATGGATAAAGACATTGCATCCTGCATTTTTACAGGCATTATGACAGACACCGGTTGCTTTTCGCATAATAGTTCACAACCAGATACCTTCAAGATTATCAGTCACTTACTGGAATATGGAATTGATAAGGATTTCATATTTGCCAGCGTTTATCAGGATTACTCCGAAAACAGAATGAGGCTGCTTGGGTATGCCTTAAGCGAAAAGATGACTATCCTTCCAGGACTACATACAGCATACATCAGTTTAAGTATGAAAGAGTTAGAAAGATATGAACATCAACTAGGTGATACAGAAGGATTTGTTAATTACCCATTCAGTATTCGGGGAATTATCTGTACCGCGCTGTTCATTGAAAAAGAAGATCATATCAAGATTTCCCTGCGGTCGCGTGGTGGATTTTCGGTGAATGCGCTTGCTCGGGAAATTTACATTGGGGGAGGTCATCGCAATGCAGCCGGCGCCACAGCCTATGATTCGCTTGCAGGTAGTATTACGACCTTCATCAATCAATTGAACTATCATGAAGCTGAACTCAAACAAACTGCCATCGATGTGGAAAAAGGAAAACACTAGCTCCATCATTCTGCTTTTGCTGGGTGGATTCTTGCTTCTTTCTTGCGAGCAAGGTCCCCGGAAACCTGTCCTTAACGACCAGCAAATGAAGGAATTGCGAGAACCTCTTGTCCGAGCTAACACCAATATGGCTGAGCAGGAATATATCCGTATCAAAAAATACGCTGAACGGAAAGGCTGGCAAATGACTGAAACGGAAACCGGTCTTTTTTATCAAATTCTTCAGAACGGCACCGGAGATTCTATCAAAAGTGGCCAGCTAGTCGAATATCGCTACATCATTTCACAACTCGGAGGAGATACCCTTTACACCGATCAGAAAGATGGGATTCGTTCGCTTTATGTTGACCAATCAAACGCAGAAGAAGGTGTAAATCAAGCGGTTAAACTCATGACAAGAGGCACCAAAGCTCGGCTCATTTTGGCGCCTCATCTGGCTTTTGGATTGCGTGGGGATGACGCTGCTATTAGTGCCAGAGCTATATTAATATATGACATTGAATTATTAAATCATCCCTAGACGAACCATTCATAAGTTATTAATTATTAATAAGATATTGATAAATCGGACATTCCTTCATCAGACAAAAAACACGATAAAACATAAAACCAAAATACATGAAAAAGACCATAACTTTTCTCCTGGGGATTTTACCCTTCCTGTGCCTGGCACAAATCGACAAATCGGATTGGATTGGGGGGTTTCCCGATGGATGTACATCCATTACTGTTGGCAAAGCGGCAAGCTTCGATGGCTCTGTCATGACAAGTCATACCGATGACTCGCACCGGACCCGTTCTGAAATGAATATTGTGCCCGCCAAAGACCATCCGGATGGCTCAGTTTGTAAAATGTATAAAAGAGTATCAACCGATACATTTGCTATGCCTGCCTATGCAAATATTGAAATAGGAAGCATTCCACAAGTAGCTCACACCTATCAGTTTATAAACACTGCTTATCCTTGTATGAATGAGCATCAGGTAGGAATCGGAGAATCTACCTTTGGTGGTCGTGAAGAATTACAGAGCGACAGCGGGCTCATCGACTGTCAACGTTTATGCCAGCTCATGCTGGAGCGCTGCAAGACAGCACAAGAGGCTATTTTAATGGCAGATGATTTGACGAAAAAATACGGATGGAATGACGTTGGAGAATGTTTAACGATTTCAGATAAAAAAGAAGTCTGGCATTTTGAAATTGTGGGTCCTGGAAAAGGAAAAACCGGGGCGATTTGGGTGGCACAACGGGTTCCAGATGATCATGTAGCTGTTAATGCCAATGCAAGTACAATTAAGGAGATTAATTTGAAAGATAAAAATAACTTTCTGGCATCTAATAACATATTCGAAGCAGCTAAAGCAAACGCTTGGTGGGATGAATCCAAAGGCACTTTTCAATGGTGCTACGCTTATGCTCCGGAATCTCGCGCCAGTATTGCTTCTCGCCGGAGAGAATGGCGGGTATTCGATTTAGTTGCCCCAAGCTTAAAACTTGACCCAAATCAAGAGAATTACCCATTTTCGGTAAAACCGGACAGTGCAATCAGCCTCGAGAAAATGGTTCAATTGTTTGCCGATTATTACGAAGGAACACCTTATGATATGCGTCATACAATTCGTACAACGGATGATAAAGGGAATAGCATTATATCTCCTTTAGCAAATCCATTTATGCCTTACGATCAGTTAGAATTGCATGGAGTGCGAGGTAGCTGGTATTCCATGCACAAAGATGGCAGCTTTAGTTTTCTGGGGGAACGAACCATTGCCCGCTGGTACACGATGTATGGTACCATTCTTCAATCGCGCGACTGGATGCCCGACCATGTGGGAGGTGTTGCATGGTTAGCGTTGGACAATATCGCCACTTCCATCTATATTCCGGTATATTGCTCGGCAGCTTATCTTCCAACATCTTACGAAACCCCTGGCAGAACCAAAGGATTTACCCGTGAATCAGCCTGGTGGGCATTTAATTATATGGGAACACTTACTGCCCAACGTTGGGGAGATATGAGTAAAGATGTACAGGCAGTTTGGGGTCCCATGCAAGAGGAAGTATTCTTAAACCAGAAAAAGATTGAACGCGACATCTACAACATTAAAAGCACCAAAGGTCAAATTGAAATGTTGACCCGCTATACCAATGAGTGGGGGAATAAGGTTGTGAATCGTGCCTGGGAGCTGGGTGACTACCTGTTCACCAAATACGACGAAAAATTTTAATTACTTAACTTTCTTCGGGCCAAAATTTTTCCGAAGCAATCGTCTTCGGGCCGGCATGGGAAAAACACCTTCCTTAACGCTTTTTACATCTTCAATGGTGTAAAAAGCGTTTGGATTAAAATGATTAATCAACAAAATCAAATTATGCAAATCTTTGCGGTTGATAATGCTCATAATAACTTTAACCGGACCATTGGCACCCATAGCATCCGTTGTGGTCATACCGTAGTTTTCTTCCTTCATCCGAAGCATTAATTCAGTTGTATCTTTTTTAGGGATGATGCGAACTAGTACTTTACCAATCGAAATTTTCTCTTCGAGAACCATCCCAAAATAATTTCCCATTGCGAATCCACTTCCATAGGCAACAAAGGCAATCCAATTATCGAGATGCTGCATGATTTGACTTACAGCGATTAACCAGATAATTGATTCGAAGAAACCAACCACCGGAGCCAGGTATTTAAAGCCTTTAGCCACAAAAATTAGCCGCAGAGTACCTATACTTTGGTCCGTTATACGGGCTAAGAATATCAGGATAGGGAGAATGACCCAGGTAAAGGCCCAGCTATCGCCTTGAAAAATTGCACTAATATCCATGTTTTCATTGATTGAATGATGCTGCAAAATTACTCGCTTTTATTATTTTTGAAACCCATTATCAGAAATAATTATTACCGAATGAGCAAGGTCCATAAAAAAGCTGAAACAAGCGTAAAACCCGCATATAACAGCCAACACAAAATCGCATATGCGATTATTTTCCTCTTTGCTTTTGTTTTGTATGGACAAAGCCTTAGCTATGACTACGCGCTGGATGACACCATTGTGATTACCAGCAACGAATTCACAAAAGATGGAGTCCAGGGGATTGGCGATATTTTGTCGTATGATACTTTCACCGGTTTCTTTGGCAAACAAAAGCTCTTAGTTGCCGGGGGTCGTTATCGGCCATTGTCCTTAATTACCTTCGCTATTGAGGTTGAGCTGTTTGGCTTAAACCCCGGCATCAGTCATTTCATTAACATTTTATTGTATGCATTGACAGGAATATTAATGTATCGGCTACTTTTATGGCTGATAAGCGGGTTTGCTGTTCGAAAATGGTATCTCTCCATTCCCTTCATTGCGACGATGTTATTCATGGCTCATCCTGTTCATACCGAAGTAGTTACAAACATCAAAGGGAGAGATGAAATTATGACTTTGCTGGGTTCTCTGCTTGCTTTGTGGTTCACACTACAGTATTTACAATCCAAAAAATACAAATATCTCATTTTCAGCTTTCTTGCATTCTTCTTCGGATTAATGTCTAAAGAAAATACCATCACATTTTTGGCCGTCATTCCTTTGACCGTTTATTTCTTCACCTTGCATAAATTGAAAGACAATTTAATCAGCCTTACTCCTCTCCTGCTCGCCAGTGTGCTATTTTTAATCATTCGACAAAAAATTTTGGGAGATTTTTCAGCTCCGGTAGCCAAAGAGCTGATGAATAATCCTTTTTTGGATGCCACCTCCGGTGAAAAATTCGCAACCATTTTTTACACACTGGGTTTGTACTTAAAACTGCTTATTTTTCCGCATCCACTTACCTATGATTATTATCCGAAAGAAATCCCGATTATCGGATGGGGAGATATTCGGGCCTGGGGCTCCTTGCTGATTTATCTGGCAGCCGGAATTATCGCTCTCATTCAATTCAGGAAAAAGACGATTCTTTCTTATAGCATTCTCTTTTTTATCGCCACATTATCGGTAGTTTCCAATTTGGTATTTCCGGTTGGGACTTTTATGAATGAACGTTTTATTTACATATCATCGATTGCTTATGTGCTTATAATCGCCTGGTTGTTACACCGTTACTTGCCAACACTTTTCAAGTCAAGCGAAAAATGGCAAAGCTACACGAGCGGGATTTTAGCTATTGTGTTAATTTTATTCACCTTGAAAACCTGGGCCAGAAATCCAGCCTGGGAAAATGATTTCGCATTGTTCACAACTGACGTGCAGACTTCGGTCAATTCAGCTAAGGGGAATGCTGCTGCAGCGGCCAAGTACCGGGAATTAGCTGAAAAAGAGAGCAGCTTGCCGGCTGAAAAAGCAGAAGCTTATCAAAAGGCAATTTACCACTGGACCAAGGCATTAGAATTACACCCCTCCTATTTTGATGTGGCACTGGATTTAGGAATTACTCATTTCAGATATGATAAAAATATTGAAATGACATTCAAATATTATAAGCAGGCTTTCCTAATTAATGCTGATAATTCAAAAGTTTATACTTTTTTTAAGGCTGTATTTAATGAATTTCAAAATCCAGCCCGCAAACTTGAATTCCTTCAGGATTTAAATCATATAAAACCTAATAAATATTACGTTTTATATGAAATTGGAGTAAGCTATGGGAAAGAACTCAATAATCTGGATATGGCTATCACTTATTTAGAGCAGGCTATTTCTGTAAATCCAAGAGGCACAGAAGCTTATAAAGATTTAGGTGCAGCCTGGGGATTTAAAGGAAATCCCAATGAATCAATTAAATACTCCCTCAAAGCCCTCGAATTAAATCCTTCGGATGCCCAAACCTGTGTGAATTTGGGAATCAATTATCAACAATTAGGTGACACGGAAAAAGCGAAGCAGTATTTTAATCAGGCTGCTAAACTTGACCCTAAATATAAATCAATCCAATAATATCTATATCAAGTGATTAACAATAAAAAGATAGTAGTTGTAATGCCTGCGTACAATGCGGAAGTTACTTTGGAAAGAACCTATAAGGAAATTCCATTAGACATTGTAGATGAAGTGATTTTGGTTGACGATTCAAGCAAAGACAATACCTACGAAAAAGCCCGGGAAATTGGCATTCAGCATGTGATTCGGCATGCCAAAAACAAAGGCTACGGAGGTAATCAAAAGACTTGCTATGAAAAAGCACTCGAACTAAATGCGGACATTGTAATCATGTTGCATCCTGATTATCAGTACACGCCCAAGTTGATACACTCCATGTCATATCTGATTGCTAATGATGTATATCCGGTAGTTTTAGGTTCACGAATTTTGGGGCGGGGAGCCATTAAAGGCGGGATGCCCTTCTACAAATATGTATTTAACCGCTTACTTACCTGGTTTCAGAATGTTGTGATGCATCAAAAACTTTCGGAATATCATACCGGTTATCGGGCATTTTCAAAAGAGGTACTGGAAAACATTAATTTCAAAGCTAATTCCGATGACTTTGTATTTGATAATCAAATGCTTGCGCAGATTTTCTATGCAGGATATGATATCGCTGAAATAACTTGTCCAACGAAATATTTCCAGGAGGCATCCTCCATCAACTTCAAACGATCGAGCATATATGGATTGGGAGTGATGTGGACTTCGGTGAGCTATTTGCTGCAAAAAGCCGGAATCTTACATTTCAAAATTTTTAAAAAACCCGGTAAGTAAATTATGCTATGAAAACAAAAAATATTGCTTTAGTTGCACACGATAGTATGAAGCATGAAATGACCGAATGGGTTGATTTCAATAAATACAGATTGGCAAGCCATCGCTTAATTTGCACCGGCACAACAGGAAAGATGGTACGTGATGTGCTAAGTACCTCAATTAAAGAATTACCCAATGAGGATTTTGAAGTTATTCGTTTATTGTCAGGTCCGCTGGGAGGTGATCAGCAGTTGGGTTCAATGATTAGCGAAGGAAAAATCGATTATTTGATATTCTTTTGGGATCCTATGCAACCACAGCCGCATGATGTAGATGTTAAAGCCTTGCTTCGGATTGCTGTATTATACAATATACCAACAGCTTCGAATCGGTCATCAGCCGATCATTTGATTTCATCCAGTTTGTTTAATACTGATTATGAGCCCAAACGAAGAGATTTTCATTCGTATTTAAACCGGAAATTGTAAAGCAGGATTTATTCCATCAAACCTCTCCCCACTTTGCGGAATTTATTTTCATCCCTCAGGTGAGCAACAATTTTATCGAGCACTCCATTAATAAATATTGAACTCTTATCTGTACTGTATTCTTTGGCCAGTTCAATATATTCGTTCAGTGTAACTTTTACCGGAATCCCGGGGAAGTTAATAACTTCAGCAATAGCCATATCGATGATAAGTACATCCATATAGGCAATACGCTCAATTTCCCAATTGCTTGCAAAGGTATGAACCAGTTCATCGAATTCTTTCTTGCCAAGGATAACCTTCCGATTCAATTGCTTGACAAAGTCGAGGTCTTCATCATTGCGAAATAGCGGTAATAATTTTCCACCTCCCGGATCTTTTTCCCGGAAAGATTGGATAGTTCTTATAACCATACCAAGCATAAACTCGGCATCATCATTCCAGTAGATACTCTTTTCCTCCAGATTGCTAATCAAATCCTCCGATACCGCAAAAACATCACTAATCAAAGCAATTACCAGATCCACATCCTCCTGATAACTGGTAGAAGATTTAATCATGTAACGTTCATAGGCTAAGGATTCTTTGAAGGCTAAAAATAGGTTCTTAACTAAATCAGCATCATTGACCCAGCTCAATTTCTGATTAAGGAGGTATGACTGAAGAGGCACATTAGCAACAAGTTGCTGATAGACTTTATTTTCGATGAAACGTGTATTTGGATGCAAGTCATCGTATGTGGTGATATTTTTATTTCGACCGAAATCAATTTTTAGCTCAGCATAGCGAAAAACATCTATGATTAACAGGAAAAAATAGTGGTAGAGGTCGTATGATTTATGAATGCTGAACATCAGTTCCTTTTCGGAACTTGCCAGGGTATCATCCTCTTTCTGTCCAAAAGCGTACAAGATATGTAACACTTTTCTACGAAGCAATCTTCTGCTAATCATGTATAAAAGAACCTTAAAATTTGAAGTGCAAAGAAAATGCTTTTCGTCGAATAAGAAAACATTATTTCTGCATAATCCATTGTTTAGCGATTTTGAAATCAGAATTATTTCCTTATTTTTGGGCTTGATATCAATAAACCGAGAAAAATATGGCCGAAGGATTTGAACGACACGAAGAGTATGAACGGTATGATGATTCTGAATCTTCAGGCAACCGGGAAGAGTTATTTTCGAAGGTTGTACGGGCAGGGAAACGAACCTATTTTATGGATGTACGCGCCACACGCCGAGGCGATTACTACATGACTATCACCGAAAGCAAAAAGCGACTGGGTCGCGATGGCCGCTTTCATTTCGAGAAGCACAAAATCTTTTTATATAAAGAAGATTTTGAAAAATACCTGGAAGGGCTTAACGAAACTATCCGATTCATCCAGGCTAATCAGCCGGATTTTATTAAGGGTAGTTCCCATGATGATGATGATTTTTAACAAAGAAGGCCGGATTACCGGCCTTCTTTATTTTTAATAAAATCCTTCACTTCATCCAACGTCAAGATTTTTACATTGGTGATGATATATTTTTCATCCAGGAAATCACCATATTCATTGCAATTAGATATTAATTCCCGAAAAAAATCGCCTAAGGCACAAGAAATCGGCAAAAGTGCTGTCAAAAACACAAAGCCTTGAATGATTTCAATTTTCTCAATTTCAGGTCCCTGAGTATTAAACTTATATTGAATTTCGTTATTTAATATTTTCCGCTGAAAGTCCGAAAACGATTCTTCATCTTTATGAATTAATACAATGAAATAGCGCAATTTATTTGATTTTCCTCCTAATCCGGTTGAAATAAAAACATGATTTTCTTCCAGCAAAGCTGCTTCCAGCACCATACGGGCTTCCTGTAATGCTAAGACTGCCCAGCCCCGGAGCAATCCAGATTGTTTTTCAATAATCTTTTCAATACATCCAAAAGCCTTTGGGTTAGCCGATTGGGCTAATTGAATGATATAGATGCGAAATTTTTCGGGGTCATCAACAAGCGTATCAATCTGAAAATTCTCATCAAAAATAAACTCAGGATATTTGTCCGGATTTGATTTGATATCACCGGCAAGTTTGAAATACTCTAATTGCAGATTGATATCGATGACTTCTTCCAGTATTTTGAGATTAACAGTGCCATCTCCAAATACCTGCTTCAGTTTGTCCATAACATTCTCATCAAATTCGTTGAAATCCATATACCACAAGATAGTTGCTCAAAAGTAAAATTTTATCCCATCAAAAAAAATAAGTTTGCAGGAAACAGCGTATTTAATCCCTAAACTTTGCAATTTATTAATGTTCAAGCTTAGTAATAGCTTTAAAAAGATGGCAACCAAGCTGAATTCATTACCTTTGGATGAGAAAAAAAACAGCCTATGTGTGGTCGCTACGTATTAGTACAGAAGACTGAACTACTTGAAAAGCGCTTTAATGTGACTAATTCACTGGATATTTTGTGGGAACCCAGCCATAATATTGCAGCCGGGGATTATGCACCTGTGATAACAGATAGAGAGCCCGACCGTTTGCAATTATTTCGGTTTGGTTTTGTGCCATCCTGGGCTACCAAAGACATGTGTTTAATCAATGCCCGAAGCGAAGGAGATTCGAATAAGGAGAATGATCCGCTGTATGCCGGTGGGAAAGGCATTATCACCAAACCGGCTTTTCGCAAAGCTATTCGAAGCCAGCGATGCCTGGTACCGGCTGATGCTTTTATTGAAGGAACCACCGCCGAAAAACTGGACAAGCCCTTTTTAGTTTATCTGAAAGATAAAGTCCGCCCCTTTGCATTTGCAGGCATTTGGGAAGAATGGGTTCATCCGGATAATGGTCAATTGATTCAGAACTTTGCAATACTTACAACCGTTAGCAATTCACTACTGCAGCTCATTCCCCACCATCGCTCACCCATCATTCTGCATCCCTATCAGGAGCAAAAATGGTTACGCAGTAATTTGCCTCTCACCGATGTAACAGCCATGCTTGAACCATTTCCGGGAGATAAAATGAATGCATTTCCAATTTCGGCTCAAATCAAAAATCCAACCAGAAAAGGGAGAGAACTCATTTCCCCGCTTGGAGAAAGGCTCACTCCCGAATTCAACTTGCAGGTCAGCAAAGATGTTAAACTGGAAGGGATGGGTAGTAATAAGCGATTTGGATTTAATACCGACCAGCCCTGGGG
>JAIPAR010000040.1 GCA_021739985.1 Bacteroidales bacterium | reverse complement strand
ATGCTGCTGCAATGCTCAAACAAGGGCGATTCTAATCCGCTTTCTTGCTTGTTTTTCGGCTCACCAACCGATGCCATTTCCGCTTCAAGAAACGTGCAAAGTAGAAAAAGGCTTTGCTATAGGTGATAACCTCGTAGAGGTGTAATGATTATAGAAAACGGATGCATCTAATTATTCCTGCGCGGGTTCCACGCCGTGTTCAATGGAATAGAATGCCGGCAACCCGCGCGCCGGGATCCCCAAAAAACCATGTCATTCTGAACGGAACGAAGTGGAGTGAAGAATCTCCTCAACGAATCAATTAAAACCTTGAAGGTTTAGAATGGGGGAATAATTGTCCATCATTCTACCGAAAAACCTCCAAGGTATAGAGGAGCGTTAGGGATTGCAGTGGAAAGCCCGGAGCGGGCCACTCCAATGAGTAGGAAATAGGAGCGAGGGAAGAGGATTTCACGGATTTGAACGGATTACACGGACGCGCTCGCGAGGACTTGCAACGGAAAGCCCGACCCGAAGGGGAACGCCCAAAAATCAGTCATGAGTGTGAGTATGGAGCATTGAAAATAGAGGAAGACCGTTTTACTTCACGTAATCGTCCAGATAGGAAAAGTAACTGGTTAGATTGCCATCTTTGGTGATAGTGGCTCGCTCCAATACCTGATCGGTGTCTTCGCCAAAAAATGCAGGGAAAACATGCTCCAGCAAGGCCTGGCCAAAATGCTCGGAGGCATCACGCGGGATTTCACCCGGCAAATTATCAACCGCCATAACTGAGATAATACTCGGCTTCCAGGGCTCATCCTCGGCACGCGAAAATGGATTGTAACCGTAAAAAGGCTCTGCAATGGTAGAAGCTCGCAAGGTAGAAGGTATTGGACCCTGTATATCACAACTCACATCTGCAATAATCTGCAATTTGAATTGATGATCGGTCATATCGTCCGGTAATAAGAAATTCGGAGAATGTTGGTCCCAGAAATGACAGGCAATCCACATATCGGCATGCTGAGAATAGGGTCGGAATGTGGATTTATATTCGGATGGATGTTTTATAAAATGATGAAAATCGAATGGAGAACCATCGATTCGGGTCACATAATCTTCCGGATTTAATTGGGTAAACACAGCTTCCTGATAAGTTTTGGAGAGAAAATCCGCCGGAGATACTTGTTTGATTTTCATAATCCTTAACACTTCCTCGGCGCCTTGAGCTACACGGCCACCGCCAGTCAGAATCAGCTTTACCGGAGGTATTTTGATGCGGGAAATGAGTTCATACATTTCCATGATGTCTTTGCAATCTTTGGCGCGTTTGAGCTGAAAAAGCCCCGTACGGCGACCCAAAGCAATAAATGCATTATAGGCACCAACGATGCCGGCAAATTTTCCAAAAGCAACTAATCGTTCGCCCCGGGTATTGGTCAGATATTCATGATCGACCAGGGTAATGTTTTTTTGAAGACAAGCCAGGAGCAATGGTCTGTTGTGCAATTGCTGTTTAGCAGTATGGGAGAAGAAAAGATACGATTTTCCGGGAATCAGATTATCAATTGGAACTTCTTTGACTCCCA
The DNA here is from genome assembly GCA_021739985.1 of Bacteroidales bacterium. GTDB lineage: Bacteria > Bacteroidota > Bacteroidia > Bacteroidales > M50B96 > M50B96. The sequence continues at coordinate 12,485 of JAIPAR010000040.1, read as the reverse complement.
TCAGAAAATCGCAGTCCGAAATATCATCATGAACAGGTAATCCTAATGCCGTGTATTCATCATCCTTATAACAACGGATTTTACTACTCTGTATGACTAGCTCAATCTCAGGGAACATTTGGACAAATTCCTTCGCCTGATTGGGTGCCAGAACAACCCTGCGGTCGGGCGGATTCTTTGTTTCTCGTAATATGCCTACTTTCACTTTTTTCATGAAATTTGGGTTAGCCTTGAATAATTTCACCGGTGTTTGGGTCTAATTCGGAACCAAACATCGAATGAGGAATTAAATTGATAAGAATGAAAACAATACTAGCAATCAGGAAGCTGTATGGCCTGTCTTTTTTAAGATTCATTAAAATAGCGACCAAGTAGAAAATCCAGGCAATAAGCGTTTTATTATCAGTCAAATCCATGCCTTTGGGAAATCCAGTCCAGAATTCCCCAAAAGCATATTTTTGAACGATTGGCCCTAATATTAATCCTCCAATGGTTAAAGCAATAAAAGCCATGAATCCGTATTTCCGGAATGATGGATGTTTGCGAACCGTTAGCAGGGTAACCATCATACTAAAAAAGGTAGCAAGTACCATAAATAGCACATGCGTAATCAGAATTTCATCCGGTACAGGATCATTAAATCTGATTTTCATGGGTTTATCTTTCAGAATGGCAGTCGTTTTTGCGCCATTATTAAATTCTACATAATACTCATATTTCCCGGCAGATGGAAGCTTAGGCATGTAAGCCATTAAATTTTCACCCTCGCGTATCATGGGGATTGTATCAAAACTTTCACCTCCCGGAAAAGGTCGTAAATATAAGATTGCCTGCATGTTTTGCTCCGGGACAGCAAATTCAAGCTTGAAATCAGCATCCGAAGTAGCCGTTTTGGGTAGTTTAAGCTTATAGGTCTCGGACGCTCCATTCAGCTGAAATTTGTACGGATAATTTGGCCCCGACATCCGCTGATAGACTATACTAATCATGCTAAGTAACAGAGCCAGAAGAATGTAAGGTAGTATTAATCGTTTCATATCCGATGTCAGTGTTAACATAGCTTTTTAAAAAACAATGCCTTTTAAGCTGCTATTTATATAAATTAGTTTTCAAAGGCCAAAAATGTAAAAAAAAAACCACTTCAGAATGTTTTATACAACACTTCTCATCGCATTTAGTTTATCTATTTTTTGATACAGTGTTAATCATCAGTTAATAAAAAGAATGCTATGTTCCTGTAAATGTTCTATTTTTGCGGACATTAAACAATTTGATATGAAGTTTTTTATAGATACAGCAAATTTAGACCAGATTCGGGAAGCTTATGATCTGGGCGTGTTGGATGGTGTTACAACCAACCCTTCGTTGATGGCTAAAGAAGGTATTAAGGGTACCGAAAACATTATGAATCACTATAAAGCTATCTGCGAAATTGTAGATGGTGACGTAAGTGCTGAAGTAATTGCAACTGATTATGAGGGGATTATCAGAGAAGGCGAGGCGCTGGCTGCATTGCATCCTCAAATCGTTGTAAAGGTGCCTATGATTAAGGAGGGTATCAAAGCGATTCGCTATTTTTCGAATAAAGGCATCCGCACGAATTGTACACTGGTTTTTAGCACAGGTCAGGCTCTCCTGGCTGCCAAAGCCGATGCAACCTATGTGAGCCCTTTTATTGGTCGTTTGGATGATATTAGCTCCAATGGTGTTGGCCTTATTGAAGAAATCGTTGACATGTATGCTTTCTACGGCTTCGAAACCCAGGTTTTGGCAGCATCTATCCGTCATACCCAGCATATTATCGACTGCGTTAAAGCTGGGGCTGATGTAGCTACCTGCCCGCTGGAATCAATTCTGGGATTGCTCAAACATCCTTTAACCGATATCGGTCTGGAAAAATTCCTGAGTGATTACAAAAAACTCAACGGATAGATTATGCTAATCAGGATGTATCCGGAAAACCCCGATCCACGCAAGATTCGGCAGGTTTGTGATATTTTGATGAACGGTGGTATCATCATTTATCCAACGGATACTATCTATGGTATTGGCTGCGATATTACGCAACCGAAAGCCATTGAGCGGATTGCCCGTATGAAAGGATTGAATCCGGAGAAAACAACTTTTTCATTCATCTGTCAGGATTTATCGCATATTACTGATTATACAAGCCCAATCAGTAATGAAATCTTTAAAATGATGAAACGAAATCTTCCCGGCCCCTTCACGTTCATCCTCAATGCAAACACAAATGTTCCCAAGATTCTGAAATCAAAAAGAAAAACAGTTGGGATTCGGGTGCCGGACAACAATATCATCCGTGAAATCGTTAAAGAACTCGGAAATCCGATTCTTTCAACTTCGGTACATGATGATGATGAAATAATTGAATTTACGACAGATCCGGAACTGATTCATGAAAGGTATGAAGATTTGGTGGATATCGTCATTGATGGAGGATATGGTTCCAATACGCCCTCAGCAATCATCGATTGCACCAATGATTCCATTGAACTTATTCGTTCAGGCCCTGTTGAACTGATTTAATTGACAAATGCTGTAAACTATGGGTTTAAGTACCGGCGAAATAATGCTCATCGTCCTGATGATTATCCTCCTTTTTGGGGCTAAATCAATTCCAGACATTGCGAAAGGTCTTGGAAAAGGAATAAGCGAGCTCAAAAAAGTAAAGGAAGAAATCTCCCGGGAAATCAATACGGATAATGAAGTAGTTAATACTGTGAAGCAAGTCAAACGCAAGATTGTGGAGACGGGAGAACAACTGCAATCTGATATCCTGAATTCGGATATCGTCAAAGATGCCAACGAAATCAATCAAAATATTTCTAACAAGTAGAATTTCCTGATTAAGTTCTGTATGGTACAAAAACTGTTTTGCCTGATTTTATGGATATGTGTGTCCCAACTGGCATGGAGCCAGCCGGGAACCAGCAAACGTGAATTGAATACGTCCTTTTCGGATGAGCCGGTTAAAATCGATGCTTCGCTGGATGAAAATGTCTGGCAGCAATGCGAAATCGCTACCGAATTTGTGGTTTTTGAACCCGAACAAGGAACCCCATCTTCTTTTAAAACTGAAATAAAAACTTTCTATTCATCGCATTCTTTCTACCTGTCTGCCTATCTGTACGATTCAACTCCTGATTCTATTTACAGGGAATTTACAATTCGGGATGATGATGGAGGTAATACCGATGGACTTGCCCTCGAACTGAATCCGTATAATGATGGGATTCACTCCTTTCGCTTTTATGTTTCAGCCTCCAACGTGCAGGCCGATATCCGCTTAAATGGGGGCGAGGAGGATTATTCCTGGAATGCAGTTTGGGAAAGTGCTACCCAAATAACCGATAAAGGTTGGATAGTTGAACTTAGAATTCCTTTTTCAATGCTTCGAATTCCGGCCAGTGAATCACAATCCTGGGGTTTTAATGTGGCCCGGATAGTTCGGCGAACCCGTGAGGCATCTTCATGGAATCCAATTTATTATGATAAGGGAGAAGTGACAAGTCAGGAAGGTTTGTTGCATGGATTCCAGCATTTGAATCCACCGCTCCGGTTAAGCTTATATCCGTATTTATCAACCTATCTGGAATATCAGGGCACAACAAAAAGTATGGGCAATTCATTCAATGGTGGTCTGGATTTAAAGTATGGAATTAATGAGAGCTTTACGCTGGATATGACGCTGGTTCCTGATTTTGGACAAACCAAATCAGATAATATCGTTCTAAATCTCACACCTTATGAGACTTATTATGATGAGAACCGCGGGTTTTTTACTGAAGGTACGGAGTTATTTAATAAGGCTGAACTTTTTTACAGCCGGCGTATTGGTAAGCTGCCGGCTGGATATTATGCGGCTTATGCAGCCGTGGATTCCGGAGAAACCCTTATCAGTAATCCGGCTGAGGTCCAATTGATTAACTCAGCTAAATTGTCGGGACGAACCGCTGGTGGTCTGGGAATTGGCCTTTTTAACGCTATTACGGATAATACCTACGCCGAGATTCAGGATGAAGAGGGAAATATCCGGAAAATCAGAACCGAGCCGCTGGCTAATTATAGCATTGTAGTGCTGGACCAATCTTATCGGAATAATTCGTATATCAATTTTACCAATACGAATGTGGTCAGACCCGGCATTGATAGTCTGGCAAATGTAAGCAGTGGCATTGTCCGTTGGATGGATAAGAAAAATGTATTTGGCGTTTATGCCAAAGCGGCATTGAGTCATAAGTCGGGCGCTTCTTCGGATGCCGAGGATGGGTATCTTTTCAATGGAACTGTGGGAAAATTTAACGGCAATTACACATATTACTATAGTTTGCTGACCCTTTCAGCTCTGTACAATCCCAACGATTTGGGCTATCTGGCTCATAACAATACGATTGATCATGAAGCCAATATCACGTATCGAAAATATACGCCCGGGAAATATTTTATGTCGTACCGTTATTCGGTCACCAGCCGGCTGAGTCAACTGTTTGAAGGTGGAAAATATATCAATTGGCATAATTCCATCAATGCTTCCGGGACTTTGAAGAATTATTTGTCATTCGGAGGACAGGTTACGCTGGAGCCGGTTGGTTATCATGATTATTTTGAGACCCGCGTTAAAAACCGATATCTCAGCATGGATGGTGCTTTCGGTGTAAATGGCTGGTATAGTAGTGATTATCGAAAGCCTATGGCGCTTGACATCAATGGAGGAGTGTATTGGGATGTGGATAGTTTGACTATCCTTTGGGGCACTATTTCTCCTCGATTTCGTATAAATGACCATTGGCTTGTAATACCTGCCTTTTCGGTAAATATTGGAAGTGATATCCCCGGGTATCTTTCCCATGTGGATGATGAAACTATTTACATCGGGGTTAGAAATGAGCGAAGTTTTGAAGCCATGATTACGGCATCCTATGTGATTTCCAATAAAACCAACTTCTCTTTGAATCTTAGGCATTTAAGTTCACAGGTTGATTACCTGCAGGGCTATTTTCTGGAGCAGGATGGAAGTTTAACGCTATATGCTGGTCCGGATATTGTTTTAGAAGATGAAGCAATCAATTTTAATGTATATACAATGGATTTGCTGTTTAGCTGGAACTTTTTGCCGGGCAGCTACCTGAATGTTGCCTGGAAAAATTTCATCGGCCCATCGGCTGATAATCAGATACATCTGCATTATTGGGACAATCTGAAAGGAACCTTTACTTCGCCAACCAACCATTCTTTTTCCCTTAAACTGATTTATTTTCTGGATTACGGAACCATCTTCTCTTAGTTAACAATTTTAGTTAGGCACTAGCCACCGATTTAGCTACTTTTGTGTGATTAATGATGATGATGATATGGATAAAGAGATTATCTACCTGGATTACAATGCCACAACGCCTATCGACCCGGAAGTGGCCGATGCAATGAAACCCTATTTGGATGTCTATTTTGGCAATCCGTCAAGCAGTCACCTCTTTGGAACGCAAACCCGGAAGGCGGTTGAAAAGGCTCGCTTACAGGTAGCTGAATTGCTGAATTGCACACCTCAGGAAATCATATTTACCTCCGGTGGAACGGAATCAAATAATTTCGCGATTAAAGGTGCTGCTAATGCCAATCGGCATAAAGGAAATCACATTATTCTTTCCGCCGTAGAGCATCCTGCTGTCTCAGAAGTTTGCACGTATCTCGGGAAACATGGTTTTGAAATTACGACTGTCGAAGTGGATGAATATGGGCTGGTTGATGTTCATCAAATAGAGCAGGCAATTCGTCCGGGAACCATTTTAATTTCGGTGATGCATGCCAATAATGAGGTGGGAACGATTCAACCAATTTCCGCAATAGGCGAATTGGCCCATAAAATGGGTGTTTTGCTTCATTGCGATGCAGCCCAGTCGGTTGGGAAAATCCCGGTGGATGTGCAGGCTATGAATGTAGATTTACTCACGGTGGTTGGCCATAAGTTTTATGGACCCAAAGGGATTGGAGCACTCTACATCCGTCAAGGGGTTAAGCTGGAAAAATTAATGCATGGTGCTGACCATGAGCGCAATCTGCGTGCAGGAACTGAAAATATTCTGGAGATTGTTGGATTGGGAAAAGCGGCTGAACTAGCCCGATACCAACTGATAAAATATATGGAACATACCCGGCGGATGAGGGATTATCTCTATGAGAATCTGTTGGCCGAGCTCCCCGATATGAAACTGAATGGTCATCCGCAATTGCGAATTTCCAATACTTTAAATGTTAGTTTCCCAAATGTGGAAGCAAATACTTTACTGTCGGAGCTTTCGGGTATTGCTGCTTCGGCAGGTGCTGCCTGCCATAGTGAGAATGTAGATGTTTCTCCGGTGATTCAGGCGATGCATATCCCTCTTAAATACGCTATGGGAACCATACGTTTTTCGGTGGGAAAAGCAAGCAATCTGGACGAAATGAATAAAGCAGTCAGTCAGATTTCAGAGGCAGTAAAACGCTTACGGGGTGGTGAAACTGAGCAAATTCCGGAAAATGAAGCAGAAGGCATCAAATTGACCCATTTTACGCATGGATTGGGTTGTGCCTGTAAACTTAGACCTCAGGTGCTTGAGTCGGTTTTAAAGGACTTAAAAACCTTTCCAATGCCAGGTTTGCTGGTTGGAACCGAAACTTCGGATGATGCTGCTGTTGTTAAGCTTAACGATACGCAGGCGCTGGTTCAAACGCTCGACTTTTTTACTCCGATTGTGGATGACCCTTATATGTTTGGAGCTATTGCAGCGGCTAATGCTTTAAGTGATATTTATGCGATGGGTGCAAAACCGCTTTTTGCGCTCAATATCGTTGGATTCCCCTCGAACCGATTGCCGGTTTCTGTGTTAAAGAGTATTCTGCTGGGAGCTCAGGATAAAGCTGCCGAAGCAGGGATTCCGGTGTTGGGCGGACACACCGTGGATGATACGGAACCTAAATACGGAATGGTTGTTTCCGGATTGGTTCATCCGGATAAGATATTGACTAATTGTTCGTTGCGTGAGGGAGATGTGTTGATTTTAACCAAGAAAATTGGAACCGGGATTTTAGCAACTGCACTGAAGCGGGGTTTGATTTCGGAGCTGGAAGCCGGGGAGTTTATTGCCAGTATGGCTACCTTGAATAAAGTAGCTGCTGAAATAGGATTGAAGTACAATATCTCAGCTTGTACCGATGTGACTGGTTTTGGTTTATTGGGTCACTTAAAGGAAATGACGGTTGGATCAGGCATGAATGCTGAGATTTTTTCCAGTCAGGTACCGGTTTTTGATGGCGTGATGCAGCTAATTGCAGCCAATGTTGTTCCGGGTGGTACGAAAGATAATTTAAGCTATGTGGGTAGCAAAGTTCAATTCGATGCCTCATTGGATGAGCAGGTTCAGCTGATGTTGGCAGATGCTCAGACTTCCGGAGGTCTTTTGCTGGCGATTCATCCGGATGATGCTGATACTGTTTTGAATGAGCTTCATGCGAATGGTATTCCGCAAGCTGCTATTATTGGTCGAATCACCAACCATGGCGATGGCATTATTTTCATTAATGGTTAATTGTAAATGGTTAATGATTAATGACTTAAGATAATATTACTATGTTAACAGAATTGCCATGCCAAGAATGTAAAAGCTGATAATTTTAATTTTGGGACAATCCATAATGAGATTAAATTCTAAGAATAACCATTCGTATCAAAAATGAAAGTGAATACTGTAAAAAATAAAAGTTTTACATTCTCCATTCGGATAGTAAAGCTATATCAATTTTTATCCGAACATAAACGAGAATTAATACTTTCTAAACAGATATTACGCAGTGGTACTGCGGTCGGTGCACTCATAAGAGAAGCTGAACATGCTGAATCTAAAGCTGATTTTAAACACAAAATGGGGATTGCACAAAAGGAAATAAGCGAAACCATTTATTGGTTAGAATTGTTGAAAGAAACTGATTATCTCAGCCAAGAACAATTTGAAAGCATAAACGCCGATGCTGTTGAACTTATTAAACTTATTACAACGATAATAAAAACTACCAAAACCAATATCAGGAACCAATCATTAACCATTAACCATTAATCATTAACCATTATGAAAGTTTTCTTTGTTGTTTTTCTGCTTGCGTTCGGGTTTTCCGGTTATGGGAATGATACCACGCACGTATATAAAATTGATATTAAGCAGGAAATTGGCCCCTCAAGCTGGCGCCACCTGCAGATTGGTTTCGAAGAAGCTGTTAAGATGGATGCTGATTTGATTCTGATTCATATGAATACCTACGGCGGAGCCGTCGATGCTGCTGATTCGATGCGTACCAAAATCCTGAATTGCAAAATCCCCGTTTGGGTCTTTATTGATAATAATGCTGCATCCGCCGGTGCGCTTATTTCGATTGCCTGTGATCGAATCTACATGCGGCCGGGAGGAAATATAGGTGCTGCCACCGTAGTGAATCAGAGTGGGGAAGTGGTTCCCGATAAGTATCAGTCCTTCATGCGCTCCATGATGCGCTCAACGGCTGAATCACATGGAAAAGATACCTTGGTTAATGGTACCGATACTACTTTCAATTGGATTCGTGACCCGGCAATCGCCGAAGCTATGGTTGACCCTTCTATCTATGTGGAAGGAGTGGTCGATACAGGTAAAGTATTAACTTTTACCACGCAGGAGGCTATTCGCTGGGGTTATTGCGAAGGGGAAGCTGAAACCATCGAAGAGCTGATGAAACTGGCTCAAATTGAGCATTATACAATTTCCGAATTCGTACCAACCGGTTTGGATAAAGTCATCGATTTCCTCATAAATCCAATTATCTCAGGGATTTTAATCATGATAATCGTAGGTGGTTTGTATTTTGAATTGCAAACTCCGGGAATTGGATTTCCATCCGCCGCCGCTGTGATGGCCGCAATCCTCTATTTCGCACCGCTTTATCTGGAAGGATTGGCTGCAAACTGGGAAATTCTGATTTTTGTCCTCGGATTGATATTGATTGCGGTCGAATTATTCGCAATACCCGGATTTGGGGTGACCGGTTTTTCCGGGATTGCACTGGTTATCGCTGGTTTAACTCTCAGTCTGGTCGAGTCGTTCGATTTCTCAGGCGATGCTCCTATCATGTCTCCTTTAGTGGAAGCCCTATTTCTAGTCATGGTTTCGCTCTTTTTTGCCGTGCTTGGCTCCATTTTTCTTTCTAAAAAATTATTAACAGCTAGAATTTCTCCTTTAAAACCCTTTGTTTTGCATTCGAATCAGAAAAAAGCGGAAGGCTTTGTTAGTGTCGATACATCTGTTTCATCCCTGGTAGGCCGAATGGGTCTTGCACATACAGTGCTTCGTCCATCCGGAAAAATTACGATAGATGGACTCATGTATGATGCGGCCTCGGAACAGGGATTTATTGATAAAGGCAGAAATGTGAAAGTCATTCGTTTCGAGCAGGGCCAGTTATATGTGAAGGAAGTAAATGAGTAAATTAGGATATGTTCATGCTTGGTTAGAATCTTGTAAGATGATGATAACATGGACTTTATGACATTAAATAAATAGTTTTAGTAAGAATTTAGATTTTTATAAGATGATTAAATTAAATCTTTTTGGATGGCTTGTCGCAATCGTATTATTGGCTGGCTGTTCATCCAACTCAAGCATTAGCTCCAACGAAATTAAAAAGCATATTTCTTATTTGGCAGATGATAATCTCGCCGGTCGATATCCCGGTACCGAAGGCGATCGTCTGGCGGCTGAATACATCCGTAATCAGTTTAAAAAGAGCAAGCTTGAATTGCTGGAAAGTAATGGTTATCAGTATTTCGATGCTATTGCAGGCTTGAATTATACAGATAATAATACCTTGAATTTTGACAACGGTAAGGGCCTCCTGCATCGGGACTTCATTCCATTTCCATATAGCATCAGCGGTGCATTTTCAGGAGCTGTCGTATTTGCCGGATTCGGATTGGAAATTGAGTCGGATTCACTGAGTTGGAATGATTATAAAGGCTTGGATGTAAAAGGGAAATGGGTGATGATGTTTCGGGGTGACCCGGAATCCGGATCTCGTTCAAGTCGATATGAGAGTTTTTCGGATGATAAAGTGAAAATTATTCTGGCAAAAGATAAAGGCGCTCTCGGCGTGATTATGATTTCTCCATCCATCCTTGAAAAAGAAGATGAATTGATTCCGGCTTTTTACGATAAAAGCTCTGCATCCGTGGGCATTCCGGTTATCAATATAACAAGAGCTTTTGCGGATAAGTTATTTGCGGAGTATCAACTTACTGTGAAAACAGTTGAAGAGAAAATGCTTACTTCCAAACAGCCTTTGCATCTTGATTTTAAGGGTCTTCTCAATGCAACCGTTGAGTTGGAATTTATTAAAATCCGTACCCAAAATGTGGTTGGAATGCTTAAGAGTGAGAATCCTGCTGCCGATGGTCGTTACATCGTGATTGGTGCTCATTACGACCATCTTGGAATGGGTGGAATTGGTTCAGGTTCGAGAGTTCCGGATACCACAGCTGTCCACAATGGGGCAGACGATAATGCTTCGGGAGTTGCTGGCTTAATTGAACTGGCTGGTAAATTATCGACTATGCGCAAGGAACTTAAGCACAATTTTGTTTTTGTCGCTTTCGGAGGAGAAGAAATGGGTCTGTTGGGCTCTAAACATTTTGCCGATCATCCTTCCATCGATTGGAAATCCATCAATGCCATGATTAATTTTGATATGATTGGCAGATTAAATACGGAAACGAAAGCTGTATCTATATCAGGTTCAGGCACTTCAGTCCAGTCCGAAGAGCTGTTGAAATCCCTTGAAAGTTCATTCCCGGGCTTGAAATTTGGATATGCTCCCGAAGGTTTTGGCGCCAGTGACCATTCCTCTTTTTATGTTAAAGATATTCCGGTTTTCTTTTTATCCACCGGTGGTCATCCCGATTATCATACCCCTGTGGATGATACACAACTTATCAATTTAGAAGGAGAAAAACAAGTTATCGACTATTCTGTGGCTTTAATTCAAAAGATTGATGCCATGCCTGAACGACTTACTTTTAAAGAATCGGGACCTAAAGAAGCTACCGGAGGCCGCCGGGGATTTAAAGTGGTGCTGGGCATTATGCCTGATTTTACAGGCGGTTCCAATGAAGGATTACGCGTAGATTATGTTCGTGAAGGTGGCCCGGCTGAAAAAGCAGGAATGTTAAAAGGTGATATGATTGTTGCTATAGATGGCATGCAAGTGACTAACATTCAGGATTATATGGTTAGACTTAAGAAATTGATACCGGGCTCCAGAATTATTGTGGATGTGAAAAGAAATGGAGAGTTAGTAATTCTGACGGTTGATTTATAGGATTTAAAATAGCTGTGATTGATTTATGAGGTTTATTGTATGTTGGATTGGATGCTTGCTGGCAGCAAGTCCGCTGTTTGCACAAGATGTAAATGCTGACCGTTTGGTTGAGATTGATGGCGTTTACTATGTAGCTGATGACAAAGTTCCCTTCACAGGCCATGCCTTTACCGGCTCAGCATCAGGCAATTTACAAACGGATGCTGAATTTGTGAATGGAAAGTTGAACGGAAAATCAGTTACGTATTACGAATCCGGAAAAGCACAATCCATCGAAGAGTATAAAGATGGAAAATTCCATGGGAAAGTCATGCATTATCATCCAAATGGAATACTTGCGGAATCGCTTACGTATGTGGATGATTATATGAATGGACCTGCAGTTTATTTTTGGGAAAACGGACGAAAACAAGCCGAAGGTGAATACCATGACTGCAAGCAAGTGGGAGAGTGGAAATACTACACCGAAGAAGGTGATTTGGAACGTGTTGGAATTATGGAAGGTGGTTTTGAAACCGGCTGGTGGATTTATTATGATTCAACCGGTACCAAAGCTAAAGAAGTATGGTATGAATTAGGTAACCAGATACATGAAGTTGAGTTTTAACCTTGATTAGCCCTTTTTTGGAGATGCATAAGCAAGCTTTTGTTTTAAGTGATGAATATACCCGAATCTTACTGGATAGCACCAGTGATGAGATATTCCTGAGTAATATGCAGGGAGATATCCTGTATGTGAATCAGCAGGCCTGCAATTCATTAGGCTATTCTTTTGAGGAGTTTACGCACTTTAATGTACGCGATATTAAATCCGACCGCTACTCCGTAAAAGTGGATAAGAATCGGGAAATTTTGGTCGAACATGGTGAGTACATTTTTGAATCGGAACATAAATGCAAAAGCGGCGAAATCATTCCGGTGGAGCTTAAGTCCCGTATTTTGGAGATTAATGGAGAGCGCTATGTGCTGAGTGTTTCCCGAAATACCGGCGACCGTAAGAAATTGGAACGCAAGCTTTTGAGTGTGGTTATTCAAACCGAAGAAAAGGAAAGAGAACGATTTTCGAAAGATATGCATGATGGCCTCGGACCCTT
>JAIPAR010000039.1 GCA_021739985.1 Bacteroidales bacterium | reverse complement strand
ATTATCGGTACAGCCACCGAATCAGGAATTCGTTTGCTCTCCGAATTTAAAAATGATAAGCTTATCGAATTAAAAGGAAGAAGAATCAAAATAATAAATGAGCCTCTCTTAAAAAAGACCGCCAATATCTTCTAATTAATTATACTCCCGGTGTTTCTTCTTGTAATCGATTGAAAAGTGCAAGCCTCTGCTCTCTTTTCGCTCTTTTGCCTGAACGATGACCAAATATCCTATCGTAATTGCATTCCTCAATTCGCATAACTGTTGCGATAAAGTCGATTTCTTATATAAATCTTCCGTTTCACGATATAAAATCTCCAAACGGTCGAATGCCCGCTTCAATCGTAGGTTCGAACGCACAATCCCTACATAATAACTCATTATTTGCTGCAATTCTTTCATGTTTTGCGTAATGAGCACCATCTCCTCCGGATTGGAAGTCCCAGAATCGTTCCAGTCGGGAACGCCCTGTGTAAATCGTACGAGAGACTTGGTTTCAATGGCTTTGATAGCCGAACGATGCGAAAAAACAACTGCTTCAAGTAAACTATTGCTGGCCAGTCGATTAGCCCCATGCAGCCCGGTTGAAGCGCATTCTCCTCCTGCAAAAAGATGAGCAATGGAGCTTAACCCATTGGTATCCACCTTAATCCCCCCACAAAAATAATGAGCTGCAGGAACAACCGGAATCATATCTCTATCAAGCTCAATTCCCAGACTTCTACACTTATCCACAATATTTGGGAAATGGGTTGCAAGCTTCTCCGAATCGAGATGACGACAATCAAGGTACACAAAATCAGAGCCGGAAGCTTTCATTTCACTGTCAATCGCACGTGCCACAATATCTCGGGGAGCGAGCGATTCACGCTTATCATAGCGATGCATAAATTCAATTCCATCCCGCGTTTTCAAAATGGCACCAAACCCACGCATGGCTTCTGTTATCAGAAATGAAGGACGCTCGCCCGTATTGTACAAGGAGGTTGGATGAAACTGAACAAATTCCATGTGTTCAACCGCTCCTTTTGCCCGATACACCATGGCAGGTCCATCTCCTGTTGAAATTAGCGGATTTGTTGTAGTTTGATAAATATTTCCGGAACCACCGGTTGCCAGGTAAGTCACTTTTGAAAGGATTGTATCCACCGCATTGGTTCTCATATTCAATACATAAGCTCCATAACAAGCAATATCCGGAGTCCGGCGGGTAACCTGCATGCCCAAATGGTGTTGGGTAATAAGCTCAATGCCAAAATGATAATCCAGTGTCTGTATATTTGGATGGTTTTTAACCCGCTGAGTGAGAGCACGTTGAATTTCAAATCCGGTATTATCCTTATGGTGCAGCACCCGATGTTCCGAATGCCCTCCTTCCCGATTCAAATCGAATTTTCCATCTTCTTTAATATCAAACTGAGCACCCCATGAAACTAACTCCTGAATCCGTTCCGGAGCTTCCCGCACAACCATCTCAACCACATCGCGATTGCAAATGCCATCACCGGCAATCATCGTATCTTCAATATGTTTGGCATACGAATCCGGAGCATAAGTCACAGCAGCAATTCCTCCCTGCGCATAGCTGGTATTGGTTTCTTCCAGTTTAGTTTTGCTGATGATACAAACCGAACCATGTTCTGCTACCTTCAATGCAAAACTTAATCCGGCAACGCCCGAACCAATAATTAGAAAATCAAAATGTCTTTCCATGCTATTCATTTTTCAATTTTAGCCTGATTATCAACTCTTTATCTTTTATTTCGAAAACCGGTTTATCGCTAAACCACTCGTTCCCTGTCGTTTGCCGATGAAACTTGCTCATCCAATCAAGCATTTCAGTGAGCATTTCGATATGTTGACTTCCCTGAACTTTCGAGTCAAACAGCAAATCGTTCAGATTCTCCAGGTTAGACTCATCCGGTTCCTGCTCAGGTTGGATAGAAACTTCATAGTTCTCCCAAAGCTCACTTTTATCCTGACTACATAAACTAGTGTCTGCCCGATATCCTGCATCCACCAGATTTTGAATCAATTTACGAATTTTATCAATTTGAGCGAGTAAAACAAGCTCTCCATTTGTATCCGAACGTTGACTAAACAGATCGTTTAAGCCACTGTCTCCCGAAGTATGCAAGGCGTAAAGCTCCGATTCAATGGATGGAATGCTAATCAAATTGATGATTTGCAATTGGCCGGATTTCTGTCCCAATCGCTCAATGCGGCCAATTCGCTGCTCGAGCTGCTGGTTCGTCCACGGTAAATCAAAATTGATGATAATATCTGCCGATTGAAGATTTAGGCCTACTCCTCCGGTTTCGGAAGATAAAAATACTTTGCAGCCGGCCTTGTTGCTAAAATCCTCTAACAAAGCAGGCCGTTTCGATACTGGTATATCACCGTGTAACTCTACAAATTCAATTTCTTCCTCCCTCAGAAAACGAGCAATACGCAAAATCACTGCCTTCCACTCCGAAAATATCAGCACTTTCCGCTTTTCGGTCTTGATATTTATCTTGTTAATTAATAAATCTCTAAGAAGCTCAATTTTAGGCATTTCCGCAGTATCTTTTTGTACCAAAAAGGCGGAATCAGCTACCATTCGAAGCTTGGTAATCAATCGGAAAATGGTTTGCCAGTTATAGGGGGTTAAATACGATTTCTGCAAAGTATCCTGCAAAGAACTTACCGTTTCATCCTGGAAAATGGACTGATCGGCATCCAGCATAACCGGAATCATCCGATTACTAATTTCAGGCAAATCCTTCATGACATCCTTTCGCGTTCTTCGCAAAACAATTTCCGACAAGGAGCCTGCAAGTTCATCCAAATGATGATATCCGGTAATTTTATTCTCTTTTTCGGGATCGAAATAGTAATATTTATAGGAAAATTCCCAAAGAGGAGCAACGGTCTCCGGTTCTATCACACTTAAAATTGCATATAAATCCGTCAGCCGGTTGGTAACCGGAATCCCGCTTAATCCGATTACATGAGGAGCTGAAATTTCACGAATTAGCGCCGTAGTGCGGGTTTGAAAGTTTCGTAGCCGCTGCACTTCATCCAAAATCAATACTGAAAAGTTTATCCGCATTAAGTCTTCAAATTCGCGTGATAGCTTTTCATAATTAATAAGATAAAAATACACCCCTTCCTTGGGAGATTCGATGAAATTCCGATTAGAACGTAAGCCCAAGTTCACAACCTCCTGATTACAAATAGCTTTAATTTCGCTTTCCCAATGAGATAGTAATGAAGCCGGACAAATGATGAGGCATGACTTAGCCCCCAAATGCAAAGCTTTAAACCAGGCAGCGGCAATGGCCTGATAGGTTTTCCCCAGTCCTATTTCATCGGCCAATAAAGCTTTCTCGCGAAAAGTCAGGAATTCAATGCCGGTTCGCTGAAAATCATAAGGTTTACGATTGAAAATTGAATAATCAAGCGACTTCTGCTTTTTAATTTGTTGAAGAAAATGATGACGATTTATTTTTTCAACCTTTTCATATACTTCCTTCCGAATTAATAGCTGTTTAAATTCAGGAGCTTTTTCCAGGAAAAGATGAAATTCATGCTCTTTTTCAGGGATAAGCGTCAAAGACTGATCAAAAAAGCGATATAACCAGGCAGATAGTTCAGGTTCAGGAACACGACCCGGGAAATACCAGGAAATCCGATAATCATTTAAAGGATTCAAATACACTTCCACAAAAGGAAAATGCTGACTTTTACCCTGGAACATTTCTTTCTGGTGGCCATACTTTTTAAATGCCCAAATCAGATGCTTACAGGTACCTAATTTATTCGTCCGATAATCGGGGCAGGAGCAATATCCGGTACGTTTATCAAAATCATGAAAAGTAATCCGGTATATCCCACCATTCTCTTTCATTAATTGATGTTCACCATACTTATTATCAGATAATTGCAACTGATACTTTGCTTGTTTAGCCCGATTGAATCGCTCAGTAATCACTCGTTTTATCATACCCTCACGGGTGTAAACAATGCCGGGTTTTTCCGTCACCTTTTCTTCCCTGGCCAGATATTCATGGATATGAAGCAAAAAGGCAACCCGATGTGGGCAAATCTCATGACTATTACAAGTGCATGAACCAGTGAGCTCATCATCAAAATGCTGGCGTACCTTAAAATCTTCATACTGATCGAGCACAGTACATTCATCATACTTATCAGACTGAGAAAGGGGAACAATTAGCCCATTTACATACAAAGTATGTCCTTTGCGAAAGACATAAGCCAGCAGCTTATCCTCTCTCAATGCGTTGATTTTCAGTTTTATTTTCTCAGCCGATTTCATCACTAGCTACCTTAGCAGTTTATTTGGAATGGGATTAATCATTCCATGATTACAGGCTTGCAAGTTACAATTTCCCTCCGGAAACGACATCGAATACGTCGATTTTTAAGATAGTTTCATGGTTGGCAGGACTTATTTTATAATCGGTAGTGATTAGTTCACAACGAAATTGCCAAAGCAAGTTCATTTTCTACCTTTGTTCCTGAATTAGTAAGATTGCATTCCATAATTGTATTAAAAGATGAAAGGAAAATGTATCATCTTTTCAGCTCCATCGGGAGCGGGAAAAACCACCATCGTTCATTCCCTATTGGAAAGGGAGAAACGCCTTGAATTTTCAGTTTCAGCATGCAGTCGGGCACCTCGGGTTAATGAAAGACAAGGAGTTGATTATTACTTTTTTACAACTGAACAGTTTATCGAACATATTGAAAACGAGGATTTTATCGAATACGAGGAAGTTTATCCGGGGAATTTCTATGGAACGTTGAAATCAGAAATTGAACGCATTCACGCCAAAGGAAATCATGTTTTATTTGATATTGATGTGATGGGAGGTCTCAATCTTAAAAAGATATTTGGTGAGGATGCACTAAGCATCTTTGTGATGCCCCCATCGATTGAAATTCTGAAAGAGCGATTGATAAAACGCGGTTCTGATCAACCTGAAACCATTCAAAAACGAATTGAAAAAGCCGGCTGGGAAATGCAATTTGCTGTCCAATTCGACATAATCATTCATAATCACGACATTAACGAGGCCAAAGAAGAAGCACTCAAGTTAGTGTTAGATTTTCTGGATATTAAAAACAACCCAATCAGCTAAGCATCTCCTGATGACTTTTGAAATTGAAAACAATATTTGCTAGCAGAAAACTCATTCAATCATGAAACGAATAGGTTTATTTTTTGGCTCTTTTAATCCGATTCATATCGGCCACTTGGCGATTGCTAACTATTTTGTTTCATTTACAGACCTGCATCAGGTTTGGTTTGTGGTTAGTCCACAGAATCCACTCAAAGAAAAGCAATCTTTACTCGCCGATTATCATCGCTTGCAACTGGTGGACATTGCTATCGGAGATAGCCCTCTGTTTCGATCGAGCAAAATCGAATTTGAATTACCCAAGCCATCATACACCATTCATACCTTAAGTTATTTAAGCGAGAAATATCCCGAATACGAATTTGTCCTATTGTTGGGAGCTGACAATTTGCAATCTTTTCATAAATGGAAAAATTACACGGTCATTCTTGAAAATTACGAGCTAATGGTTTATCCCCGACCCGGTTATGAGGTGAATTCAACTTCTTTTCAAGGGAAAATCCAGGTCATTCAGGCACCCTTGATGGAAATCAGCAGCAGTTTTATACGTCAGGCTATCGGAGAAGGAAAAGATGTTCGCTTTTTCATGCCAAAAGCTGTGGCTGATTATATCGATGAAATGAACTTTTATAAAAACCATTGATTATGCAGGGAGCAAAAGGGACTAGTCAGGAAATAATTGTTTACACCGATGGAGCAGCCAGTGGCAATCCCGGACCGGGAGGTTATGGAATTGTGATGAGAGCAGGTTCTTACCGCAAAGAATTTGCTGCCGGATTTCGTCATACTACGAATAATCGCATGGAGTTGCTGGGTGTAATTGTTGCACTCGAAAATTTAAAAATCATTCCTTCTTCAGTTGTCATTTATACCGATTCCAAATATGTTTCCGATGCTGTCGAGAAAAGATGGCTGTTTGGTTGGGAGCAAAAAGGATTCTCAAAGCCTAAAAATCCGGATTTGTGGAAACGCTTCCTCCTGGTGTATCGAAAACATCAGGTTCGATTTGTTTGGGTAAAAGGTCATGCACAGATTCCGGAAAACGAACGCTGCGACCAACTTGCTGTTCAGGCAAGCAAACAAGCGGATTTGTTAATTGATACCTGGTACGAGACCAATCAGGAGTCTTAAGCTTGCATTGCTGATTTTGAGTAATTCCCTTACATTTGGTACATCGATTTAAAGATTGAATGATATGTTTAGAATACCTCGATTTCTGCTTTCACTTATAGGGCTATTTTTGTTTAATCTGCATGCAGATGGGCAACTGATTGACTGGCAAACCCGGTTTGAGAAATCCAATTTTCTTGAAACACCCCGCTACGATGAAACTGTTCGATATTGCAAGCAACTTGCCTATAATTCTGATTTTATTCACTATTCCAGTTTCGGGACAAGCCCGCAGGGACGGGAGCTTCCTTTGCTAATCTTAAGTAAGGACAAACTATTTACGCCGGAACAAGCACGTGCCTCCCAAAAGGCGGTCATCCTTATTCAAGCGGCTATTCATGCCGGAGAACCGGATGGAAAAGATGCCGGATTAATGCTTTTCCGCGATTTATTTATTGATGGCCAAAGTCCCGAGATACTTGAGCATGTGGTCATTTTATTTATTCCCATTTTTAATGTCGATGGGCATGAAATCTGGAGCCAATACTCGCGAATCAATCAAAACGGACCTGTAGAAAGTGGCTGGCGGGCTACCGCACAGAACCTAAATCTCAACCGGGATTATATGAAAGCGGATGCTCCGGAAATGCGCGCCTGGCTAAACTTGTTTCATACCTGGCTGCCTGATTTTTTTGTCGATTGTCACACCACCGACGGTGCTGATTATCAATATGAAATTACATACGGCATGGAGACGCACGGAACCATGGATGCAGCGCTCAACCAGTGGCAGGTAGAAGAATTTATTCCATCCATGACCAAATACATGGATCGCCAGCAGATGCCTATATTTCCGTATATCCAATTTAGAAGATGGCATGATCCCCGAAGTGGATTACGCAGCGGAGTAGCCTCTCCCATAACATCGACAGGATATGTGGCCCTCATGAATCGTCCAGCTTTGTTGATTGAAACTCATATGCTTAAACCTTATAAAAACCGTGTCTTTTCAACCTATCAGATGTTGAAATTCACAATTTCGTATGTAAATGAAAATTATTTAGAGCTTCAATCCCACATCGCCCGGGCTGAAAAAAATACGGCTTCAAAGTCCTTTCGACGCAAATCATTCCCTCTCAAATATGCAATCTCTCCCAAAGACAGCACTATGATTGAATTCAAAGGGATTGAATATGAAATACTTACTTCAGAAATCACCGGACATCCCTGGTTTAAATATGGGCACGAAAAAGCTAATTTCACACTTCCATTTTTTAATGTCTCCGAACCGGAAATCTCGGTTAAACTGCCTGAAGCCTATTTCCTGCCCCGCGAATGGATAGATGTAATTGAAGTGCTGGATGCACATCATATTCAGTATTCTTACCTGGAAGAAACCATCAATCAGGATTACGAAAGCTATGAGTTCCCCGAAGTGGAATGGGGAAAACGTCCTTTTGAAGGCCGCATTCAGCTTAGCCTGAAACAAGTGAAACCCATCGAAGATATTCGGGTGTTGCAACAAGGAACACTGATCATTCCAATTGAACAGCCCAGAGCCAAATTAATCGCCTATCTGCTTGAGCCACAATCGGAAAGCTCTTTTATAGCCTGGGGATTTTTTAATTCTATCTTTGAGCAAAAGGAATATGCGGAAACCTATGTCATCGAAAAGATGGCTAAGGATTTACTTCGTGATAAGCCGAAAGTAAAAGAGGAATTTGAGCGAAAGATGAAAGAAGAACCTGAGTTTGCTCAAAACCATTATGCCATTACCAATTGGCTTTATCAGCATACTCCATATTATGATACCCGAATCAATAAGTATCCGGTTTGTAAGCTAAGCAACCTGAAAAAACCGGAATATAAAATTAAACCAATCTCATTCTAAAACGAATATCATGGAAGCCATCAAAGCATTTAGCGAAATAAAGCACCAATACCCATCCCTGGAAACCTGCCTAAGCTCAATCCCTGAAGCCACTATTGATCGGCTAAAGCTTCTTTTTAGCTGCATAGATTTAACATCGCTGGATGTAACTGACCATGCTGAAAAGATTAAAGGTATGTGTCAAAAGGTAAATCAATTTAGTGTTGATTACCCGGAAATACCCTCTGTGGCTTCTATTTGCGTGTATCCCTCGCTGGTTGAAACTGTCAAGGCAACGCTCAAAGTCAGAAAAACCGGCATCACCTCTGTTGCAGGTGGTTTTCCATCTTCCCAAACCGAACTGGAAGTTAAAGAACTCGAAACTGAAATCGCTGTATTTGATGGAGCAACTGAAATCGATATCGTTTTATCGGTCGGGAAATTTCTGAATGGGCAATTTAAAGAAGCCGGTCGTGAGATATCCGAAATTAAGAAACTGTGTAAAAAAGCTCATCTGAAAGTTATTATGGAAACTGGCTGTCTTCCCGATGAAGAAACTATCTACCAGGCATCTATGCTTGCCTTGCAATCGGGAGCTGATTTTATCAAAACATCTACCGGAAAAGTAAATCCGGCAGCAACCCCTGAAGCTATGTATGTTATGTGTATAGCTTTAAGTGAGTATAATAAGATGACCGGGAAGAAGCGAGGCATTAAACCGGCTGGCGGTATTACAACAACGGAGGGTGCTATGCAATATCTCAGCATTCTTTCTCATATTTTGGGAGAAGACTGGATGAGTCCCAAACTATTTCGAATTGGAGCCAGTCGATTGGCTAACAGCCTGTTAGAGTCGATTCTTATCGCTGAAGGGAAAGAATATAAAGCTTACTTTTAATAGATTGCGTCCTTTAAGCTTGATGAGGCACTACCCGATTCTATTCCTGAATTTTCTGGCGGGCAGCATCTAAAGCAGCCTTAAGTTCTTCGGTATCAATCCGGTATCTGCTTCGTAAGCGTAAAAATAAGAAGAGAAAAAGAAACATAAAGGCCAGGGTTAATCCCCAGAATGCACCCACGCTTGCCAGCTTGATATTTAAATGCTTTAACTCATTCATCAGGTTGTTTTTATCTTCCCTTAAGTCTGCGCAAGTTTCATTTAACGACGAAACCAGCGAATCTTGCTGAACCGTTTGGAAGTCTTGATTACTATGCTGAATCAATGAATCAGATTTCTGCGAGTAACTAAACAGGGAAATCAAGAAAAACAGAACAATCAGAATGGCATTTTTCATGAGAATTAAATTAAAAGATGATACGCTTACTGTTTTTGTATTTTGATTACATCGGTAGGACAAACTTTAGTAACTCTTTCAAAGACACGGAGTTCGGAATCAGGAAGTATTAAACTAAGCGGAGAGCCGGTAGCTCCTATCAGCATAGCCCGCCCTTGCGAAAAATCCATTCGATAATAAGCTGGAAGTATATCCACGCAATAATGACACCCAATACAATTTTCCTGAAAATGCTCTATCTTAATCATTTGAAATAAATACTTCGATGGTTTTATTGGGTCTCCACATCGGTTGCATCTACGATTTTATACAGTCTGTCACCCCGGCGGACTCTCTCGTTCACTTTTATCGAGAAAGAGTCCCCTTTCACAGCGCTGATAACCGGTTGCAGGTTAACACGAATCTCATCGATTAGCTCCTCAACTACACCCGTTGTTGGCCCGGTTATAATAACCTCATTTTCCAAAGAAAGTTCGCCGGCTTCCATTAAAAATTCTGCAACGCCTAAATTGGAGAAATAATTCATGCATTTAGCCAGATACACTTTACGTTTGGTCGCCTGAGAACCATACTGGTCGCTCCATTCACCCATTTTTCGGCCCAGATAATATCCATCCCAAAAGCCACGATTAAATACGGTACTGAGTTTATCGGTAAGCTCGGTGGAAAGGCTGGCAGTATATTGACCTTCGACCCAGGCATCGGCGGCTTGCCGATAAGCGCGGGAGACGGTTTTTACATATTCCGGGCTGCGGGCGCGGCCTTCAATTTTAAGCACTGTAATGCCCGCATCCAGCACCTGGTCGAGGAACCCAACCGTGCATAAATCTTTGGGAGACATGATGTACTCATTATCAATTTCAAGCTGGTAACCGGATTCCTTCTCGGTTACCGTATAAGCTTTCCGACAGGTTTGACGACAAGCACCCCGATTAGCAGAGGAGTTCTGCTCATGCAAGCTCAGATAACATTTCCCTGAGATAGCCATACACAAAGCTCCGTGTACAAATGCCTCAATGCGAACGAGTTCCCCTTTAGGTCCCCGAATATCTTGTTGATGTATTTGATTATTTATTGCTTTAACTTGCGTTAAAGATAATTCCCGTGCAGTTACAATCACATCGCAAAATCGCGAAAAGAATTTCAAAGCCTCGGTATTTGATACATTTAATTGCGTAGAGGCATGGATTTCAACTCCTTGCTCAAAAGCATAATTGATTACAGCCATATCCGAAGCGATAATAGCTGTGACCTGAGCTTCTTTGGCAGCATCCACAATCCTTCGCATCATGCTCAGGTCGTGATCATAAATAATCGTATTCACCGTAAGATACGAACGCAAACCATGCTCCCGACAGGTAGCTGCAATCGAATGCAAATCATTCAATGTAAAATTAAGGGTACTCTTCGAACGCATATTTAATTGTTCGACTCCAAAATACACAGAGTTGGCCCCACCCTGAACGGCTGCCATCAAAGACTCAAAAGAGCCGACCGGCGCCATGATTTCTATATCTTCTTTCCTGATTTTCATGCGGCTGCAAAATTAACAGATTCTGGCTGAATTCTGCATTTTTAATCATCATCGATTATCCGTGATTGAAACCGGCATTTCATTCCCAAATTACAGGATTGGAGATGTCATAATCAACCTTCCAAACACAACATTTCCAGGGTTAAAAAGTTGTATTTTTGGTAAAATTTTGAATGATGACTTTAACAGAAGCACAAGAGCAAGTTGATTCCTGGATTAAAACCTATGGGGTTCGATACTTTAGTGAATTAACAAACATGGCTATCCTGACCGAAGAAGTAGGTGAATTAGCCCGAATCATGGCCCGGACCTATGGCGATCAATCTTTTAAAGAAAGCGATAATCGAAATCTGGATGATGAAATGGCTGATATTCTGTGGGTTTTGATATGTTTGGCCAATCAAACCGGTGTGGATTTAACAAAGGCTTTCAAAAAAAATATGGATAAAAAAACAAACCGGGATGCAACACGGCATCTTTCAAATCCAAAACTATAACATGAATCACAAGAGCTTCTGTTCCTATGCTATGCTCGGGATTACTCTCCTCCTGGCGTATTCCTGTGCCAATGTTGGAATGCCTTCCGGTGGGCCAAAAGACACGACTCCTCCGGTAATTGTAAAATCAGATCCACCTAACTTTTCTACCTATTTTTCAGCTGATGAAGTAAGCATCCATTTTGACGAATATATACAGCTTAAAAATCTGTCAAAGCAGTTGATTGTTTCACCCCCCCTGGCGAACACACCTAAAGTAATCGCCAAAGGCAAAAAATTAATCATTCAATTTGAAGACAGTTTAAAAGCAAATACAACCTATAGCCTGAACTTTGGGAATGCCATTGTCGATAATAACGAAGGCAATCCTTTGGCCGATTTCCAATATGTTTTCAGTACCGGAGAAAAGCTTGATTCTCTTAAGATTTCAGGAGTCGTAAAAGATGCTTTTACACAGAAACCGGTTGAAGGTGCGGTGGTCATGCTCTATAAAAAAGCCGGTGATAGTCTGCTTATGACCGATTTTCCCTACTATGTTGGAAGAGCCGATAAAGATGGAAAATTTGCAATCCGTAATATAGCCGATACAACCTATTCCTTAATTGCTTTGCTGGATATGAACAGCAATTATAAGCTGGATATGGCCGAGGAATTGCTGGA
Organism: Bacteroidales bacterium; assembly: GCA_021739985.1. Classification (GTDB taxonomy): domain Bacteria; phylum Bacteroidota; class Bacteroidia; order Bacteroidales; family M50B96; genus M50B96. Next base: position 3,028 of record JAIPAR010000039.1, on the reverse strand, counting down.
TTACTCAGACAGCACGATTACTCCCTGGTCAAGCTCTGAAACGAAGATAGATACTGTACAGGTGGATAGTCTTACCGGTAAAATTATTAGTGAAACTGCTGACATTCATCATCTTAAAGATACAACAATCAAACAGGTTCTTCGGGATACTGTCATCACCCGGCAAATTACTCATTTTTACCCGGATAGTCTTTCCCTTGAATTGTTTAAAAACCCGGGAACCGTTCAGGCTTTATCAACCAAATCCCGAAAAACAGCCAGCCATATCGAATTTACCTTTAAAAATCCTCATCTCGAGAACATTCAATTTGAAATCCCAGGCTATCCGCTTACAAAAGAAAATACTTGGTTTATTTATTCGGAAAACCGTGACACGCTGGATGTATGGCTACTGGATTCGCTAATTTATCAACAAGATACAATTATCAGCCTTATCTCCTATTATAAAACGGATAGTTTAAGCCGGCTCAATCCTCAAACGGATAGTCTGAAATTAAGTTTCAGAGGGGAAGGAAAGGCTTCGGATTCTATACTCGTAATTACAACCGATTTAAAAAAGCAAGGGCAGGTTGACATAAATGAAGGTTATCGTTTTAAATTTAATCAACCCATCCTGGAAATACTATCCGAGAAAATCAGGATGGTAGAATGGATTGACTCCATTCAGCAGCCCATCCCCTTCAGTTGGGAAATTGACAGCATGAATCCAACCCTGTGCCACCTTCATGTAAAGCAGGAAGCTGGGAAATTGTACGAATTAGAAATCCTTCCATCTGCATTTTTATCTATGTATGGAATTGGAAATGATAGTCTTAGCTATAAGATGCAAGTCAAGAATGCTGATTCTTATGGTGTGTTGATATTAACGTTGAACCCTATGGCGAGTCCTCTAATTATAGATATTTTGAATGAAAAGGGAGTTCTTATCACCACTTACACCGGAAAAAATTTCGGGAAATGTACATTTTCTCATTTACCGCCAGATAAATACACTGTTAGAGTGATAATGGATGAAAATGGAGATGGGAAATGGAATTCAGGTAATTATATTAAAAAGATAAAGCCGGAAAAGGTATTATATCCTTTAAATTTGGTTCAGGTTCGGGCTAATTGGGATGTCGAAATGGAATTAAAAATTCCGGAAGCTGCTAATTTGCAGTCAGAACCAGATTCACCGGAGTTACTTCACCCCGTGCAACCGTAACTTCAATCGTATCCCGAACCGATTGTCCATAATAATTATCACGATAGCCATACACGGTAAAAGTTGCGATGAAATCGAAATCCCAGGTGGCTTTTCCAAGGGCATCGGTATAAATAATTTTTTCGAGGATAGAATTTCCGGGAGTTAAAAAGAAGCTCACTTTAGCATTCGGAATGGCTCTATCCTGATTATCAACCACATAGATTTCCACGCTGGCGGGTTCATCCTCACAAGCGATAAAAAGAGGGAATAAAATCAAGAAAAAAGCCAGCTTTTTGAGAGTTTGCATACCTACCCGATGTATAAAAGAAATAGATTACTCGTAACAAGCGCTAAGTCGCACTTTTTCCTGATAGACCTCATTGGTTGTGAAAATGATTACACCTTGACCACAGCTTTCCGCAGCATCTCCAAATGTTGCAATAATATTTATAACTCCGTCATAATCCACTTCATACTCGACCTCCCCATTCATATCAGTAAGCTTAGGTTTTTGAGCAAAAGATATTAATTGAGGTAAAGAAGTTCCTTCTGGAAGGTCAAAGCGAACTTCGGCATTATTTTGAGGCCATTCAACGCCATTAGAATCCATTTTCACAACTTTTACAATGGCGCGTGGGTTTTCATCTCCTCCACATGACACAAATGAGAGGCTTAAGCCCAGTATAGAAAAAAGCAAGAAAGAATATTTAAACCATTTCATAAGGCAGAATCAATTTCAGGATTATTCAAGATATATTGTATCGTAAAAGACTTCATTTTCATTAAAAATAAGGGTGCCATAACCAAAGCGTTTCAATCCATCTACCTCTTTTTCAACTTTGTATTCAATAACACTTTCGTATTTCAATTCATAAAAAACCTGTCCTCGCGCATCTGTCAGATGAGGTACGAGCGTATTGGCAATGACATCGGGTTGAGAAGCTCCGGCCGGAGGAATGAACCAAACCTGTGCATTCATGACCGCCTGTGCGAAAGGGATTGTATCGGTTGGAATCCATTCAATAACTGTTACGACAGCTTTAGGAGGCAAAGGATCTTCGTTGCAGGATGAAAAGCCGGCAAAAATTAATGCTGCTGCAACGCTTATGAATAGCAGTTTTTTCGGTTTTGTATAGAATCTAATAAACTCCATTTTTTCAACATCCTCGTTTTCAAATACGTATTCAGCCTTTTAAAGTAATCAGCAAATGTATAGTCAAAACTTCACAAATCCAATAGGCAGTATGGGAATAATCCGTTAAAAAAGTAGCAGCGGCAGGACCAAAGTCTGAGGACTGGCAAAGTCTCGAATTGAATAAAAGAAACATGGATATAAAGCGACATGCAATCCTAAGTAATAGTGAGAAGAATCTATCAAATCATATTCAACTAATCATTCTAATGCCTTGTCAATTGCTTTTGTAGTACCAAATGACAGAAAATGTTCAATAAAGAAAAGTAAGCCCTTGTTGGTTCTTAGATTTTTCACTTATATGAGCCTATTAAGAATCATTCCTATGGTGTAGGCATTAGCACCTATGGCCGATACTAACTATCAGGCCTTGCTCTCTTGTCAAGGCTATTGTTCAACTAATCCATCAACAAAAGCCTTTAAAAGTTTTAGGCAGCATAAAATCAGGCAGTTTCCTTCAATCGTAACTGCATGATTTTCAGCGCAACGGGGACAGGACTTCCCGATAAGCTTCAGCGATTTTTTCCGGCCAGCTCTTTTTATAATTTACGATACTGAGTATATAATTATTTAGAAGAATGAATCGTAAAGAGTTCTAATTCTGACAGATACGAGACACAGTCTGGTTATATTGATCTATTCATCATCAA
>JAIPAR010000038.1 GCA_021739985.1 Bacteroidales bacterium | reverse complement strand
TCGCAGCTCAATCTGTTTAACGACGGATTGAAGTTTATGAACGTCGTGAGGCCGGCTACCGTGGGAGACGGTATCAAATCCCTGAGTGAAGATGCAATAGAGGCGGCTGTCGAATTGTTTGATAAGGAATCCGGCAAATATTCCATGTCAAAATTCGTCCCTGCTTCGGGTGCTGCCACCCGGATGTTTAAAGATTTGTATGAATTTATGGAGAATTACTCAGCGTCTAACGAAGATTACCTGAAGTATTTATCCAACCGAAGTTCCGAATCCGTGTATTTCTTTTTCGAAAATCTGCATTATTTTGCTTTTTATGAGGATTTGCGAGACCTTCTGGAGGAAAAATTCCAACTGGATATTGATAGACTGCTGGAAAAGAATGAGTTTTCGATGATTCTGAAGGCGCTTATCAGTGATGAAGGGCTTAATTATGGTAAAATGCCGAAAGGTCTTATCAAATTCCATAATTACCGCGACTTTTCGCGCACCGCAGCCGAAGAACACATGCTTGAGGCTAAATTGTTTATCGAATCCAAAAAGAAAATCGTGAAATTGCATTTCACCGTTGCCGATGATTTTATGACTTCGTTTAAAGCGCATATTGCTGAAGTGGCTCATATTCACCAGGAAAAATATCATGTGAAATACGACATTTCCTACTCAACTCAAGATCAATCAACCGATACGATTGCAGTCGATATGAATAATGAACCATTCCGCAATGAAAAGGGAAAACTGGTTTTCCGACCGGGTGGACATGGTTCGTTGATTAACAATCTAAATAATCTGAGCGAGGATATTATCTTCATCAAAAATATCGATAACATCGTTCCCGACCGATTAAAACCCGAATCTGCCAAGTATAAAAAAGTATTAGGTGGATTGCTGATTAAGTATCAGCAACAAATCTTCCATTACCTTCAAAGCCTTGATGAAGCTGAGGTCTCCGAGCAAATGATGACCAAAATTCAGAAATGTGTTTTGAATGAATTGCATATCAAATTGCCTGTTGATTTTGCCGGTCTTGCGAAAGAAGAGAAAATTTCAGTGTTCAAGTCGCTGCTAAATCGCCCTATTCGTGTTTGCGGGATGGTTGTAAACGAAGGTGAACCGGGTGGCGGGCCATTCATTGTTCGTAACGCTGAGGGTATTGAAAGTCTTCAAATCGTTGAAAGCAGTCAAATAGACCTGAAAGATCCAAAAATCGATAAAATTATTCAGAAATCCAGCCATTTTAATCCCGTCGATTTGGTATGTGGACTCAAGGATTACAAGGGCGAGAAATTTGATTTATTGCAGTATGTGGATAAAGATGCAGCCTTTATTTCTATCAAAAGTAGTAATGGCCGGGAATTAAAAGCGCTTGAATGGCCAGGTTTATGGAATGGCGCTATGAGTAACTGGAACACTTTCTTTGTAGAAGTACCTGCTGTGACTTTTAACCCGGTTAAAACGGTAAATGATTTGCTTCGTGAAGAGCATACCACCCTGGCGTATTTGAGCACCCGAAAATGGTAAGAGATATCATCTTATACTTAAAAAAGAGGCACCCTAAGGATGCCTCTTTTTTTTTGATATGCAGTAATTCGCTATATATTAAGCACTTTATGGGATATCAAATTTACCGGGCGATACAAAGATATTCGAAACATCTCCTTTGAAAATGCTCTCATCATTCATCGAGCTGGTTACAATCAATGGATACAATGGATGACCACTATAAGCTTTTACCTCGATTGTTTCTAAACTATCGCCTTCGATTTTTAAGGTGTAATATAGTGTAAGTTTTTGAATATCAATATCTTCTTCGATAATAGCCGGAGAATTCAGGTTTCCGAGCGAATTGATATAGGTTTTGCAGGCGGTAGAATCAATGGCTTGCATATTTCGAAACCAATACCCATTGTTTTTACTCAATACAAATGAGCTGTCTCCCGGATAGGTGAAACTCACTTTCGTGATTTGTTCTGCATCACACTTGCTAATCGTTTTGTTGCGGTAGGAGGCCAGGTCGCGATTGAAAAGACCTAATAAATATCCATTCACCAGATACGATTTTTCATCCTCATTAAATCGAACATAGGTAAGTGGTTGATTGGTTTGTTGGTCGAAATCAAATCCGCCAATATTCATTTTCAAGGTTTTATTATCTTCCATCTGAATTAGAACCGGAGTAACTTGTTCGTCAGTCAATTCATATTTGGGCCATGATTCTGCATTTTTACCGACCATTCGACTGATTCTCAATTTACCGAGTTCACGAAGTAAAATATCAACCGAGGATTTATCAGCTGGATACGATTTATCGGCGTGAGAGATGGTCCAGCCTGATTCTTCACGCTGAATGAGAAGTTCGGCTTTATTCATAAGCTCAGGATTGAACCGGATACTTTGAATTGTTGCCGTATCAATTTCAAGATTCTCAATCGGAATAGTTGATTCGTTTCGATTGGTATCTGTAAAATGAATGACCGCGTAAATACCTGCTAAAACAAGGACAATTAGTAGTAAGTGCTTCGTTTTCATCTTAGAAAGATATTCTTAGTGGTTAATAATCAATAGAATAGATTTAATTAATTTTATAGCTGCCCAGGTACAATGCGGCGCATCCTGCGATTTTTAGCACGCTGAATACGATAAAATCCATAGCCTAAAATCAATAAAATAGGAAGCAGGAAGTTGAGCCATTTGAGCAATTGCTTTCTGCCATCTTCCAATTCATCCAGCGGGCGTGCCGTAATTCCTTTAGTACGCAAGCTAATCAAACCGGTATCATCCGATAACCAATCGATAGAATTTACAAACAGACTGATATTATCCGGCTGCAATTGCTGAGCTTGCTGTCCTTCTCCATTGATGACAAAGTCTCCATCGCTAACCACAATAATAGACGTTTCCACATTTCCACCAAATTTACCGGTTAAAATTCCGGCAACAGTGAGTTTAGAAAGCGGGAAATCGCTATCCTGCCAGGTTTTATTAACATCGAAATAAGTAGGAGCGGAAATAACAGAACTTCTTTCGGAGGTAGTTAATAAAGGTGTAAAGGTAAAACCGGTGCCTCCGGAATATACCATGTTACTGGCAATCGGAAGAACCAACATTTCCATTCCTTTGGTAATAGGATGGTCGGCGAAATTGGATATTCTGGGAATATAAGGAAAAGGAACTGGAACATTCATCGTGAATGGGCCACGTTGTTGCCGAACGGTTACATTGATGCATTGCGCATCGGCTACCATATTATCTTCGATGAGAATGCCTTTGGAAGCAAGCCAGGTCTCCAATCCGGTTTGTTGCAGACTAGCCTGGGAGGTATTAAAATCATGCCCAACCCGATTTATGCCGGCAAATAATTTTCCACCTTTGGCCAGGTATTGATCAAGCATACCCAGTTGATAGACCGGGATAGTATCTTTAGGTGCAATAATAGCCAGGGCTTTGTATTTCGATAAGTCTGGATTTGTAGATAAATCCACGCTTTCAACCTTATAAAGCACATCCAGTTCGAAGCTGGCTTGTGAGAGCATGGATAAAGCAGGTTCTCCATGACCGGTGATTAGTCCTACCAAAGGTTTATTTTCAACAGAAACCTTTTTAACAGAAGTAGTTAGCATATATTCCATTTCCGCATTATTTTGGAAGAATGGAATTACTTCTTTTTGCTTACCCATCGTAATTACAGCTCCCATATAAGCCTTTTGCTGTTTGAGCTGATCTTTTTCACGAACCTGAACAATAACCGGCTGAATTCCATTTTGCATGGCTTCCTGCTCTAATTCGGGATTGCTGGTTGGGTCCATAAATTCATACACTAAATCCCCATTGGAAATTTTGTTGTATTCAATCAGCAAATCTTTCAAATCTCTTTTAACCTGAAGATACTGAGGAGGTAAACCTTCGGATGTGAAATAGGCTTTCACAGTTACCGGCTCTTCAAGATTCTTCAATAAGTCCTTGGTGGCTTTGCTTAGGGTGTATCGATTATCCTGAGTGAAATCGAAACGCAGGTTGAACCGGTTAAAAATGATATTTACCAGTATTACTACAACCAGAACCAGTAAAACATATAGGATTGGTGATTTTCTTGCGTCCATTTTTATCTGTTTTGATGGTTAATCCTAAATTATTGATGTTTTTTTGCCATTACACTGGCTGTTCCTACTAATCCTATGGCAATTATGGAGAAGAAGAACAGGATATCTGCAATATCAATTACTCCCCGGCTCATCGAATCGAAATGCGCCTGTGTACTCAAGGAATGGAATAATTCACCAAAGAATCCGCTGATAGTCATCGAAATCATCCCAAAAATCCAATGGAAAATAATTCCTATAAATAAGGCCAGCAAGAAGCCAACAATTTGATTATTGGAGATACTGCTGGCAAAAATGCCGATGCTGATGTATGCCGCACTCATCAGAATCAGACCGATATACCCTGAAATTACTGCACCATGGTCAATTGAACCGATATTGGCAACTGTTATATAATAGGGCAGGGTAAGTAATAAAGCAATGACGATTAAAATCAGCGTAGATGCAAATTTTCCCATAATCACCTGCCAATCCTGAACAGGCTTGGTTAGTAGAAGCTCAATAGTGCCTGAACGGTTTTCTTCAGCAAGTAGCCCCATCGTGAGGGCCGGAATGAAGAAAAAGAGCGTCCAATAGGCTATGCTGAAAAAAACCTGCAAAGAGGCCTGATTGTTGAAGAAAATATCAGCCAGATAAAGCCAGGTAAAGAATCCTGAAAATCCTAAAAAGGCAATAATCATGATGTAAGCCATCAACGAATCAAAAAAGCTGTTGAGCTCCCGGCGACAAATAATCCACAGTTGGTTCATCTATAGACAGTTTTAGTTCTTGTTAGTAATTCTTATTTTTTCATCGTTAATTCATGGAAGATATCTTCCAATTTGGTCTGAATGGGCGTCATTTCAGTGATAATCCATCCTTCTTTACTGCATAAACGGAAGATATCACGGCGCGATGACATGTTGGGACGACTTTGAACTTCGTAAGCGTTCGTCTCATCAAGCGGGTCAATCCATTCAACGGTGTCGAGCGATTGTATCTTTTTAATAACTTGTTCAGAGTCAGCATCTTCAATGGTGATTTTGACAATCTCTTTTCCCTGAGCGTGCTTGCGTAATTCACTCGAGGTTCCATCGGCAACAATTTTTCCTTTATTGATAATCATGATTCGGTCGCAGGTAGCTTCTACCTCAGCCAAAATATGCGAGCTTAAAAGAACGGTTTTTTCCCTTCCAATTTTACGGATTAACTCCCGAATCTCTACGATTTGGTTGGGGTCAAGTCCGGTGGTAGGTTCATCCAGGATGAGTACAGCCGGGTCGTGGATAAGAGCTTGCGCCAATCCAACCCGCTGGCGGTATCCTTTCGATAGCTCATTGATTTTCTTGTGCTTTTCACCTTCAAGCCCGCATATTTCTACCATTTCCAGGATTCGACCCGGAATTTTGGAAGAGGGAATTCCTTGAAGCTCAGCCACAAATTGCAAATAATCAATGACATCCATTTCCGGGTACAGGGAATTATGTTCCGGAAGATAACCGATGGATTTTTTTACCATCTGAGGCTCCTTACTAACGCTATAGCTTCCTACAGTTATTTCACCGCTATCGGGGATTAAGTAGGAGGTGATTGCTTTCATCGTTGTGGTTTTCCCGGCGCCATTAGGGCCTAAAAATCCGAGTACTTCACCGGTTTTTACCGTAAACGAAATATTGTCAACCGCCTTTTGTGGACCATAGGTTTTGGTCAAATTCTGAATTACAATATCCATGGACTATACGATTAGGTTAATGCAATGCAAAAAAACAGAATTTTATGGGCTGTTGAACTATCTTAATTCTAAATTAACTTTTTTTAACAGGCTCATTTTATGAAAGTTACGAAGATTTTTCAATACCGGGAGATACTCAGGCTACTTATCTATAATTGTGTTGATTAGCTGGGATTTAGATAGATGGGCTAATTTTGATTCGGCTTTTTAGTGGAATATCAGTCAAGGAATCAAAACATTTCTTTTATTTTGGCGAAGATATTAACGTATGGAATTTTCCTTATTTGAACAATTAGATTCTGAATCCAGCCGGGCGAATTTTGATTTTGTATCAACTATCGTGGCCGCCAATGAATCTTTGTTTGATGAATTAGTTCAAATTGCCTTTACCGCCAAAGCTCCTGTCTCTTTTCGTGCAGCTGCCGTTGTTGAGACCATCTGCCGGGATCATCCATCCATGATTCTGCCCTATGTGGATAAGATTATTCATTCGTACAAGTCTTTTAGTAACGATGGGGTTAAGCGGGGATTCCTCAAATCGATGCGAGGCATTGATTTTACCGAAGAGCAAATGGGCTACCTGGTTGAGCTTGGTTTTTATATCCTGACCAGCCAAAAAGAGAAAGTAGCCGCCAAGGTTTATGCGATGGATATCCTGGTTAAAATTGGAGAATTGTATCCTGAGCTAAAATCGGAAATAGCGTTGGTGATTGAAACCAGCAGTGAGAATAATTCAGCCGGATGGCAAGTCCATGCCCGGGATACCATTAAGAAACTAAAACCGTAAATATGTCGCAGGCCTGTGTTCATTGTGGGGAGGATTGTGGGAAAGCTCCTGTGTTGTATAAAGACTTACCCTTTTGCTGTAATGGCTGTAAAACCGTTTATCAGTTATTAAATGAAAAGGAGCTCGGCTCGTATTACAGTATCATGCCAATGGCCGGGATTAAAGTGGAGGAGGAGAGTGCTGGTGAAAAATATGCCTGGCTCGATTTGGAAGAAATCAAAAACAAATTGCTCGAATTTAACGAAGGAACGATTTCCAAAGTCACCTTTTTTATCCCTGCCATCCATTGCGCATCCTGCTTGTGGCTCCTCGAGAATTTGCATCAGCTAAATCCGGGAGTGATGGCCTCGCAAGTTAATTTTCCCAAAAAGGAAGTGTCTATCAGTTTTAAAAATGATCAGATTAGTCTCCGGAAATTGGTTGAACTGCTTGCTGCTATTCATTATATTCCTGAAATATCCTTAAAAGATATTGATAAGAAGAAAGATACGAGTAGCAATCGAAAGGTATTGCTGAAAATAGGGATTGCCGGCTTCAGCTTTATGAATACGATGATGTATAATTTCCCGGATTACTTGCCGGGGGGCGAGCTTATCGAACAAGAATTCAGAAGCTTGTTTGGGATTCTCAGTTTTCTGCTGGCATTGCCGGTCGTTTTTTATTGCTCCAATGATTATTTTTTATCAGCCTATAAGGGTTTGAAACATAAGGTGATAAATATTGATTTGCCTATTGCACTCGGTATCATAACACTCTTCCTTCAATCCAGCTACGAAGTCTTTTCCGGTTCCGGCATTGGCTTTTTTGATTCTTTATCCGGATTGCTGTTTTTTATGTTGATAGGAAAATGGTATCAAAATAAAACCTACCAGGCATTATCCTTCGAAAGAGATTATAAATCCTATTTCCCGGTGGCGGTGAATAAAATCATGTCGGATGGCTCCGAGCAAAGCATTCCGCTGAGTGATTTGCAGCAAGGAGATATCCTTTTGATTCGAAACAAGGAAATCATCCCTGCAGATGCCCGAATAGTTTCCGGCCAGGCTAACATAGATTATTCCTTTGTGACGGGAGAAGCTATGCCGGTTTCCAAAAAAATAGGTGATACGGTATTTGGCGGGGGCAAGCAAGCAGGCTCTGCCATTCAAATTGAGATAATTAAAGAAGTTAAGCAAAATCTGCTGACTCAGCTCTGGAACCAAAATCAGGAAAAAAATCAGGCTCAATCCGTCTTAAATTCGCTGGTTAACCGAGTAAGTAAGTATTTTACGGTTGTTATTATTTTGATTGCCCTCGTGGCCATGATTTACTGGCTGAATGTTGATAAGCGCCTTGCTATTTACGCTTTTACTTCAGTGCTGATTATTGCCTGTCCTTGCGCCCTGGCTCTTACAGTGCCTTTTACTTTTGGCAATACGATGAGGCAATTTGGAAAGCGGGAATTCTATTTAAAAAACACACAGGTAATCGAAGACTTGTATCGGGCCGATACGATTGTGTTTGATAAAACAGGCACAATTACCATGTCTAAAGCTTTTCAGCTTAGCTTCGAGGGAAGCTTATCCGATGAAGAGGAAGCCTTAATCAAATCGCTGGCACGTCATTCAACCCATCCTTTGTCGAAAGCTATTGTTACACATTTGGCCGACGCTCCCGTACATGAAACGCATGAGTTTAAAGAACTTGAGGGGATGGGCCTGTCGGCTTTAATCCGTGAGCAACGTGTCATAATGGGTTCTGCAGCCATGGTTTTAGGTGAAAAACATTCCCGGGAATTAACAGAAAGCAGGGTGTATGTTTCGATTGCCGGGAAATATAAAGGCTATTACCGTCTCGAGAATACTTACAAAGAGGGACTTGGTAAATTGATTGAGGAATTATCCGGCAGATACGAATTGCACCTATTAAGTGGAGATAACGACAGTGAGAAAGCTGTACTAAGTCGAATTTTTGGCTCCGGGACTAATCTTCACTTCAATCAGTCCCCAACTGATAAGCTGGAATACATCCGGAACCTGAAAAAAGAGGGCAAAACAGTGATTATGATAGGGGATGGACTGAATGATGCCGGCGCTTTGCATGAAAGTCACACCGGTATCACCATTGCAGATGATGTCTATCAGTTTTCACCTGCCTGCGAAGCCATTTTGAGCGGCCGGCAGTTTAAAAATCTTTTCTCGTACATCCGTTTTACGCACAAAAGTTTGCGAATTGTTCACATTAGTTTTGGAATAAGCTTTTTATATAATATCGTTGGACTAAGCTTTGCCGTGCAAGGAATTTTGTCGCCTATTGTTGCCGCAATCCTAATGCCTGTAAGCTCTGTAAGCGTTGTGGCCTTTGCTTCTTTATCGGTAAACTGGCTTGCAAAACGGCATTTAAAATGAACAAATGTTCATTATAAATCATTGATTTCCAAATAGTTTCTAAACTATTTAAACACTTTCTAAATTACAATTGCCTGATTGTTGGAAACTGTTTTTTTTATTTTTGTAATCAATTACCTAAATAAGATTTAAACTGCATGTCAGTCATTGTCCTCTTGGTCATTATTGGAATACTAGTAGCTGCCGGTTTTTTAATTGCCTTTATCTGGGCAGTTCGAAGTGGACAATATGACGATAGTTATTCCCCATCTGTACGCATATTATTCGATGACCTGAAGGAATCCAAAGAACCTTCATCAGAAGAAGAATTACCAAACAAACCAAAATAACAAAGCTTATGGGATTAGAGAAGTTTACGTATGACAACCGACTTGCGAAGTATTTCGCAAATGCCACTATTTTGTGGGGACTGGTTGGAATGCTGGTTGGTTTGATTATTGCGCTGCAATTAATCTTCCCGGCATTCAATTTTAATTTACCCTGGACCACCTACGGGCGATTACGTCCACTGCACACCAATGCAGTCATTTTTGCATTCGTAGGGAATGGGATTTTTACAGCCATTTATTATTCGGTGCCTCGATTGCTGAAAACACCGATGTTTAGCCGGGTGCTGGGAAATCTGCATTTTTGGGGATGGCAATTAATTATTGTGCTGGCAGCACTCACACTCGTACTTGGTATTACTACCGGTAAAGAGTATGCTGAACTGGAATGGCCTATCGACATTCTGATTACGATTGTATGGGTAATCTTTGGATGGAACCTGATTGGTACGCTTCTAAAAAGAAGAACATCACACATTTATGTAGCTATTTGGTTTTACCTCGCTACGCTCGTTACAGTTGCTGTATTGCACATTGTTAACTCACTCGCTATTCCTGCAGGATTATTCAAAGGATATTCTATTTATGCAGGTGTTCAGGATGCTTTCGTACAGTGGTGGTATGGCCATAATGCAGTGGCTTTCTTCCTCACAACTTCCTATTTAGGTTTGATGTACTATTTTGTTCCAAAAGCAGCGAATCGTCCGGTTTATTCCTATAAATTGTCGATTATTCACTTTTGGGCATTGATTTTCTTATATATCTGGGCAGGTCCACACCATTTGCTGTATTCTTCAACTCCTGACTGGGCGCAAGCTTTGGGTGTTGTTTTCAGCGTTGTACTGATTGCTCCTTCCTGGGGTGGTATGATTAATGGTTTGCTTACCATGCGTGGTGCCTGGGACCGTGTTCGTCAGGATCCGGTTTTAAAGATGTTTGTGGTTGGTATCACCGCATACGGGATGTCAACTTTCGAAGGCCCAATGCTTTCACTGAAAAGTGTAAATGCATTGTCTCACTTCACTGATTGGACGATTGCTCACGTACACATTGGCGCTTTAGGCTGGAATGGTATGATGACTTTCGGTATGCTCTATTGGTTATTCCCAAAAATGTTCCGTACCAAACTTCATTCCATTGGAATGGCTAATACGCATTTCTGGTTATCAACACTTGGAATGTTGTTCTATGCAATTCCACTGTATTTTGCAGGATTTACACAAAGTTTAATGTGGAAAGAATTTACCGCTGATGGGTATTTAGCTTATCCAAACTTCCTCGAAACCTTGACTCAAATTTTACCGATGTATTATTTTAGAGCGTTAGGTGGAGCGATGTACCTGGTTGGAATGATTCTCCTGGCGGTTAACCTGATTAAAACAGCTAAAGCCGGTAAATTCCTTCGTTATGAAGAAGATGAAGCTCCTGCTCGTCATGCAGTTACCGAAAAAGAAGGCTGGCACCGACGCATCGAAGGCAAACCGGTTGTGTTTACCATTTGGGCTTTGATTGCGATTCTGATTGGCTCAATTATCGAATTTGTTCCTTTGTTCGTAGTGAAATCAAATATTCCTACGATTGCACAGGTTAAACCTTACACACCGCTAGAGTTGGAAGGTCGTGATATTTATCTTCGTGAAGGTTGCTACAACTGCCACTCCCAGATGATTCGTCCTTTCCGTTCAGAAACTGAACGTTATGGTGAATACACCAAAGCAGGTGAGCATATTTATGATCACCCGTTCCAATGGGGTTCACGTCGTACCGGTCCGGATTTGGCCAGAGCTGGTGCCAAAGAAGGCAAAATTTACAAACCGGATGCATGGCATTATAACCACATGCTTGATCCTCAGAAAATGAATGCTCAATCTATAATGCCGGCTTATCCCTGGATTATTAACAATGATTTAAGCACTTCGTTGACTGAATCTAAAATCCGTGCTATGCAAAAGTTAGGTGTTCCTTATCCTGAAGGATACGACGCACAAGCTATCAGCGATTTAAAAGCTCAAGCTCATACCATCGCCGAAGGATTACGGGCATCCGGAATTCAGGTGAATGATGAGAAGGAAATCATCGCACTGATTGCTTATCTACAGCGCTTAGGTACAGATATTTACAAAACAGAATAATAACTGTTTCATGAAATTTTTTTCACAGATATTCGGTGGCATGGAAGGGGCTGATATACTCGGTCCCCTTTCACTGCTCATCTTTCTAACCGTGTTTGTCGTTGCCTTGATTAGGGCCTTACGACTCAAAAAAAAGGAAGTAGAAGAGTATGAGCGGATGCCTTTAGATGATAATTCTGTCAATACAACCAATGATTAAATTGAAAAAGTATGTCTGAAGAACAAAATAAAAATATAGGGAATGAGCCTGGTTATGATATCGATACGATTACAAACCAGCGATTGATAAAAGGTCATGTGTATGATGGTATTTATGAATTGGATAATGATTTACCACCCTGGTGGAAATGGTTATTCTATATTTCCATCCTGTTCCTGGCTGTATATCTGATTCGTTTATTCTTTACCGAAGCTCCGGATCTTCGTCAGATCGAGGAGTATAATAAAGAATTGGCCGCAGTTCAAGCTAAAGCACCTGCTGCCGCTGATTTCCAACTGGTACTTCTCACCGACGAGGCCTCGCTTACTGCCGGTAAAACCATCTGGGAAGGTCAGTGTGGCGCTTGCCATTTGGCTAGTGGTGCCGGTATCGTTGGTCCAAATATGACCGATGATTACTGGATTCATGGAAATACACTGGAAGAACTCTTTGCTGTGGTTGAAAATGGAGTGCTCGAAAAAGGGATGATTCCCTATCGTGACCAACTTTCTCCCCAGCAGCGTTTGCAGGTAATTAGCTATATGCTTAGCCTGCATGGAACAAATCCTGTTAATCCTAAAGAAGCTCAGGGCGAAATGATTGAATGGCCTTACTAAATTAAAGTTCTTACACGATGTCGGAATCTAAAAAGTCCTCTTCATCTTATTTCCGGGATAAAATATCCACGGTAGATGAACAGGGAAGACGCGTCTGGGTATTTCCACGGAAACCCGGAGGCACATTAACTAACTATAGGCATCTCGTTGCCGTCGTCTTGTATCTGTTCTTTATAATTGGCCCTTTTCTTCGATATCAGGGAGATCCTGTGTTCTTATTAAATATTCTGGAAAGGAAATTCATCCTTTTTGGAGTCGTTTTCTGGCCACAGGATTTCCATCTTATTGTCTTATCCCTGATAACGCTGATTGTATTTGTTGTCCTCTTTACCGTCATTTATGGTAGAATCTTCTGTGGATGGGCCTGCCCGCAAACCGTTTTTATGGAGTTTGTTTTCCGCAAAATCGAATATCTGATTGAAGGGGATGCCCCAAGCCAACGAAAACTGGCTAAACAGGAATGGAATGTGGAGAAAATCTGGAAGAAAAGTCTTAAATCGCTGATTTTCATTCTAATCGCTTTGGTGATTGCCACAACTTTGCTGGCTTATGTCTTTGGAAGCGACCGAATGTTGGGATTGTATAGCCATGGAATCGCCTTTTCATCGAAATTATTAATTGCTTCCTGGATTTTAACTGGAATCGTCTATTTTATCTTCGGATTCTTCCGCGAACAAGTTTGTCTGATAGCATGTCCCTATGGTCGTTTGCAAGGAGTTCTGCTTGATCAGCAATCGATTATTGTGGGATACGATTATGTGCGTGGAGAACCCAGAGGTGCTAAAAAATCGGTCGAAAAAACCGGCGATTGCGTGGATTGTAATGCCTGTGTTCAGGTTTGCCCAACAAATATCGACATTCGTAATGGTACTCAGCTGGAATGCATCAACTGCACCGCTTGTATCGATGCCTGCAATGCTGTTATGAAGAAACATGCTTTGCCCAAAGGCTTAATTCGCTTCGATTCTGAAAAAGGAATCCGCGAAGGCCAACGAAAAATCTTCAATACACGAACTATTGCATATTCGGTGGTTCTGCTCATCTTACTTACTGTTCTGGCATCTTTGTTTACCATGCGTACCGATGTTGAAACAACCATTTTGCGTCAGCGCGGCACTTTGTATCAAACCTATGGAGATAATGCCTACAGCAATATTTATCAAATTGATGTGGTGAATAAATTTCGGAAAGATTTGAATATCAGGCTGAAACTGATTGAGCCAAATGGTGAAATTAAATTGATGGGTAAGGATTTGTTTGTCAAAGGGGGCGAAAAGATTCAGGAGCGTTTTCTGGTTATTCTCCCTAAGCTAGAAGTGCTGAAATCGAAGAATGAAGTAGTGTTCGGGATTTATGATGGGGACCGCCTTATTGAAAAATACACAGCTACTTTTGTAGGCCCAAATAGCCTCGATGTAGAATAAAACCTATTCCGGTTCATACTGAAATATCGTTCGTTTCGAGCTTTCAGATGAACCGGAATGGTATTTTTAAATCATTTAAATTTATACTTTTACAGATTGGACAGCATATCGGAAATTCAAGTTCCTGTGTTCTGAAATTAAATTGATATAGCATGAAAGTGAATTGGAATTGGGGTTCGAAATTAGTTGTTGGAATAGTATTATATATTTCCTTTATTCTTACCATGGTCTTTTTAATGGTTCGTGAGGATGTGCCATTGGTGGAGCAGGATTATTATCCCCAGGCAGTTAAGTATCAGGAGAGAATTGAAAAACGAACCCATGCCGCTCAGCTGGAGAAGCAAATTTTGGCTCGCCAGGTTGGGGAGGATGTAGTTCTTCAGTTTCAGACTTTTTTCCCGAAAGATGATGTTACCGGCACCATTATGGTTTATCGGCCTTCCGAAGACGGGCATGATTTACTCGTTCCAATCAAGTTGGATTCCTTGCATACCCAATCCTTCCCGGTCAGTCGGTTTCTGAGTGGAAAGTATATCTTTAAGATTGATTATCAAGTACATGATACAGCATATTATCAGGAGTTAAGTCTTAATATTTCAAGATAAAGTATGGATTTATTAACTGCATTTCTTACGGGATTGGTGGGGAGTCTGCATTGCTTAGGCATGTGCGGACCAATTGTTATTGGATTGCCTCTGAATCAGGATTCGTATGGGCGAAAAATGATGGAAAGTCTGAGTTATAATCTGGGACGTGTGCTCACCTATGGCTTGATGGGGGCAGTTTTTGGGCTCTTTGGCAAAGGTATTCAACTGGCAGGTCTTCAGCAATGGGCTTCCATCGTGCTGGGAGCAGTGCTCGTTATTAGCGCGATATGGCCGTATATCTTTAAGAAACGTCTTTCTACCTTTTCTTTCCTGGATAAATTTAATAACCGGCTGGTGAATGCACTGCGGTCATTATTCCTTTCCCCGGCATCCGGACACAAATCACCGATGGGACGGATGTGGATTATTGGCTTGCTCAATGGACTTCTCCCATGTGGCTTGGTTTACGTGGCGCTGGCTGGTGCAGTCAATACCAACGACCCGCTGAGCGGCACTTTGTATATGATTGTATTCGGATTAGCCACCATACCGGCTTTGTTTGCCCTTTCAATAGTTGGCAATGCCTTGGCACTTCAGCTTCGGAAAAAGTTTTCCAAATTGATAACCGTTTTCATCTTGCTTCTCGGCATCATCTTTATTTTGAGAGGATTAGATTTAGGTATTCCCTTCATCAGTCCAAAAACTAAAAAGTTGGAAATTCGCACCGAGCAGCCAATGAAAATGCATTCCTCCGAAGAAAAAGAAAGCTGCTGCAAATAGGAAGATGGCTGATTTGTCTCGAAGCGCACTAGTCATTTTATTGTTGATTTGTCCCGAATCGCTCTGCTCTCGGGATTTCGCTCCGCTCAATTGATTTGTCCAAAACTCTTTCCTCCTTCCTCCTTCCTCCTTCCTCCTTATTCTATTTTCAATACTCAATACTCAATACTCACACTCTTGACTGATTTTATGGCGTTCCCCTTCGGGTCGGGCTTTCCGTTGCAAGTCCTCGCGAGCCCATCCGTGTAATCCGTTCAAATCCGTGAAATCCTCTTCCCTCGCTCCTTCTACCTTCCCGTTGGAGTGGCTCGCTGCGGGCTTTCCACTGCAATCCCTAACGCACCAACTTATTCGCATTTGTTTTTTTTAAACCGGGCATATCACATAAGGCTT
>JAIPAR010000001.1 GCA_021739985.1 Bacteroidales bacterium | reverse complement strand
AATGGCTATGGCATCAGTTGTAATGGTGCATCCGATGGAGGTATCGATGTAAGTGTAAGTGGAGGAGCAGGAAGCTATACCTATTTATGGAACACGGGAACCACAACCCAGGATTTAGGTAACATTATGGCAGGCAATTACAGTCTGACAGTAAGTGATGCCAATGGATGTAGTTCAACGTATTTTGTAACGATAACACAACCGTCAACACTGGTAAGTTCAGTAAGTTCGGTGAACGTAAGCTGCAATGGATTAGCCAACGGCTCAATCAATTTGACCGTTAGCGGAGGCACAGGAATTTATACTTACACTTGGAGTGATGGTTCAACGACACAGGATTTGACAGGAATATCAGGCGGCAACTATTTGGTAACAGTAAGTGATGCCAATGGATGTACCACCAGTCAAAGTGTTGTTATTTCCGAGCCACTTGCTTTAGCAGTAAGCTTAAGCGATGTTGGAGTGGCCAGCTATAATGGATATTCAGTAAGTTGCAATGGCAGCTTAAATGGAGGAATCCAAAGTACGGTAATCGGCGGCACAGCACCTTATACTTATGTTTGGTCCAATGGTTCTACCCTTGCAAATCCTACGAATTTAGGAGCCGGAGTATATAGTGTAACAGTTAGTGATTCACACAGCTGTACCACAACTGCAACGATTACTTTAACTCAGCCTCCGGTATTAAATGCAACCGGAATTACCACTTCGCATAACGGATATGGCGTGAGCTGTCAAGGCAGTACAGATGGTAGCATCAATGTTTCTGTTACAGGAGGAGCAGGGGTTTATACCTATTCCTGGAGCAACGGAGCTACCACGCAAGATTTGAATAATCTTGGCGCAGGAATTTATTCCTTAACCGTTGTGGATGGTAATGGTTGTACAGATACCTATTTCACTACGATTACCGAGCCAGCTGCTATTGAACTCAGCACAGTGTTATCGCATGTGCTTTGCAATGGTTCGATGAACGGAGCGGTTAATCTTTCTGTTACCGGTGGAACAGGTATTTACACCTATAGTTGGAGCAATGGAGCTACTACTCAGGATTTAAGTGGTTTGGCAGGAGGAACTTATACAGTAACTGTAATTGATAATAATGGCTGCTTTAATGTATTGACATCCGTTATCACAGAGCCTCAAGCATTAGTCGTAACGGGTGTAGCAACTTCGTTCTACGGTACTTATAATGTTTCTTGTAATGGTGCATCAGACGCTTCGCTGGAGATTTCAGTTGATGGAGGTGTTTTACCTTATGTTTATGCCTGGAGTAACGGTGCTACTTCTCAGAACTTAAGCGGTATACCAGCCGGAAGCTATACTGTTACCGTTACAGATGCTAATTCTTGTGTGCAAACGGTTACGGTTAATATTACACAGCCAACTGCATTAAATCTGAACCTGGCTCATACAGATATTAGCTGCAATGGGACCTGGAACGGTGCTATTAATGCAACGATTTCCGGTGGTGTTACACCTTACATCTATGCCTGGTCAAATACAGCAGTGTCTCAAGACTTGACAAATCTGGGTCCGGGAACATATACACTGACTGTAGTAGATGCAAATGGATGTTCAATTGTATCCTCGGCAGTAATTACAGAACCTTTGGCACTTGAAATCACTTCAGCTGACATTACACATGCAACATGCAACAACCTGAATGACGGTGCTATTGATTTAACGGTTACCGGCGGTACTTCTCCTATCGTTTATGCCTGGAGTAATAGTGCTACCACTCAGGATTTGGGAAATCTGTCACCTGGTACTTACACAGTTACAATAACTGATGCGAATAATTGTCAATTAGTTGAAGAGTATGAAGTATTGCCCGGGTCTGGTGCTCCGGTTGCTAATTTTGTCTATGTGGACGCAGGTGGAAATGTTTCGTTTATTAATTTCTCTATTAATGTTGGTCCAAATGACCAATCTACATGGGATTTTGGCGATGGAAGCCCAACTGTGACTGTTTCAGGCACTGCTTCGGTTGTACATGATTATACAGCATCAGGAGACTATTTCGTCACGTTGACAGTCGTTACTCCTTGTGGAACTAGTACAAAAACAGTTCTAGTAGTGGTTAGAATGATTAGTTTGGAAGATATTGATAATGAACATGTTGTTGTGCTTTATCCAAATCCGTCAGATGGTATATTTAATCTTGGATTAAATACAACAGAAAACATAGGGGAAGTATTACTTCAAGTATTCGATGCTACTGGCAGATTGATTCAAAATGATCATTTTGAGGTATCAGGAATAGAAGTAGTTAGAACTTATGATTTATCTTCATATAGTTCAGGTACTTATCTTGTAAGAATGATTACATCTCTTGGTGTGATTAATCGACCGGTAATTATCAGTAATAAATAGTAGGATAGTTAATAAACACGATGGTATCAGATTGAAAATCTGATACCATCGAAATAATAAAATGAAGCTTATGAAAAGTTTATTAAGAAAGCTAAGTAGTTTTGCCATTCTGATTATCTTGTTGACTGGATCAGGAATGGCGCAGGTAGCAGACTTTGTGTACTTTAATCCATGTAAAGGACAGGCTACCCAATTTGTAAATGCTTCCACCTATCCTTCCGGTGTTACTGCATACGAATGGAATTTTGGAGACGGGAGTGTGCTGCAATATGGACAGGAAGTAACACATATTTTTACTCAACATACTGTTTTTTCTGTCACTCTTACGCTATATAATGGTTTAGTAGTAGTTGATCAGATAAGTAAGAATGTTGCTATATATCGAATCCCTAATGCATCATTTACAGCCTCGGTTGCTTGTTTAGGGGATCCTGTAGAATTCACCAATACATCTACGAATTCTGATGGTTCTCTTACTGATTGGATTTGGTCATTTGGAGATGGAGAAGGCGATGTTCTTCCTGCGGTGAATCATACTTATGTGGCTCCGGATGTTTATTCGGTTAGCTTGGTAGTGCAGAATAGCTTTGGATGTAAAGATACTTTCATGGCTGATGTCGCAACCTATCCGCTTCCGAATGCTACAATCACTGCTGAATCTGAAGGCGTTTGTGAAGGAAGTCCAATGCGTTTATCGGTTAGTGATAGTTATGAAGAAGTAATTTGGAGTACTAATCCTGATTTAACGACTCCGTCAATTCAAGCCTTTAATATCGAAGTAAATTTGGCTGTTGGTAATCATACCATTGTTGCAAAAGTATATGAGATTCATGCTGATTATCCATTCTTTCAGGTTTGCCAGGATGTTGATACTATTGATGTTTTTGTTACTCCTACCCCGGAAATAGTCCTTACTGCAAGTGAAACCAATGTTGTTCCAGGAGCAACCGTTGAATTGGGTGTGAGTAGCAGCAATGGGACTTTATCCTCCTATTTTTGGACTCCTACGCTTGGCATGCCAAATCCTTATCTGGCGAATCCTGCTGTCTTACTTTATGAGACAACCCTTTTTACAGTGGTTGTAAAAGATAATGCAGGTTGCGAAGCTTCCGGAACTATCCTGATTGAAGTTGATTTGAAACCTAATACAGTCCTCACTCCTAATGGAGATGGTAAAAATGATACCTGGATTGTTAATGAAGGTGGATTATCTTCCGATTTTACACTTATTATATTTAATCGCTGGGGTGAAAAAGTTCATGAAGAAAAGGGATATAGCAACGACTGGGATGGTTCTCACAATGGTGTTCAACTCCCTGATGGAGCTTATTATTATGTGATTAAGCATGAGGATGCAGTTTATACTGGCCCTATTAATTTATTACGCTAAAAGAATGAAGATATGAAAATGAAATCGTTAATCAGCCTTATCGTAATTACCACTGTGTTGGTAATTGGCGTAACAAGTCAAGGTGTAGCTCAGCAAAACCCTCAGCTTCATTTATATGGCCAGGATTTGTTTTTAATTAATCCTGCCTCTGCCGGTCAAAGCAATAGTTTTAAGGCTTTCCTCGACAGTCGTAAGAATTTTTCCGGAATCGCAGGAGCTCCGGCTACAACTACTTTCGGAATACATTCCGCTTATTCTGATAAAGTCGGATTAGGCCTTTATATCCAGGATGATCAGGCCGGCTATTTCGGGCGCTTTACGGCTAATTTTAACTATGCTTATAAGTTGAAATTCAATAAGTCAAATAGCCATTTCCTTAGTTTTGGACTTGGTATTGGATTTATTGAAAATCATATCAATTTTGACGGGATGGTTGCAAGTGATTTGGATGATGCCTTATTGACTAATTATCAAGGATTCTCTTTGGATGCACGCTTTGGATTGGATTATCATTGGAAAGGACTGCAATTAGGAGTATCTATTCCAACACTTATTGATAATGATGTAGAGTTATTTCGGGATGGGACAAATGATTACCAGTATAAAATGAAGCGTCATTACCTGGGATATGTTGCTTATCAGTTTAACCTCAAAGCATCAAAAACTGAAGATGGACAGGATATAGAAGCAAGTGGCTTTTATATCCAACCTTCGATATTGTATCATTATTTACCCAGTGAATGGCAGCAGCTGGATGTAAATCTTAAAGTGGGATCACATAAAGGATACTGGCTAGGCTTTACCATTCGCCCAACAAATATGACTTATGCTGTTGCTGCTGGTTTTAACGTGCTTAATCTAGGCATTTCCTACTCGTATGAAATCCCCACAAGCGATTTGACATCTTATTCAAGTAGCTCGCATGAAGTTATGCTCACATATCAGTTTAAATCTGAAAAAATGAATTCACTGGATTTAAAACAAGAGTTTCAGGATTTATTTGATGGTCAAAAAGAACAAGATGTTAAACTTAAGCAACAACAGCAAGAAATTGATAGTTTAAAAAATCAGCCTCAAACGATACAAATGGTAAATCAGAATCCTGGTGTTTCTCAAGAGCAGTTTGATGATATGCAAAAGAAATTGAGGGAAGAGATAGAGTCATTACGTACTGAATTAAATCAAAAAGCGATTGAGGAAGGGAAAGCTGCTGAAAAAGCAACAGCTGTTACAGCTCATGTTCCTATAACCAAAGAAAATATTGCTGAGATTGATAAATTGCGAAATGAATTAAATGAAGCATCCAAGAATGTTATGATTGCTGATGGAGATGAAATTGTGAAGATTACTGCTAAACCAGCCGAGGGGGGTGGACAAGACTATCTGGAAGAAGCAATCCCAGATGGTAATTACATCATTGTATATTCTTTCCGCGAACTTGATAGAGCTAAACTGGGAGTTAATCTTGCTAATTCAAAAGGATATCAGTCATATATTTTATTTAATAAAACCAGATCATGGTATTATATTTATGTGGAATATTTTGAACAGCTGAAACCTGCTCTGAGCAAAATGGAGCAAATCAGACTGAAAGATTATGACGACGCATGGGTGCATATTTATAAAGCTCCTAAAGAATAAAAAAAAGAAAGGCGGGTCAAACAACCCGCCTTTCTTTTTATCGTTGTGGAATCAGCTTTTCCACATCTTCATCCTTCCCGTAATTGGTGACTTTCTCTTTATACGACGCCAGCGGTTTCGCCCGCAGCTCATCGTCCATCTTTCGGTTTTTATAAATATCAATAGCTAAATATAAAGCCTGACGGAAAGAATCAGGATTTGCCAGGTTCTTTCCGGCTAAATCAAAAGCAGTCCCATGTCCCGGTGATGTCCTAATTACAGGAAGACCTGCTGTGAAATTTACTCCATTCTCAAAAGATAATGCCTTAAATGGAGTTAATCCCTGATCGTGATACATGGCCAATATGCCATCAAAACGAGTTAGATTATCTGAACCAAAAAATCCATCTGCTGCAAAGGGACCAAACGCCAGAATACCTTCTTGTTTGGCTTGCTCAATGGCAGGCTGAATGATTTCAATTTCTTCTCTGCCCAGCAAACCATTGTCTCCGGCATGAGGATTTAATCCAAAAACGGCCAGGCGCGGCTTGCGAATATTAAAGTCGCGGATTAAAGCAGAATTTAAGGCTTTTAGCTTCTCTATAATCGCTTCTTTGGTGATTTTCGATGGAACATCCGCGATGGGAATATGTCCTGTTAAAACGCCTATTTTCATAATATCGCTAACCATGAGCATTAAGGATTTCGCTTTGTCGAACTGACTTTCGAAATACTCGGTATGTCCCGGAAAATGAAACTTGTCGGATTGGATATTAAACTTGTTGATAGGAGCAGTAACTAAAGCATCTATTTTGTTGGCTACCAAATCGGCAGTGGCCGGTAGTAAGGCATCTAAGGCCGCTTGCCCGCCGGCTTCAGTTAATTTACCCAGCTCCACCCGGGCATTTTCATCATTACAATTGATGATGTTCACTCGTCGAGGATGCAATTCCCCAATATGATGGATGATGTTTAAATTGAAATTCTCAATGTTAAGTATTTTTCGATAGTAGGATGCTACTTTCGCAGAACCATAAATTACAGGTACACATATTTCCAGTATGCGTGGGTCGGATAAAGTTTTTAAAATAACTTCGTACCCGATTCCATTGATATCTCCTTGTGTGATGCCAATGATTATTCTGTCTTCTTGCATGATGTGTGTTTTTTACGCAGGGAACAAAATTAGAAAGTAAAATGGAAAAATAAGCTGATGGCTGGTATATACATACATATTCCTTTTTGTAAGCAGAAATGCCATTACTGTGATTTTTACAAAGAAACCACCGTAAACCACAAAAAGACCTTTTTGCAAGCACTGGATATTGAAATAAGTATTCAGGCAGGATTTTTAGCCGACGAGGAGATTCATACCGTGTATCTGGGTGGAGGAACTCCTTCCGTGTTGCAAATGTCAGAACTTGAAAATCTGATGACTCATTTGCGACAGACTTTCCGGCTATCTCCGGATGCTGAGAAAACCATTGAAGTGAACCCGGATGATATTTCGCTGGACTATCTTCAAGGATTAAAACAAATTGGATTTAACCGCCTGAGTATGGGCATTCAATCCTTTGACCCGGCTATCCTGCGTTTTTTATACCGCCGGCATAATGCTGAGCAAGCTGAAATGGCTGTCTTGCTTGCACAACAAGCGGGTTTCTCCAATTTGAGTGTGGATTTTATTTATGGCATTCCGGGCTTATCTGAGGAGGTTTGGATGGATACCTTGCAAAGGCTTATACAGCTAAATCCGGAACATATCTCGGCATATCACCTGGGAATTGAACCGGATACCCAATTTGGTCGCCTTAAAAGTCAAGGTAAATTAAAAGAGATTGATGAAGAATTGAGCTTGAAGCATTACAGATTATTGCGTGAGATGCTGGGTAATGCCGGCTACCAGCATTATGAAATTTCAAACTTTTGTAAACCCGGCTTCGAAAGCAAACATAATTCCGGATATTGGAATAACTCCCGATACCTGGGTCTTGGTCCCTCGGCTCATTCGTTTAATGGGTTGGAGCGATTTTGGAATGTTCGAAATTTGCATCAGTATATGGAACAGATTCAGCAGGGTATCTTACCAAATGAATCTGAAACACTCTCGCCCGGGGATCGCTTTAATGAGTATCTGATGACTCACTTACGAACAGCCAGGGGTGTGGAGTTAAGCTATTTGCAGGAGCATTTTTCGAGTGATGTGTTGCAGGAATTAATGAAAACGGTTAATCGGTTACTTTCATCCGGGCAATTAAGTCTCGAAAATGAGCATATTCGAATCTCTCCGGAGCATTGGATAATCTCGGATTCATTGATTTCCGACCTCTTCATTTTGTAAATTCCTTTCTTGTTTTTCATTGTGGAGAGGTCTATATTTGTGACATTTTTCGAATAACTGAAAATGAGCTGTTTATGATGCAAAAATTTCCTGAATATCAAGGTTTAGACCTGGCGAAAGTAAATATGGATATCCTTCATCAATGGGAAGAGCGAAAAACCTTTGAGAAGAGTATTGAAACCCGAAAAGGCCAGCCAACCTATATTTTTTATGAAGGACCTCCATCCGCTAATGGAATTCCTGGGATTCATCATGTGATGGCCCGAAGTATCAAGGATATTTTTTGCAGATACAAGACCTTGAAAGGCTATCATGTGGAACGAAAAGCCGGCTGGGACACTCATGGTCTCCCCGTTGAATTGGGCGTTGAAAAAGCCCTGAATATCAGTAAAGAAGATATTGGTAAAACGATTTCCATTGCCGAATATAATGCTGCCTGCCGTAAGGATGTCATGAAATACACTGACTTATGGGAAGACTTGACGCATAAGATGGGATACTGGGTGGATATGGATAATCCTTATATCACGTATGATAATCGCTATATTGAAACCTTATGGCACTTGCTAAGCGTTTTGTATAAAAAAGGATTATTGTATAAAGGCTATACGATTCAGCCGTATTCGCCGGCTGCCGGCACCGGTTTAAGTTCCCATGAACTGAATCAGCCCGGATGTTATCGGGATGTAAAAGATACTACCTGTGTGGCCCAATTTGAGGTAATTCAGGATGAGAAATCAGCCTTCCTGTTTAATGAGCTCGAATCTCCTCTGTACATTCTGGCCTGGACAACTACTCCCTGGACTTTACCCTCGAATACAGCACTGGCTGTTGGCGAAGAAATTGAATATCTGAAAGTTAAAACATTCAATCCTTATACAGGTAAACTTATTACAGTGATTCTCGCCAGTAAATTGCTGGGTCATTATTTTAGTCCTGATAATTCGGATTTATCATTTGAAAATTATACACCCGGAGATAAAAAGATACCTTATACCATTCTGGAGACTATCAAAGGGAAAGAGATGGTAGGGATTCGTTATCAGCAATTAATCCCTTGGATTGAGCCGATGGGAGATGCATTCCGTGTGATTGCCGGAGATTTCATTACAACGGATGATGGAACGGGGATTGTTCACATTGCACCGACTTTTGGGGCGGATGATGATCGTGCCGGGAAACAAAATGGCATTGCTCCTTTGTTGTTAATTGATAAAAGCGGGAAAAACCAACCCATGGTGGACCGCTTTGGGAAGTTCTTTTTAGTGGATGATCTTGACCCGGCTTATGCTGCCCGTTATGTGCGGGATTCCTATGCTGAGTATGCAGGACGATTCGTGAAGAATGCCTATGATGCGGATTTGAAAGAAGATGATACTAATCTCGATGTGGATATTGCAGTAATGTTAAAACTGAATAATCAGGCTTTCCGAATCGAGAAACATGTTCACAGCTATCCGCATTGCTGGAGAACTGATAAACCGGTGTTGTATTATCCATTGGATTCCTGGTTTATCCGCACAACAGCTGTAAAAGATCGGATGATTGAGTTAAACCAGACGATTAATTGGAAGCCGGCTTCTACCGGTACCGGTCGTTTTGGAAAATGGCTTGAAAATCTGGTTGACTGGAATCTGTCTCGGTCCCGATATTGGGGGACTCCACTTCCTATCTGGGCTACCGAAGAATATGATGAATTGATTTGCATTGAATCGGTTGAGCAATTGAAAGCTGAGATTGATAAATCGATGGCTGCCGGCTTCATGACAACTAATTACTTGAAAGACTTTAACCCCGGGGATCATTCAACTGAAAACTATTCAAGTTTTGATTTGCATCGTCCTTTTGTGGATGAAATTGTATTGGTTTCTCCAACAGGGAAGAAGATGCGCCGTGAGCCCGATTTAATTGATGTTTGGTTCGATTCAGGCGCAATGCCTTATGCTCAGGTGCATTATCCTTTTGAAAATAAAGCTCATTTTGATGAGTATTTTCCGGCAGATTTCATCGCTGAAGGTGTGGATCAAACCCGCGGTTGGTTCTTTACACTCCATGCAATATCAACCATGATTTCGGATTCTGTATCATTCAAAAATATTATTTCGAATGGTCTGGTTCTGGATAAAAATGGCAATAAAATGTCCAAACGCCTGGGTAATGCCGTTGATCCATTTGAAACCATTGCTAAATATGGGTCAGACCCGCTGCGCTGGTATATGATTACCAACTCACAACCCTGGGATAATCTTAAATTCGATATGGAAGGCATTGATGAGGTGCGCCGTAAATTCTTTGGAACACTCTACAATACCTATTCTTTCTTTGCCTTATATGCTAATATTGATGGATTCACCAATCAGGAAGCTCAAATACCGCTGGAAGATCGCCCTGAATTGGATCGATGGATACTTTCCTTATTGCATTCCTTAATTAAGGAAGTTAATCAATCGTACGAAGACTATCTGCCAACACATGCAGGACGGGCTATTTCAAGCTTTGTTACGGAGCATTTGAGTAACTGGTATGTTCGTCTTAGCCGTAAAAGATTTTGGGGTGGCGAGTTTGATGCAGATAAGCTATCAGCCTATCAAACTTTATATACCTGCCTGGAAACGATTTCAGTCTTAGCTTCTCCAATTGCTCCTTTTTATATGGATCAATTGTTTTTGGATTTGAATAAAGTATCGGGCAATTATTCCGAAGATTCTGTTCATCTGGTTCATTTTCCGGATGCCAACGAAGCCTGGATTGATACTGCTCTGGAGCAACGCATGGAATTGGCTCAGCAAATCTCCAGCATGGTTCTCGGATTGCGTCGAAAAGTGAATTTAAAAGTACGTCAGCCTTTAGGAAAGATTATGGTTCCTACGCATGATGCAACTCAGGAAGAACACCTCAATTTGGTGAAGGAGATTATTTTAAGTGAAGTCAATGTGAAAGAACTTGAAATATTAACGGATTCCCAACGAATTTTTGTGAAGCGGATTAAGCCAAATTTTAAGGTATTGGGTAAGCGCCTCGGAAAATTGATGAAGGAAGTTACGTTGGCGATAAACGATTTATCCCAGGATGAAATCCTACAGTTTGAGACGACCGGTAATTTTAATCTTCAAATAGGTTCGGAGTATCATGTTTTAAATTTGGAAGATGTTGAAATTGTAACGGAGGATATTCCCGGCTGGCTAGTGGCAAATGAGGGAAATGTGACTGTTGCTCTGGATATTACCTTAAGTGAGGATTTAATTTCGGAAGGAATTGCCCGCGAATTTGTGAACAGAATTCAAAATCTGCGGAAAGACTCCGGATTTGAAGTAATTGATAAAATAGTGATAACTATTCAAAAGCATCCTTCAATTAATGCTGCGGTTGAAAAACATAAAGTGTATATTTGTTCACAAACATTGGCTGAAAATATCATCCTGGAAGATGAATTGAATGATGCCGATGCACGTGAAGCCGAATTGGATGAACATATAAAAACCCGTATAAAAGTCGCCCGGGTAAGCGAACAGAGAAGATAAAATTGTTTATATTTAAGAAAAAATACTGCCATGGTTGAAAAGACTAGATATTCCGATGAAGAGCTTCAGGAGTTCAAAGAACTGATTCTTCAGAAGCTTGAGCAGGCTCAACGAGATTATGATTTGCTGAAATCTTCCATTTCACATTCGGATGACAATGACATCCAGGATACTTCTCCCACATTTAAGGTGTTGGAAGAAGGTGCTTCGGTCTTGTCGAAAGAAGAGTCCGGGAAATTGGCTCAACGCCAGCAGAAGTTTATTCAACATCTGAAAGCTGCACTGGTCCGCATTGAAAATAAAACGTATGGGGTATGCCGGGAAACTGGCAAGCTGATTGCCAAAGAGCGTCTTCGTGCC
Organism: Bacteroidales bacterium; assembly: GCA_021739985.1. Taxonomy (GTDB): domain Bacteria; phylum Bacteroidota; class Bacteroidia; order Bacteroidales; family M50B96; genus M50B96. Next base: position 64,440 of record JAIPAR010000001.1, on the reverse strand, counting down.
GTTCCTCATGCTACACTAAGTATTGAAGCCAAAAATAGCCGGTAGTTCCTGCCGGATTCTCAATTTTTAAAGTACAATGTCAAAAGCTAAACTGGCAGCCTTGATTATTGCTGCCATTCTGATTCTTGACCAGATAAGTAAGCTCTGGATTAAACTTACTATGTTTCCCGGTCAGGAGTACATGGTCCTGGGAGATTGGTTTCGCATTCATTTTCTCGAAAACAATGGAATGGCCTTCGGATTTTCTTTCGGAGGAGAATTTGGTAAATTAGCTCTGAGTATTTTCCGGATTATTGCCGTGGGTTTTATCGGATATTATATTTATTTGCTTTCCAAACGGGAAGTGAAAACATCACTAATCGTTAGTATTTCAATGGTTTGTGCAGGTGCAGCCGGGAATATTTTCGATAGTGCTTTTTATGGTCTTATCTTTTCGGAGTATCAAAAATATGGTGAAATAGCACAGCTTTTTCCGGATGCAGGAGGATATGCTTCCTTTTTACATGGCCGGGTAGTTGATATGCTTTATTTCCCGGTGATTGATACTTACTTTCCGGAGTGGTTTCCAATTTGGGGCGGCGAACATTTAGTATTTTTCCGCCCTGTTTTTAATCTGGCTGATACCTCCATTACGCTTGGAGTTGTGTCGATTTTATTATTCCATCGTGATTTTTTAACGAGCGATTTTCTGCCAGCTAAGGAAGCAAATGTCCCAGCGGAATCTGGTCCTATTAATCAGGAGGAAGGGAAGAATGAATAAGGAGATTATGAGTCAGGTGCTGGAACTGGCGGCACTCAGCGCACGCTCCGGCGGTGGTCCTTTTGCTGCTGCCATTGTAAAGGGAGATGAAATTATTGCGCTGGAACATAATTCCGTGCATATTGATACCGACCCTAGTGCTCATGCTGAAGTCAATGTGATTCGCAAAGCCTGTCAGATTCTTAATACTATCGACCTTAGCGGCTATGAGATTTATTCCTCTTGTGAGCCTTGTCCTATGTGCTTTGGCGCGGTTTACTGGGCTCATCTTTCGAGGGTTTATTATGCTGCTAACCGACAGGAAGCTGCCGCCTGTGGATTTGATGATGAGCAGATTTATCATGAAATAAACCTCCCGGATAATCAGCGCAGTATCTTGTTTCAACGAGTCGATTCAGATGAAAAACTTATCCCATTTAAAACCTGGGATATGCTGGAAAATAAAAATCAGTACTAATCTATTCGTGTATGAGGCTGTACAAACATCTTCCTAATTTGCTCACATTAACCAATTTAATGGTTGGCTTATTAGCTGTTCAATTTGCCTGGACAGGCTCCTTAGAACATGCAGCTTGGTGCATTTTTATAGCAGCCATTTTTGATTTTACGGATGGATTTGCTGCCAGATTGCTAAAAGCCTATTCGGAGTTAGGAAAACAGCTTGACTCCCTGGCTGATGTCGTAAGCTTTGGTGTTGCACCAGCCAGCATTCTTTATGTCCTTTTGCAACAACAAAGTCAATCGGTGCAATCATGGGCTGGAGATGGTTTACTGTATAAGTTGCTTATGTATTTGCCTTTTCTGATTGCTTTATTTTCCGCCCTTCGCCTGGCCAAATTTAATATTGATGAAAGGCAAACCAGTTCTTTTATTGGATTGCCTACGCCAGCTAATGCGATGCTTATTGCTTCCATTCCCTTAAGCACGACCATCGGCAATTTCGACTTGCACCAATGGATAACAAATGCCTATGTCTTGTTGGGAATCTCTGTGGGATTTTCCTATTTGCTGGTTTCCCCATTACCCTTGTTTGCCTTAAAATTTAAGCACTTTCGATTCAAGGGAAATGAAGTTCGATTTTTGTTCCTGGGAACGGCGCTTGTCCTACTGATAACATTATTCTTGAATGCAATCCCCTTTATCATCTTAAGCTATGTGCTAATATCCATTTTGAATGTTATTTTTGCAAAAGATAAAGGAGACACAAACCTAACCTGAAGCATTTGAAATTGAGCAGCCTTTTTTCAAAGCTTGAAAAACTAAGCTGAACGGTTTCGTGAGTTTCAATTTAAAAGATATCGAATATGAAATTCCTCGTTGAAATTGATGTAATGCCCCTCAAAGCATTGTTAGACCCTCAGGGTAAGGCAGTTACAAACACACTGCATAATATGGGTCATTCTACCGCTGAAAATGTACGGATAGGGAAACATATCACTATGGACCTCGAAGCCGAAGATATGATGATTGCCGAAGAAAAAACCGAAGAAATCTGTAAAAAGGTTTTATCAAATCCTATTATGGAAAGCTTTCAATACAAAATAAACAAAGCCTAGGATTGTTTTCGATTATTAATGTGAACAGAATACAATTCAGTAAAGACTGCCTCTGTGGGGGCGGTCTTTTTTTTAAAGCCAAAAGGCAGTTTTTCTTAAGAAAAACTGCCTTTTGGTGGTAAAATAAGTTATGTTATTCTTTGACGCGCTCAACGTAATCACCGGTGCGTGTATCAATTTTAATTTTTTCACCTGTATTAACAAATAAAGGAACCATTACAGTAGCTCCCGTTTCAATGGTTGCCGGTTTCAAGGCATTGGAAGAGGCAGTATCACCTTTTAATCCTGGTTCTGAGTAGGTAACTTCCATCACAACGAATGGAGGGAGGTCACAGGTTAAAGGGGTTTCGTTGACTGAGTGGAATAATACTTCTACATTCATCCCTTCTTTCATAAACTCCGGACGATCGATGAAATGCTCTTCCAGCGTAATTTGCTCAAATGTTTCAGCATGCATCAAATTAAATCCAACATCATCTTTATATAAATACTGATAAGGACGACGTTCAACCCGTATCGGATTAATTTTTACACCGGAGTTAAAGGTGTTTTCGATTACCCGTCCGGATGTGATGTTTTTAAGTTTGGTCCTTACAAATGCTGCTCCTTTACCCGGTTTAACATGTTGGAATTGAACAACGGTGTATAAATCTCCATTAAACTCGATGCACAATCCATTCTTAATATCTGCTGTAGTTGCCATACGTATTATTTTTTCAGGCCACAAAAATAATTAAATAACTAAAAGATAAAACTATACCTGTAGATTGATAACTAATTAAATCAAGAAGTTATTGAAATTATTCCCAAAATCGGTGTAACCTTTTTGTATCCTGGTCGTCTGTTTTTTTGTTGACGCTCTTTAATGCAGCTTTTATTGCATATGAAAGAATAAAAAGTGTTAAAATTTTACACTTTTTATTCAGATGAAGTAAACAGGAACAAAATTTGAAGGGTTCATTAACGGATTTGCCAGGTAAACGGAAATCCAAAAACTAATTGATAGAAGTAAAAATCAGTCATTTGTGAGCGAAGCCGGAAAGGAAATGACTAAAAAACTGCTCGTATGAAGAAGATTTATTCACTCATCATAAGCCTAATACTTGGAATCTCAGGTATGGCGCAGCAAGCTCCCGATTTTACCCTGACTGATGTGTCAGGTACCAGCTATAATTTATATCAACAATTGAATCAAGGAAAAACAGTTGTGCTCGACTTTTTTGGCGTACAATGTGGAACTTGCCAAACGGATATTGCCTATTTGGAGAATATTTGGCAAAGTTACGGGGGGATTAACGGAAATCTCGTAATCTGGGGGATTGAATCCCTGGGTTACCCCTCTGAAGAGGTTAATGATTTTGTTAATTCCTCGGGGGGTACTTATCCTCGCTTTGCATTGGGCTCCAATCAGGAGTTATTAAGCCTCTATCAGGTGACAGCCACTCCAAGCTATTTTGTAGTATGCTCCAATGGAATGGTTAAGCCGGTTACAGTTGAAAACATTTCCGGATTAGTAGATGCCTGTAGCACCCTAAGTATGGCGCAGAGAGTCCCGGTTTCTGACCGCTTAATTGCTGTACAGTTTAACCAAAATTTGGTTAATCTTTCGTATGAAACAGCTACTTATGGTGAAGTTAGCTTTGAGCTGTACGATGTGCTTGGAAACAAAATTCAAACTAAAAAAGTAAATACTGCTAAAGGTTATCACTCTTTGTCGATAGCTACCTCTACGCTTCGACCAGGATTCTACATACTAAGAATGATGCGAGGAAAGGAATTAATCATGGCTAAACGCCTGGTGAAAAACTAACGGACTTCGGATTATTAACCCATGAAGGGCTGTCTTAAAAGCAGCCCTTTATTTTTGTATTTAATTGATTGTCAATTGTGTAATCATGTGTTTCTTTCGTTTGGATATTTAAAAAATAGCAGTACCTTTGCCCCGCAATTCGCGGATGTGGCGTAATTGGTAGCCGCGCTAGACTTAGGATCTAGTGCCTTACGGCGTGGGGGTTCGAGTCCCTTCATCCGCACGAAAAAAACAAACCGCTCTAAACTTCAACGAACAAAAGAGGTTTGGCGGTTTTTTTTTGAGATAAAAGTGAGACTAACGAGACTATAAAACAAAGTCATCATGAACATTACAGTTGAAAAAATTGACCACTTAAACGGGTTACTTACTATTAATCTGGCTCCGGAAGATTATGATTCCAAATGGAATGAAGCATTAAAGACTATTCGGAAGAAAGTTGATATGAAAGGCTTCCGTAAAGGAATGGTTCCCATGGGCTTGGTAAAAAAGATGTATGGAACTTCTGCATTGGTTGAAGAAGTGAATAAAATTCTGAGTGATGCACTTTATAATCACATCGTTACCGAACGATTAAACGTCCTGGGTGATCCTCTTCCCAGCCTGGGTCAGCCCGAAATCAATTGGGAAGTACCGGGTAATTTTGATTTTCAGTTTGATCTGGGTTTCGGTCCGGATATTGATTTGACTTTCACGGATGAGTATAGCGTACCTTATTATAAAATTCAAGTCAATGATGAATTGATTCAAGAACGCGTTCATTCCTATGCTGTCAATTTTGGAGAGATGAAATCAGCTTCCGAAGCAAATGTTGCTTCTATGATTGAGGTTGATTTTACCCAACTGGATGAGTCTGGAAATGTGTTGGAAGGTGGATTATCCATCGAAAAAGCCAGCTTTATTGTTACCAAAATCGCTGATGCTGATACCAAAGAATCATTTAACGGCAAAAAAGTGGGTGATACCTTACGCATTACGATTGAAAAATGTTTCACCAATGCAACTGATTTAGCTGCTATGTTGAAAATTGATAAATCGCTGGCAGCATCCTTAACAGGAGATTTTAACCTGGAGATAAAAGATATTTCCAACTGGGGAGAATCCGAAGTGAATCAGGATTTATTCGATAAAATCTATGGTCCCGGAGAAGTTAATTCCGAAGAAGAGTTTCATGCTCGTTTGAAGGCTGAAATCGAAAGGGATTTTGATTATGAATCTGAATTTAAATTCGTTCAGGATTTGCATGATAAAATGCTGGAACATTTTAATCTGGAGCTGCCGGCTGCTTTCCTGAAACGTTGGTTGGAAAAAACGAACGAAAAATTGAGTGCTGAGGAGATTGAAAAGGATTGGCCAGCATTTGAACGTGATTTAGCATGGCAGATTATTAAAGATAAAGTTGCTGAAAAAGAGAGCGTTACTGTTAGTCAAGATGATATGATGGAAATGGCCAAAGAGATTACATTGGCTCAATTCCGTCAATATGGGTTCTCTTCGCTTCCGGAAGAAGAATTGGAGAAATTCGCCAAACAAGTGCTGGAAAATGCGGAGCAAAAACGACGTATTGCTGAATCAAAACGGGATGAAAAAATTCATCAGGCATTTAAAAATCTATTGAAACTGGATGTGATTGAATTATCACATGCTGATTTTCAGGAAACGATGAAATCAATTCACACGCATTAAAAACCGATAATTACCGACATAATCAAAAGCGCTTTCTTCACAGAGGCGCTTTTTTTGTGGATTTAAGGAAGCGGCGAGATTATAGGGCCATTTGATATCTGGCAGGATATAAAAACAAAGAGCGCTTTCTTCACAGAGGCTTTTTTTTATTGAAGATAAGGAGACAAAAGGGTGGTTACAATTCGCCAGATATGTGGCAGGATATAAAAACAAAGAGCGCTTTCTTCACAGAGAGCGCTCTCTTTTAAGGCCCTGAATTGCAGCTGCTGAAAATAAAAGCCCCAAAATATTTTCAAACAGTGGGAATAGGTTTCTCAGGACCTGTATGATGCAATTCCTGATTAGAGGAGGGAAGTGACACGATGAACAGGTAGGATCTTGGTGTTCATGTTTTAAAGGAATAACGACCAAAGCAATTAAAGAGAATCAAAGAACTGTATCATACAGATGTAAAAATAAGATAGTTAGAGGCTGTCTATGCAATAAATGAGTGATTGGAGCCTATGAGTTTATTCCTGGCTATTCTAAGTCCATAGTTGGTCGAAAAAAGGGAAAAAAATGCTAATCAGATAAACGAAAAACCTCGTATTTTCGTTGATGAACGAAACAGACTCTGTGAATTCATCGGAACCAATGTACTTCATTTAAGGTCAATGATTTCCTGCCGTCATAAAGCAAATAAAATGAACAAGTATCTGATTAGCTTTTGGATGATTCTGCTCATCTCTTTCAGCAGTTGCGAAACCGACGACACTATGCTAATGCCAACCATTACCGGGAAGGCTTATGAGATTGTGCTTGTGATGGAAGATGGCTTCTGGGAAGCAGAACCGGGATTAATGATGACGAAAATTTTCGCAGCTGATATGGAAGGATTAACCCAATCAGAGCCTGTCTTTGACCTTGCTCAAATCCCTTCCTCCGCCTTTAATAATCTTTTCCGAACCCATCGTAATATTTTTCGTATCGACATTAATCCTGATAACCGGAAGGAAAGTATTTTGTATTCATCCAATGTGTATGCAAAACCGCAATTGGTTGTTGATATTAAAGTGGGCTCTGCTGAAAAACTCAAAGAAGTGCTGCAAAACTATGGCCCACAAATCCGGGATAGATTTATAGCCGCTGAGTTAGCTCGAATTATATCGAATTATAAGAGCTATGAGGAAATTGAAATAGGTGACAAGATTAAAAAACACCACGCTTTGTATATGACTGTACCCAAAGGGTACGTGTATGATGTAGAGCAAGGTAATTTCGCCTGGATTACGCTGGAAACGCCCAAGCATTCACAAGGGTTATTTGTGTATTATTATGATTATGTTTCTGAAGACCAATTGAAGAAAGAAAATCTGATTGCAAAAAGAAATTTTTTTCTTCGTAAATATGTTCCAGGCCCAACTGAAGGTTCGTATATGTCAACGCAAATCGAATTGCCCATTGAAACACGAGCATTTATGAAAGATAGCTTGTATATGGTGGAACTGAGAGGTTTGTGGGAACTCGCCGGCCCGGATTTTATGGGAGGCCCCTTTATCAGCCGAACAACCATTGATACTTTACGGCAAAGGGTTGTGACTGTGGAAGGTTATGTGTATGCACCCAAAGAAGAAAAGCGCAATTATATCAGGCAACTGGAAGCAATATTAAATTCCCTGGAGATTCTTCCGCTGGATGAATCCCTGGAAGTGAACGTCAAATAAATGGAAGATTCAACTTCAAACGAGCAATTGCTGCAAGCCATTCAAACGGAGGATGGTTTACAGGACTACTATCAAAGACAGGAGTTTATCCGTCAAACCGCCCAGCAAATACAGAAAGATTTTGCTGAATTTGGGATTGAAATTAGTTTTTCAGGAAATCCGGATACAGCTTACGACGAATTATTCCGGCAGATGAATGGCCATCTTCAATATATCCTCGATACCCAACATTCCGTTTTATTTAACCTTTTATATCGTATCGATTTAAGTATTGCCGCAATTGAAAAAGGGATTCTGCTTCATCCGGAAGCTAATACCTCGGAACTCTTATCAGATTTAATCATCAAAAGGGAATTGAAAAAAGTGCTTCTCCGCCATTATTTCAAAAAACAAGCTGAAGGTAACCCTACTAATTCAGACTCATTTTAAGGACTTTAGCCTGATATGTTTTCGAGCCAAATACTTTGATGATATAGATTCCATTTTTCAACAAGATGCCCGATTGGGTTTTTCCATCCCAAATCCATTCACTGGAGTTACTGCTTTGCTCCAGCAATAATCGACCTTCGGAATTAAATACTTGAATGGTAAGTGTTTCTGAGTTTGCATTTTCCCATTGAATAAGCGTAAATGCATCAAATGGATTGGGCGAAACGATAAGTTTTCCATCCTGGTCAGGTTGCGAAGCGCTTTGCATGGGTACATTCGAAGCCTCCGGACTACTTTGAGCCAGCCTTTGAATCGGACCAATTCCATTCGGATATCTCCCTGCGGTTTTATCTTCCGAAATAAAAGTGTAAGGAAAAACATCCAGGATAGCACTTGAATCACCATCAAAATAACTTAAGAAAATGGTTTCACCCCGGTTATTTAATTTGAAGTTGGTATGATTTTCCCCTTCCTCCTCATCTTCATCACACCAAAAATGCAGATAGGAAAAAGGCTCCACCTGTAGCTCCGGGAGCGCCCATTTTTGCAAATTGGTTTCATCATCACTTAAAAATAAAAAAGCCGTTGAATATCTCGAAGGATTGTAATTAAAGAGCTCCAACCAGTCTTCATGCTTCTGATGGCTGTCAACCGTATCGTTTTCATTATCAGCCATAACTTCATTGATATAAAAGGAATCGGCCGGCTTTTTAACTTTCAGCGTATAATAATCGGAAAATGGATTCCGACTTGTTTTTCCGGAGGCATCGGTTACCTGAATATAGAATTTGAAATCACCCTCGAAACCATTGGTTGGAATAAAACCGGCGTAAAGGGTATCATTGTCAGATCCATCGGCATGAAGGCCATCGTTATACATGGGCATGCTATCGGGTTTTCCGCTTATTTTTTCATAGATAATCCAGGGATATAGTTCATCATCTTCATCCTCAATTACGGCCGAAATACCGATTAATTGACCCGAAACCGGCGAATTGTAAGTTACCTGATTTATCATCGGAGCAATGGGATCGGTGCGGAGCTGACTATTGGCACGGGTAAAGCGGGTCGAAATGTAGCCTTTGATGCCATACTTTACATGATTGCCAACCGGATTGCTGAAAGAAGTATGAAAATCGGACAAGTCATAGCCATAATCCAGCGGGTAATAAGGGTCGTCCGGGATGAATTCAGCCAGCGTGTTTTCCAGGTTTGTCAGGATAGGATTTAAAAAAGTGGGATTAAAATGGTGCTCAAGCATGTATCGCACATAAAAATTGAACAGGGAACGATATTCCGGCACTGCCAGTATTTTATTCACCAAAGGTCGATCATCCTGCTCCCAATTGTGGATGTCCCTTTTAGCCCAATCCTCATTAAACCAATCAATCCCAAAGGTATTATCCCCATCATAGGGAATAAACTCAAATTGACCCGTAGCTGTATTGTGATAGAGATAGAAATTGTTTTTGTTGATTGCGTATCCATCCCAATGCCCGGTGAGCACTTCGAAAGCATAATATTTGAGAAAAGCACGAACGTTGAAAATAGGTTCCAGTTGCTTTCGCAGTTTATCGCCTGAATTAAAGGCCAGCACGTGAATCAGTTGAGCCAAATCGCTATAATCATCGGCTTCGGTATTCGTTTGAAGCTCATAAACTCTGGTGGATGACTGTGTTAGCTTGTAGCTATTTGGATTTGAATTAATGTATTTTAAATCAGCAGGATATGTGCATTTGTAAAGATTTCCGTCTTTATTTCCAAAGCGGAGTTCTACAAATTCTTCATCAATATGTTCTACATTCACATACACCCCTTTGTATTGCCCGTTGATATACAGATTTACATGATTGATACGACTTCCCGGGATATGATTCCAGGCTGCCAATTTCCAGAAAATAGTTGAACGACAGATACTTGGGTCATTGTGCTCCCCATTTAGATTTAGTTTTTCAAGCTCATGAAATTTTTGATTTTCGAATGAATTGAAAGATACTTTGAAGGATTTTTTTTGGGAGTACCGGGAGGTGTTTCCGCGGAGTCTAAATCCTACATTAGCCACGGATTCGGTTTTTCCTCCGGATGTGAATACAAAGTTGGCAGGATATTCGGTCGTACTCGATTCATTACCGGAAGCGAGGATTTGATCCAGGTATGTTGGATTGATGTAAATATCGATAGTTGGAACCGAGGAGTCGTCGAAAACCGGACCTGATTCCGGGAAATATTGAGCGAATGATTGAAGGCTGATAAGTTGAATCAGAAGGAGTAAATATCTCATAGTCTGAATTAATAATGGTCAAAAGTAAGCTTATGTCCGGAGAACTGCTAACAAAAGCGTACTTTTGCCGCAAACTTTACCTGATGATTCAATCATTTACAGAATTAAATCTGAGTAGCCCATTGCTGAATGCATTGAGTGAGCTGGATTATGTGAACCCAACACCTATTCAGGCGGCGGTTTTTCCGGTTATAATGGGTGGAAAAGATGTCATTGGCATCGCACAAACCGGAACCGGGAAAACCCTTGCGTATCTTTTACCTGTCTTACGTCAGATGAAATACTCCGAACAAAGGCATCCACGGGTCATGATTTTAGTACCAACCCGTGAGCTTGTGCTTCAGGTCATCCGGGAAATTGAAAAACTCACCAGCTTTATGACTGTTCGGGTTTCGGGCGTATATGGAGGAACGAATATCAATACTCAGAAAGAAGAAGTATATCAGGGAATCGATATCCTGGTAGCTACGCCGGGTCGGTTATTTGACTTGGCTATGTCTGGTGTGATTCGTTTGAAATCGATTCAGCGTGTTATTATAGATGAGGTGGATGAAATGTTGAATCTGGGATTTAGGCCTCAGATTATCAGTATTTTGGAATTATTGCCGGAAAATCGCCAAAACTTAATGTTTTCGGCTACACTAACCGAAGAAGTGGATGATTTGATTGAAGATTTTTTTGTGCATCCTGAGAAAATTGAAATCGCTCCACACGGAGCAACCCTGGATAAAATTCAACAAGGTGTTTATTTAGTCCCGAATTTCTTTTCAAAAATAAACCTACTTGAGTATCTTCTTAAAAATCAAGAAGATATGCTTAAAGTGCTGGTTTTTTCAAAGTCCAAGAAATTAGCCGACCGGCTGGAAGAAGAGCTCACGAAAAAAGGAATAAGCGGGATTGCTGTTATTCACAGTAATAAATCACAGAATTTGCGGATTGGAACGCTGGAGCGCTTTACACAAGGTGAAATCAGGGTGCTAATTGCAACTGATATTGCTGCTCGCGGTCTTGATGTTCAGGATGTAAGTCATGTTATCAATTTTGATTTTCCTTCGGAAGCGCCGGATTATATTCACCGAATCGGGCGTACGGGCCGGGCGGATAAGGATGGGATTTCCATATCCTTTGTGAATGAAGCGGAACGCGAATCTTTAAAGGAAGTGGAAACCCTGATGAACCGTAAGATTGAGGTGATAAGTATGCCGGAGCAGGTTCAACTTTCGAATATTTTTACGGATGATGAGCGGCCGGTTTTGTTCGATAAGAACTACCTGAAGCCCATGAAAAAACGCCAGGGAGGCCCGGCGTTTCAAGAGAAGAAAAAATATTATGAGCAGGTGAATTTCAGTAAAACCCGTCGTTCTAAAAAGCGGGGCTAAACCTGCCGGGTTCTTAAGCTAAATAGTGCTTTTTGATAAATTCAAACAAAAGCCGAATCCCTACGCCAACGCCACCTTGCGGTTTGTAGTTTTCGTTGCTGTGGAGGAAGGCAGAGGGTGCGATATCTAAATGCACCCAGGGATAATCGGTGAAACGCTCCAGGAATTTCCCGGCTGTAATAGTTCCGCCATCGCGCTTGGTACTGTTCTTAATATCAGCCACATCCGATTTAATCATATCGCCATATTCGTCCCACATCGGAAGCTCTACTAATCGTTCATAGGTTTCAAAGCCGGCATTTTTAAGCTCAGTCATGATAGGCTCACCCACATTTCCCATGACAATGGAGCCATAGATACCAACGGTTACCGATGCAGCGCCTGTTAGTGTGGCGAGGTCGATTACCAGTTCCGGCTGATAACGCTGGGCATAGCTAAGTGCATCGCCCAGAATTAATCGTCCTTCGGCATCAGTGTTAAGTACTTCGACAAACAGGCCATTGTGCATTTCAATGATATCGCCGGGAGTAATAGCATTCTCACCGGGTCGATTATCGGTGGCCGGTATAAGTCCAATTACATGAACGGGCAATTTAAGTTGAGCCAGCACGGAGATAAGGCCGGCAACAGCGGCGGCGCCTGACATATCCGATTTCATGTAATCCATGCTATTGGAAGTAGGTTTTAAAGAAAGTCCTCCGGTATCATACGTAACACCTTTTCCTACGAGAATTAAAGGCTGTTCGTTTTTTGCGTTTGTTGGTTTCCATTCCAGGATATTAAAGCTTGGTGGATCCTGGCTGCCTTTGTTTACAGCAAGCAATCCTCCCATTTTAAGGGCTTTAATGCGGGATTTATCAAAGACTTCAACCTGGAAACCGCATTGATGACCCAGTTCACGAATTTCTTCCGAGAGCTGAACAGCAGTCAAATAGTTAACTGGTTCGTTTATCCAGGTTCGTGCCCGGTAAACAGCTTCGGTGACAACTTGAAGTTCATGCATTTCATCATCCGAAACGACTGGTGACGTAATGAAAAGCGATTCCAGTGAATTTTTCTTCTCTTCCTGATTTTTATAATATTTGATAAACTGATAATTGTTCAGGATAAGTCCTTCGGCATAAGCCAGAGTGAGTGCTTTTTCCTCAATTAAATCGATGATATGCAGTTCGTTAGCCTTCAACGAATTAAGTTTTTTGCATACTCCGGATGCTTCAGACCGTGCTTTTTCGTTGGTTTTATAATTCAGATTTTCAGTATCCAGGAATTGGATAAAAAGCTGACTCGACAAGCGGTTGAGATGCACTAAATCGTGTTTCTTTTCTTTTTCCTGAAGGATGAAACGGGTTTCATCTTCCGAAAAAAGAGCCGGCAAAATTTCGGCTTGCTTACTAAGCAGGTACAAGGTATAAACTGATTTATACCCTGTAGGTTTCAAATAGCTGTTCATGTATTTTTTAATGAATAAGGATTGATGAAGAAAAATGTTTATTCAACAATCAGTTTGTTAATAAACAGTAAGTTTTCGTTGGAAATTTTAACCAGATAGATACCTGAAAGCAAGCTCCGAAGGTCAAGTTTTACCACCGTTTCACCTGGGGAGACTGATTTTTCCAATGCAATACGTCCCTGCAGGTCGTATAGGTAAATGGTACTTCGATTCAGGTTTTCAGGGAGATATAATTCAACTTGTTCAGAGGCCGGGTTTGGATAAAGGTTAAAAGCGGATGCATTTAGTTCAGGATTATCGAGGTAGCTAAAATTAAAGCTCGTGCTTGTAATTGCATTTCCTGCCAAATCCATCAGGTTATTGACAGTGAGGGTGTAATCACCACCATTCATGCCGGATACGGTTAGAATTACCTTGCGATTATCGATGGAATGGAGCATGGCATTGGTGATGTTTACTCCATTGTTAATTGAATAATTGCTAAGCGTATTTACTCCCGTAGGCTGGAGTTTTTCATTAAAAATGATATTTAGAATGGTTGGAGTAGCCGGGGTGGCAGAAATGATAAAAGGAGCCGCTTCATCGGTTCCGGTTTCTACGTCATCGGCACTGCGCAATTCGATTTTAAATTGGTCGAAATCATAATTCATCACCCCAATAATGTCGTAGTATTCGCCAATAGCATAAGGGTGAGTGTAAATAGCTGAGTTATGAATCAAACAATCACCGGTACCATCGTTAACAATCCACATTCCATAAAGGGTATCTCGCACGCACTGCACATTAACCAGTTTTACCAGTACGGATTCATAATCTTCGTTGGAGGCTTCGCCTGACGTAAGAATGATTGGGTCTGGAACCGGGTTATTCGAAGAGATATAATAGTAGTCTGAAATATTGATGATTTCTGTTTTCCCATAGTATTCAGAAACTTCTCCGGTAACAATAACGCTATCGCCAACTGCCGGGAAATAGCCGGAGTTATAGAGATAAACACCAGTTCGGGGGCCCTGGCCGCTTTGAACAAAGAAATCGGCTCCAAAGGCTGCCGTCACAATGCCGGAGATTGTCTTACTCTGACCGGAAAAAGGAGTGGCACTTCCAGGTCCCTGAATTTCCGGAATGGGAGTAATTGTTCCGGAAAAGGGGTAATTGGCTACATGATAGGTAATGGTAGTATAATTTGAGTCAGTTCCATCTTCTGCGACAATTTTTACATAGACATTTTGATTGGCAGGCTGACCTGGAATGAGGGCAGAGTAAACGGTTCCGGTTGCATTCATTAAGATACTGTTGGTCATCGTACCCCATGAAGTTCCCCAATACAGCGTAGCTGAATTAATAGACCGTAAGCCTGAAGTAATATTGATTTCTAATACTACATCCTGTAAAGGTTCGGGTTCGGTGGGGCTTATAGAGGCATTTGATAACACAATAGGATTTGGAATAGAATTGTTCCAAATCCTTTCTACATAATCAGGATAGTCGATAAATGGATTTCTATTTTTTTGCCATTGGAAAATGACATCATTCCGTCTTCTTTCAAAATCATCTACCGGGTCTTGCTGATGCCATTGGAGGAGAGTTGATAGTTTCCCGTGCATGGGGTCAGGATATGTATTTACCTGGTCAACAACAGTTAAGTTGAGTTCGCTATTATCCCCTTCATACCGGAGATCCATATAAAAAATCATGCGTGCGATATCTCCTTTTTGTGAGTCAATAGGTTCCCAGGAATCGGCATCGGTAAAGCAGCCGGTAGGCACTCCATTGTCATAATATTGAGTTCCACCATTGTCATAATCTTTATTCGATTTGGCCGAGTTAACTGTATTGTCAACAGGTTTAAGCGCATGGCAATCGGTTCCGGGTCCTGGGTCAGTACCAAAATCACCATGTGATTTCGCCCAAATATGTTCCCGATTCCAGTAATCAACTGAATCAAGATATACGGCGAAATTAGCTTTTGGAATAGACCAGCCCGTAAAAATGAGAATCAGGTTATCCGGATTATTTGGGTCTTCATCGGCTTGGCGGAGAATTTGTTTAACGGTCGAATATTGATACTCTAAATGATCATCAATAATATTGTGCAATTGAGCTTTAAGAGCAGTCCCTGTTAAACCTTGCGTACCTTGGTAATAGTTTATTGGCTGAGCCAGGATTGATAAGGCAGATAGAACAAGTATCAGCGAAAGAAGGAGGTTTTTCATTTGATTATCTAGTTTAATTGGCGATAATGATCATTTGATAGATTAAAAGGAGATGCTTACCGAAGTATTAAATCTTCTTCCAAGTCCAAGGAATACACTTGAAGTAGATGCTTCGTATCCTCTGTCTGTTGGGAAAGTGGAATAAATATACTGGTCATTATTTGTTGCATCAGAAATATATAAGGTATTCAACACATTAGTCATACTAAAGCGAATATCAATTCTTGATTTTTGCACTTTAAAACCATAACCCATATTTAAATCCATAAGTCCGTAGGCTGGGATTTTCCAGGAGTCAATTGGGTCTGTACTTGATGAAATCGAGGAACTTTCATCCATTAGAGTAGGTGTAAAATCTGCATAATATCGGTCAAAATAGATGTATTGTGCTGAGATGTACAAGTTTTTAATCGGTTCAAAGCGAAGCTGTCCCATAAATTGTGTTTGAGCTGCATCTCCAACATGAATTCCGGTAGCATTAAAGCTGGCATATTTAACAAACTGAGTTTGATTATCAGCATTATAACAGGCCACGGAATCTGCGATGGATTGGTAGGTCCAGTCTCCAATAGAAACAAGTCCTTGAAACTGTAGTTTTGGATGTATCTTGTAGATAAAATCTAATTCAATTCCCTGGTGTAATTCGTTAATTCCATTAATGTATCCAACAAGGTCGTCCCCTTCATCATCTTTAAAATACATATTATTCATGGGTTTACCATTCCAGTACGTATAATAAGCATTTAGGTTAAATGCAAAGATTGGATTATGAAAGGAATAGCCTAATTCAAAGGCATATATTTTCTCATTTTCGGTGTTCGTTCTAAATTTGGCAAGGTAGCCATTGTAGATATTGTTGCTAGAGCGGGCTTTAGACAGAAAACCGGTATTCATAAAAAGATTAGATTGTTCATTAATATTATAATTAGCGCCACCCTTTATAGTCAAGCTGGTTTTATAGAGCCAACCGGATTCTCTCAGAGAATCCGTTGGCAGTTTAAACAGGTCGATTTTTTTGTATCCTGTTTCGGCTGCGCTTAAATTTCCAAAGAGGCTCCAGCAACCACTCGTATATTCAACCTGACCAAACAAACCAGCCCAGTTTACCCAGGCATTATCGTGGAAATAGATTTTATCTCCTACCTTTTTGACTGGAGATTCCTGGTTGGCGTCGTCAATATCTATGGCATAATCAGCTCCCAGTAAATCGATAATTTTTTGATAATGATTTCCTTTATATGATCTTAAGTCAATTCCTCCTGACCAGGTAAGATTGTTATTTTGCTTATAGTTTGCTGTTGATAAGAGTCCGTACCAGATATGCTCGTTTACATTCATTACCCGGTAATTTCCTGCCTTAAAGAGGGTCTCACTATAGGTTGCGTCAATATTATTAACCGTTCGATTATTATTATAGATGTTTTGCCAGTTTATTTGTCCAAATTCGTCCAGGTTGGAATCATTAAGGGATGATGCCGTTGAAGAACCTCCTCCCTGACCAAGGGATAAGTATAAGATATTTGAAACGTATAACTTATCGTTAATAGTCCAAAAATCTCTCAAATTAAACATGGGTTTATGGTATTGATTATATTTATAATGGAGGCGCTCTTTCTCAACGTGAGTTGTGTCATAAATAAATTTAGTGGCCACATTTGGCATAGCGGGATGAAAGATGGTGTCTATGATTGATCCGGTCCATCTCTCCAGATAGCCCCAATTTTGGTTGTATTTATCCCCTAAATTTGTATAGGTGGGGAATATATCTACGCCAAGAGAAACAGCATACGCTGAATCGTAGGTTGCAATAGCTCGTTTGTAATATCGTTGCCCATGTTCCTGAGGCGCACCCATTGCAGAAAATGAAATAATGTGGTTTCCAACTCTTTTATCAATTTTGGCATAATAGAACCAGGCCTTTGTCCAGGTTTCATCCACATAGCCATCCCCTCCTTTATACGAACCGGCTAATGTAAAACCCCAACCGTTCTTTAATTTGCCGGAAGTAAAGCTTAGAGAGGATCTCGATTTTCCATCTCCATCGATCTCTTGTTTAAATCTTGTTTCGCGATTCGTTTCAATTCCTTTGGTAATGATATTCATGGTTCCACCCACTGAAGGAATTGTGAGTTTGGAGGCCGATAAGCCTCGTTGTACCTGCATGGAGCGGGTAACTAAATCCAGACCAAACCAATTTGACCAATATACCCAGCCGTTCTCCATGTCATTAACTGGAACTCCGTCGAGCATAATTGCAAGGTTACTTTGGTTAAAACCTCTGATATTTACACGGGCATCTCCATCGCCTCCCCCTTGTTGGGTTGCATAAACACCCGGTGTTGAATTTAAAACTAAGGGCAAGTCCCTTGCAGCCAATTCTTCTTCAATTTTGGCGGGCTTAATCGTACTAAATGCTACCGGAGTTTCTCTTTCGCGGGCTACATCAGATACGACACTAATTTCACCAATCATTTGAGGTTTCAGATTAAAGAGTTTATATACATCTTTTTCCAGATTTAACTCAAATTTTACCGGGTCGAATCCAACATAGGAGACAACAACGCTGTATTTCCCTTTGGTGAGTTGGATAGAAAAATTTCCATCCGGAGTAGTTATTGTTCCAAGTCCTTGTTTCACCAGGACGTTCGCACCAATTAATGTTTCTCCGGTTTCATAGTCTCTAACTTGTCCTGAGAACGTAAATATCTGAGCCTGTGAAAGAAGAGCAGAAAGCAGCAAAGCGAAAAGAAAATAGAGCTTTTTCATACGCGTATGATTTGTTTGTTGGTCATGCCTGAAAGTTAAGTCAAAATAATCGTATAGGAGAAAAGAAAAAAAGGTGATTTTATTTGGGATAAAAGGCCACTGATAATAATGAATATCAGTAGCTTATAGAAGAAAACAGGTATTTATCACTGATAAATACCTGCTCTGTTAATGGTTTAATGGATTATTGAATCATCAATTTTTGAGTGGCTTGAGTACCATCTGCAAAACGAACTCTGACGAAATAAATACCAGATAAATCATCGGCAAATCTAAGAGTGATGTCACCGCGTTGAACCGGATTTTGCACAGATATAACAACTTGCCCAATGGCATTAATTAATTCAACTTGGTTGATGATAGCGGTTCCTTTTACAAGTACTTCTTCACCGGGAACTGGATTTGGATAGAGGAAAAGGCTATTTTCACGTGTCTGGAAAGATGGAATGCTGTTATAACTTGGATCACATTCACATTCATGAGTTCCAAGACCATCCCAAATATTAGCGCTAATCCATGCGGTATCTGCTTCGCTCCAATAACCGGGAACCGTATCCCATTCTACCTGAACCATAAAATATTCCGGCGCTCCTACACTACCTGGATTTTGAAATACACCATGTTTTACAGTTGGTTTTCTTCTGAGGGTATGGTCTTTGGTCCAAGCCAGCCACCAATAGGTAGTTCCGGTTACATAGTTAAGGCTGTCGATATCACACCAGCCGGTTCCGGGGTCTTCGCCTACTTTACCAAAAATATCCCAGATGATTCCGTCCTGACTTTCTAAAGTAATTGCATCATTTCCATTCATATACATTGGAGCAGGATATTCACCGTCCAGTTGGTCGGCCAATAATTGCATAGCAGGGTCACATGCCGGAGATTCTTCGGTTGTAACAGTTTGACCATTGACTAATACGAAAGCTGAGTATGGTTGCAATGTATCAACCAGCGTGGTTTTATACCCAATCGACGGGCTGGTTCCCCCATTGGAGTAACGAACAATTAGGTAGTTGCTTAGGTCGATTGGGGAGGCTGTTGGGTTGTAAATTTCAACGCCTTTGCTGTTGCCAGTTCCTTCAACGTATTCAGAAATGAAAGGATACATGCAATCCTGAGCATTTAAGCTTAAAAGTGCAATGACCAGCGTGATAAGGGATAAAGTTTTTTTCATAATCTTTAGTATAGTTAATATTGATATATTTTAGCGTAAATCAGCAGGGGAAAAGCTTCATTCTCTGTAGGTTTTAATTCTTTTCACTTGATGCAAAAATAGGAAAAAAGTGAAAAAAAAAGCCTCGAACCCGAGGCTTTATATTAATTTAAAGTGATAGTCTTATTCAGCAACCGATTTTCCATCTGAAATGAATTGCAGGAAGAATTTCGTGTTTTCTATGTTTCTGAAGGTATAGGTACCTTGACAGGTAATATATCCTTGACCGGCAACATTTACCTCAAATTCTTCATCAACTTCAGCAAAGTAACCTTCAAAAGAGGCATTACTCATTAAAGTTAAGGCTTTGCTTTCCAGTTTATCCAGTTCAAATATAACAGCCTGGTTGATAAATTCAACCCCGGTCATGTAATTTAATTTGAAAGAACCATTGATATCATAGATTCGACCAATATTATTCTCATTCATGGACAGGAATGGGAATCCATCAAATTGAACGCCTTCTTTTGAACCAAGGCTATTGTCTGTCCAATGCCATTCATCTTCATATTCGTAGGTGCCTGAGAAGGTTTTACCATATTGAGGAGCTGAGCTTTCATCCAGAGCTTCTAGCAAATAATCATCTTCATATAGATTATAGGTGATATATACCCGGTAGGTTCCATTCGTACGAATTGTTAATTCGTAATCAAAATTAATGTCACGTTCAATGGTTAAAGCATCTTCGTATTCTTTGCCATCCACCATCATAGAGCCATCCACAAACTGGTCGCGGGTGGTTGTAAACTGATGTTTGAAATGAGACAGTGAATTGGAGAAATTATAGGAAATCGTTTTAACATCCGATTCCTGATATTCTTCAATCATTCCAATACCATCTTCGCAATCATCATCCACCCAGTTAAATTCTTCATTTTCCTGATTTAGATAATCATAATATCCACTGGATAAAGTCCATACCGCAGAAAGACGGGCAGTTCGTGAAGTGATCGAAAAGGACGGATCATTTGCGCCTCTTTTGCAGGAAGAAATGAAAGGAACTGCCAGCAAAATGGTCAGTGAAACTAAAACAAATTTTTTGAGTGTCATATCTTTATAATTCATTTGAATTTGTGCAAATTTATAAAGAATATTCACCAATACAACAAATAATTTATTCTTTACAACAACTCATCAAATATTTTTAATGAAGTTGTTATTTGGATTTTATATTTGCACAAATTTTTTTTTATGATTTTATTCGAGAATACGCAGATTGCTTTCCAAAGTAAGTCTAATACACAGTTGTTCAAGGCCTATTTTCTTTTTAAGCTTATTTCGTTTAGTAAGCTGGTAAAAGTTATGAATAAGGCACTTGGTTGGTCACTTAAACTGGGTGTCCCCATAAAATGGCTTGTTAAACCAACCGTTTATGGTCACTTTGTTGGCGGTGAAAGTATCCATGACTGCCAGAAAGCTGTTCGCAATCTGGAGAAATTTAAAGTAAAAGCGATTCTAGATTATAGCGTAGAGGGAAAAGAATCTCAGGAAGATATACGGCATGCCCTTTCAGAAACATTAAGATCCATTGAAAATGCCGGGAAAGATGCAAATATCCCTTTTGCTGTCTTTAAACCAACAGCCTTTACCACTTCGGTAGTCCTCGAAAAAGTGAGCGCCGGGCAAGCGCTGTCGCTGAGCGAAGAAAGTGAAGCAAACCAATTTAGAAGCCGTGTGAATCAGTTATGTGAGGCCGCCTATAAAGCCGGAGTCCCTATTTTGATTGATGCAGAAGATAGCTGGTATCAGAATTTTATTGATGAAGTGGTTGAGAGCATGATGGAGCTTTACAACAAAGATAAAGCTATTGTCTATAATACGCTTCAGATGTATCGTCATGACAGGCTTGATTTTCTGGCAAAAAGCTATGAGAAAGCCGTAAAGGGAGGCTATTTTCTGGGAATAAAATTTGTTCGCGGCGCCTATATGGAAAAAGAAAGAGAACGCGCCCTCGAAAAGGGCTATCCATCGCCAATCCAACCGGATAAAGAAAGCACCGACCGGGATTATAATCTCGGACTTAAATTTTGTATGGAACATCTCGACCGGATTTCTATTTTTAATGGAACTCATAATGAATTCAGTAGCGCTTATCTGGCTGAATTGATGCAAGTAAACGGTATCGCTGCAAATGATTCCCGAATCTTTTTTGCTCAACTTTATGGAATGAGCGACCATATTAGCTTTAACCTGGCAAATGCCGGATACAATGTCGCTAAATATGTTCCATATGGACCCGTGAAGCACGTGATGCCCTATTTGTTCCGGAGAGCAGAAGAGAATACTTCTGTGGCCGGTCAAACAGGACGAGAATTACGTTTGTTAAGTCTTGAAAAAAATCGTCGTAGAGCTCGTTCTTAAATTTAATATTTTTTTTGGTCGCTTGTAACTTTTTGGCAAGTCAATTAGTCTCAGCGCATGTATTTAACCTAAAATCCAATAACCTAAAAATCCAATGAAAAGAAATTTACTTATTCTTTCATTATCTTTTTTATTCCTGTTTCAAGGAAATGTAAAAGCTGATGAGGGTATGTGGCTTCCCTATTTCCTCGGTAAAAAGTATCAGGAAATGAAAGCTTTAGGACTGAGCCTTACTCAGGAGCAGTTGTACGATATCAATCATGCAAGTTTAAAAGATGCGATTGTTATGCTGGACGGTGGAAACTGTACCGGTGAAATCATCAGTTCACAAGGCTTGTTGTTAACCAACCACCATTGTGGATATGGTGAAATTCAGGCTCACAGCTCGGTAGAGCATGACTATCTTACCGATGGTTTCTGGGCATATAGCCTTGGCGAAGAACTTGTAAATCCGGGTAAAACTGCCTCCTTCCTGGTTCGTATCGAGGACGTTACTGCTCAGGTTTTAAAAGAAGTAAAAGCAACTGCAAGTGAGCAGGAACGCGAACAAGCAATTCAAACGGCTATCGCAAAGCTTGAAAAAGATGCAGTCAAAGGAACTCATTACGAAGCTCAGGTCGCGAACATGTTCGAAGGAAATGAGTTTTATCTTTTTGTGTATGAGACTTTCCGTGATGTTCGACTGGTTGGAGCTCCTCCTTCCTCGATTGGAAAATTTGGCGGAGATACCGACAACTGGATTTGGCCACGTCACACCGGCGATTTTAGCATGTTCCGCGTTTATATGGGTAAAGATGGAAAACCGGCTGATTATTCTCCTGAAAATGTTCCTTATCAACCGAAACATTACCTTCCTGTCTCTGTAAAAGGAGTTAAGGAAAATGATTTTGCTATGATTTGGGGTTATCCGGGCTCAACCGACCGTTACCTTTCATCCTATGGTGTAGTCCAAAAAAGTGATGAGCTGAATCCTGTGACCGTTAAACTTCGGGAGAAGAAAATGGAAATTATGAAGAACTACATGGATCAGGATGCTAAAATTCGGATTCAATATGCAGAGAAGTACGCCTATTTAGGAAATTTCTGGAAAAAAGACCGTGAAGAATCGAAAGCACTGCGTCGTTTGAAAGTTGCTGATCAAAAGAAAGCGCTGGAAACGGAGTTTTTAAACTGGTCGGCTCAAGGAGAGGATCGCTCTGCCAAGTATGGCGAAGTAATCAGCACTTTTGAAAAGGCATATAAAGTTAAATCAGATAGCAGCTATAGCAAAGCCTGGTGGTATATCATTGAAGCTTCTTTCTTCCAGGGTTCTGAAATCTTAACTTTCGCTCTGAAACACAATACTTTAAAGGGAATGCTTACCGCTGAAAAAGATGCCACAGCTGTGATTGATGAACTGAAAGGAGAAGCTGCCCATTTTTACAAAGATTTCAATCCTACCATCGATAAAGAGATTTTAGGAGCTATGCTTCAGATGTATCATGATGATTTGCCGGCTGAATTACATCCTGAATTTTTTAAAATGGTTGAAAAGAAATTTAAGGGAAATTTCAACGCTTATGCGGAGATGGTCTTTAAAAAATCAGTATTTGCCAATGAAGAAAAATACATGAATTTCCTGTCTAATCCGAAAAAACAATTAGAGAAAGAGCCTGCCATGGAAGCTATCTTTGGATTGTTCGCCAAATTTCAGGAACTGCAAATGGCTCAAAACGAGTTAGATACAGAATTGCAAAAAGCAAAACGACTCTTTATCGATGGTATTCGCCAAATGAATGACCAACGTTTTTATTATCCGGACGCCAATTCAACCATGCGTTTAACTTACGGTACGGTTCGTGGTTATGAACCTCGTGATGCTGTTAAGTACGATTTCATTACCTATTTGGAAGGGGTTATCCAAAAAGAAGATCCAACTAATGAAGAATTTGTCGTTCCTGCTAAATTAAAAGAGCTTTATGCTGCCAAAGATTTTGGTACTTACACCGATAATGGTAAAGTGCCGGTTTGTTTCCTCACGAATCATGATATTACTGGTGGAAACTCAGGAAGTCCGGTTATCAATGCAAACGGAGAATTAATTGGTACTGCTTTTGATGGAAATGCCGATGCTATGAGTAGTGATATCCAGTTTGACCCAAAATTACAACGTACCATCGTTTGTGATATTCGGTATGTTTTATTCGTGATGGATAAAATGGCCAATGCCCAAAACCTCATCAAGGAATTAGAAATAAGGAATTAATCCTAAAAAGGAAGGCTGCTCAGGCAGCCTTTTTTTTTGTCTCAGTCTTTTCATTAACATTTCGGGATGAACGAAGCTATTGTTTCTTTGTTACATTTGGATGATTTTTATTGTCATGAAAAAACTGCTCACTATCCTAATTTTTGTCCTTTCCGTGCCAATGGTTCAAGGACAATCTCCTCCCTGGTTTTTTATTAATACCAGTGTTGAGCTTACTCATATTGTTTTGGTCCTTCCTACGGTTAGTTTAACGATTGATGGAAATCCAATGCAACCGGGTGATTATATTGGAGCTTTTTTTCAGTTTAGTGATACACTCCTTTGTGGTACTGGAACAGGTCAAACAGGAGATATCGGGGGAATGATGTTAACAGGTCAAGTGAATGCTGCAACTATCTGGGGTGCTGAGCCCAATGTTTACAATGGGTTTCAACCCGGTGAAATCCTGAAATGGAAAGTTTGGCGTGCTTCTGATGGTTCTGTTTTTGATGCCGTTGCTACTTATGATATAAATACCCCGGGTATTCCTGATTCCGGCTTGTTTGTTTATAATGGGATTTCTAAATTGGAATCTATTGTTGCCTTCAGTATTCCTGGTAAAGATATGAGTATTAATCAACAATTATCTCCAGTATCGGAATGCCAGTTATCTGAAAATGAAATTGTTACTATTGTAATTGAAAATCATGATTCAGTCAGTGTAAATGGGGTTCCTTTGTTCATCTGCCTGAATAATGGTGATACGATTATGGAACAATATACCGGAACCATTCCTGCTCACAGCACCGTAAATTATTCTTTTTCTACCCCTTTTGATTGTTCGGAAGATGGGGATTACAATTTTAATATCTGGCTTGAATTGCCTGGAGATGTGAATCTTAGCAATGATTATAACAAAAAAAAGGTGGTAAATAAAGTCCATCCACGACCGGAGGTTTTTCGAGATACACTCGTTTGTAGAGGTGATTCGGTTATTTTTTACTGTACAGAGCAATTCCCTACATATGCATGGAGTAATGGAGGGGAATGGTACTACACTGAAGCGGTTGATTCAGGTTGGTATTACTTAACCGTCACAAATCCTGAAGGATGCCCGGGCGTTGATTCGGTTCATTTAGGAAATTTTGTGCAACCTCAGATTGTCCTTCAGGATACAATGATTTATTGCGAAGGGGGATATACAAATACACGAATTTCGCAACGATTCCGGGATTTCCATTGGAGTAATGGATTACAAACACCAAATTTCTATATGACCTTCCCGGGAACTTACTATGTAAGCGTTACCGATTTTGCAGGATGCAACTGGATTGATTCAATTGTTGGGATTGAAGTTCCTATTCCGAATCCTTATCTGGGAGAAAACTTTCTCACTGCGCTGCTGGATACGGTTGAATTAGACGCTGGACCGGGTTATGATTCCTATTTATGGACCAGCGGTGAAACAACACAATCCATACATCCGATGACTTTCGGTTATTATAGTGTTACCGTAACAAGGGGTGAATGTGAAGGGTCGAATGAAATTCTAATTGTAGAAGAAACTGAAAATCCAAACCCGTCAAACTTAATTTATCAAATCCAAGGAAATCTTACCCATTCGGATGTGCTGATTTTATATTATCAAAAAGAAGAGGCCTATTTAAGCTTATATAATGAAATTGGACAATTGATACAGGAGTTCATCCTGAGCGAAACCGAATGTACATTATCCTTACAAGCCTATAAAAGCGGGATATATTATTTGCAGATTCGCTATTTAGACAAACAATATCTTGAACAGATTGTGCGGCTTTAGTTGGATGATTTAGCCGTTAATGATAAGATTCCACTAATTCCGTCAACTGCATATTTATCGCTGTCAGTTATTGTTGGGTCCACTTCTCCGGACATATAGGTAGCAACTGCATCGAAGTACTTGCCGTCTTTGGCTCGCCAGATTTTCCATTTTAGCGTTTCCCCAATTGCAAAACCATTGTTTTTACCTTCTTGTACACCCCATATGGCAAGTGCATTTGTTTCTCCAGTATATTTTATTCCTCCCGGGGCTCTATTGTAACCCATACCTCCGCCATTTACGAGGATAGTTCCGTTGCCCGTTTTTTGTTCATAAAAAACAGAAATAAAATCACCCGGCTGTATTTTTTCTCCATCAATCGTAATTTGAGCAAAACTTGGAATTAATATAATATGACTCATTCCTGTATTTGTAAAAGTCCAGTCTGGCCCCATAAACCAACATTCCACACTTAATGACGGATTAATACCTTGACTTTTATCTCCTGAGGAAATATAGGCAGTAAGCCGATCGCCCTGATTAACTTCGAGTTTTTTATTTGTCCCAAAAGGCATTGCAGCTTTTTGAAGGATTGCTTTCCCACGGTAAATACCGGAATTGGGCGTTGTTTCGGCTAATTCAATCGTTTCACCTAAGGGCTCGGTTTCACTTTTAATGGTAACAACCAGGGTACGAATATCCGGATTGTTTTGCTGTGTGTCATGATTATTGACTTCAATAAGCAATGGAGCTGTTGAAGGATGATTATAAACAGATTCTCCTTTCTCATTAACGAATCGGATTTCAGCTGAATTTAGTTGCTTAAGTTGTGAAAAAAGCATGCTTGGAAGTACAACCAGGCTAAGAAAAACGAGGCTTGTTAAAATTCTTTTCATATTGATTAGGTAAGATATTAAAATTTGTGTAGCAAATATAATGCTTTAACCAATCCTTGAATGAATTATTGTATGTGTAGTGCGTTAAAAATGCTTACATTAGCCGAAGATACTCATTAATCTAAATTAGTAATATGCGTGTTTTTTCTCTGATTGCCGGCCTGATATTCTTCTTTTCAGGCGGTGTGCTTGCTCAACAAAAATATTGGGTCTTTTATACCGATAAACAAGACGTTCAGTTTAATCCATACGAGTATTTCGATGGAAAAGCAATTGAGCGACGGTTGCGAAATCATCTTCCACTCTTTGATGAAAGTGATTTGCCTCTCCAGGAATCCTATACATCTACCGTTGGGATGATGGTTGATTCTGCCGGTTTTCAGTCCCGCTGGCTAAATGCACAGATTGTATATGCATTTGACCAGCAAATTCAGGCACTGTATGCTTTATCCTTTGTGAAAGAAATCATCCTTATTCATCCTAATGAAAATCAAACTATTAGCTGCGAGTTGCCAATTCAGAATGAGATGCCTCTTCAATATCAAATTCGACAAAAAGATGATTTGATGCGGAATCAGCTCATGAGTATGGAAGGAAATCTGTTTCTGGATAATAATATCACCGGAAAAGGGGTTCGTATTGCAGTTTTTGATATAGGATTCTCCGAAGTTAATCATCATCCTGCATTTGAACATTTGCGGGGGAATGGAAAAATTCTTAAAACATGGGATTTTGTAAAGAATACGGAAGATGTGTATGCGCATGGCACCCATGGACGCATGGTTTTGTCGAATATTGCCGGGGTATGGAGTCATGAAATGATGGGATTAGCTGTTGATGCTGAATTTCTGTTGGCAAGAACTGAGAAAGCGCGTACCGAACCGTATTCGGAGGAAGAAAATTGGCTCGCTGCTGCAGAATGGGCCGATAAAAACGGTGCAGATATTATCAATTCATCCCTGGGATATACTCATCACCGTTATTTTATTTCGGATATGAATGGACAGGTTTCTCTAGTAACGAAAGCTGCTGCTATGGCTGCACGTAAAGGAATGTTAGTTGTTAATGCGATGGGAAATGAAGGGCAGGGTGATTGGAAATTCCTGGGAACTCCGGCTGACGCCGACAGCATTCTTTCCGTTGCAGGTATTCATCCGGAAACAGGTATTCATGTAGGATTTAGCTCGTATGGGCCAACTGCAGACCGCCGACGGAAGCCTAATGTAAGTGCCTATGGGTTGGCTATCGTTGCATCCGGTGATTCTCTCACCAAATCTCAGGGAACGAGTTTCTCAACTCCCCTTATTACCGGATTTGCAGCCTGTGTTTTACAAATGCATCCCGATTGGACGAATATGCAACTATTGAAAGCCATTGAAGAATCCGGGAATCTGTATCCCTATTACGATTATGCCCATGGATATGGTATTCCGCAAGCATCACATTTTGTAGGTGCTGCCGGCCCTGAGCCAAGCGATGCTTTTCATTTCAAAACAGAAAACGGGCAACTTATCATCGAAGTGGAAGAAGCCAGTATTACCGAAGGCAATAATTATTTGTATTATCACATCCAGCGGCAGGGAAAATCATACTTATCCAAGTATTCCGTGGTGAAAGTCGCCCATACGGAAGTTGTTTACATTGACTTGGCCTATTTGAACAAAGGCGATGTGGTTCGTGTTTTTTATCAATCCGTCGTTAAAGAATTTGTAAACGAATAATCAAAATGGGTTCAAAGTACCTTTATCTCAATATATTATTTTTTACTTGACAGGAAAACATAAGAAATTCCGGATGTAATTGATAACAACTAAACTAATGTATATGAAGAATCTAATCTTACTTATTGGCCTAATCATTGGGAGTATGAGTCTTAATGCTCAAGATGTTGTACTCGAGGAGAGTGTACCGGACAGCCTGGTGGAGCCGAAATTTGGTCCAAATTACAGACATTTTATTCACACCTTTTACAATTTTGGAGTGATGGTCACTGAATCTGCCGAAGCAACAGCAGTCAAAGCGTATAAGAGTGGCTATCAATTACCTATTGGAATTCGATATAAATACAAATTGAACAATCATGTTGCATTGGGAACAGATATATATTACAAATGGAGCTGGATTTATTTTGATACAGAACGAAGCAGCTCCAGCGTTTATACCCAGGAAATGTACAATATTGGCTCCTGGGGATTATCACCTTATCTTCGGATTAATGTAGGTAAACGGGGAAACACGCTGGGGAAATTTATTGATTTGTTCGCCTACGGAGATATTAATAGTATGAGACACTATTTTTATGAGCAGGAAACAAATAGTTTGGACCCCATGCTTTTAGGCAATTATGCGGAAAAAGTGGAGGTTAATTACAAGAAACTCAGCTTTATGAATACCTATAATTATGGTGCTGGCGTGCGTATTGGCTGGAAATCCTATTCCTTTTTTGCCCAGTATCGCTTAAATGAATTATTGCTTGAAAATGAAGTGCCGGCTAACTTGAATGCCGGTGAAGTGCCTATGCTGTTAGTTGGATTTGAATTAGGCTTATAGCTATTCTTTTCCTTTAGATATTTCGAATAAGGGGGTCTTGAGATTATAACTAATCAGACTCCCTTTTTCGTCTCGTTGAGCTTTCCAGGAGAAATTTTTTCCGACCAGTTTATCCAATTGATTCAATCCGGCATCAGCTACTTCATAGGCTTTCAGACTGGTGGAATTTACTTCATCTACCTGTTTCCCCAGTATGGTCTTTTTAAAGCGGCTAATTAAAAATTCTTGTAGGCTAATTGGCTCTGATTCAATGATTTCATCAGCCGGGAAGTATGCAAAATCAGGAACTATTTCGCTCAGGAGCCCGGCGTGAAATTCTTTTCTGCCATATACATCCTGGATTGCCTGTATTTTTCGAGATGATAATTTTTCCACATTTACAGACATCGTTTGTATGTCAGGTTGAGGTGTATGAACGACCGAAGCAATCTGATTTTCAGAGGTATGGCCATTCGTAGTTACGTTGGAATTCGGTTTAACTATTTCAGTTGCAGCCAGCTCCGGAGCCGGGTTCTTGAAACTTTCCTGTGAGGCCAGCTCCGGAGCCGGGTTCACTATACTTTCCTGAATGTGAGTTGGCTGGATTGCCTGATGAGATTCGACTGGCAACGTTTCAACAAAGATATCAGCTGCGAAAAGTAAAACGGCAAGAGTTGCGGCTACAGCGCTAAATTGCATCATACGGCTCTTTGAAATCGGGATGAGTGTATATCGTTTTAAACCCGATTTGAGAGGAAAAAGCTGGGACGTGTCTGGTGTAAGCCGCAAAGAGAGAAAGCGCCCGGCTTTTTGGCGATAAGCTTTTGATTTGCTTGACAGCCGGTTGAATTCATCTATTTCTTTGGGGCTTGCATCTTTTTCAAGGATTTTAATGGCAAGTTCATCTTCATACGAAATTTCTGTTTCGGATAGAATGTCAGGCTTTTTAAGCTCGGCCTTTCCGGCAAATGTTACGGGGTCTGGAGTGAGAGCGATATCATCGGCTTGCTGCATCCCGAGAAATTCTTCCCGGACAACAGGGTTATCTGCCAAAAACAATTGAACCATCCGGATTTCCGAAGGATTTAGATTTCCTTCCAGATAATCGAGCAGCCAGGCTTCGTAGTTGTTGATATGAATTGCTTCTCTGTTCACGTTGTTGCGTTTTGGTTGTTGCCTGTTAGATGACTGTTTCAATCGAGACCAGGTATTTTTGCATCGCTAGTCTGGCTCTGTAAATATACACTTTCACCTGAGATTCGTTTAGTTCGCAGATTTCTCCAATTTCCTGGTAGGAGTAACCTTCGTAGTCCCGCAGCAGCACTACGGTTTTCTGTATCTCGGGCAATAAATCGAGTGCCTGATGCAGCCATTTATTCAAATCTGTACTGGGCTGACCCTCCGTGGTTCGATAATCCGGCATTTCATCTTTGGGAATCATGCGTTTTTCAACTCGGATCACATCAATCATCCGATGGTAAGCTGTTGTATAAACCCAGGATTTAACCTTCTGAATATCAACTGCATCCCGATTAAGCCAAAGCTTTTCCCAAGTGTCTTGAACAATATCCCGCGCACGTTCGCTATCCTTCAATTGCTTGAGGATGAATCGGAAAACTCCATCGGAGTATTCCATTACGCTTCGATTGTATTCAGATGTTGTCATTAGGTTTTCCGGACTCTATACGATTAGGAACATGGAAAGTTACAACGAAGTTTCAATTTCTGCACAAAAAAAATAAAGATCATGCTGAAGCTTAGCAAATCCAATGTATTTTTACGCACTACGACTATATTTTATCCTGCTTTGTCAGGATTTGTTTGAAACGATATGATTTTTGTATGAAGAACTATTTACTATTCATTCTGACAGTTAGCTTGTTTGCTTCCTGTAATTTATCAAAAAAACCGGAAAACGCAGCATTTGTTCAGGAGGAACCATCCGGAAACGATTTGTATCTGGCAGTCATGTGGCAAAAATACAGTGCCGAATATCGGGCGTTGTGCTATCAAAGCTATCAACAGGCCGGCCAACTCATACAGCTTAATTCCATTCAGGACAAAACCTTATTAACACCAGCAGTTATTGTCGATGTAGATGAAACCATTTTGGATAATAGTCCTTATGAGTTGAATCTGATTCGCACAAATATTCGCTATACTGCTGAAAGTTGGAAAGCTTGGGTAGATAGTGCTGCTGCAGGTGCTGTACCCGGCGCATTGGAATTTTGTCTGAAAGCTCAGGAATTAGGCATACATATTCTATACGTATCGAATCGAAAAATAAATGAAACCGAAGCTACTCTTAAGAATTTAATAGCGTTGGGGTTTCCCTATGCTACCGCGGATCATTTATATTTTAAAGAAGAAAGCTCAAGCAAAGAGAGCCGAAGAGCTGTCATTCGGAATTCTTATCAGGTTTTGCTCTTAATTGGTGATAATTTGGGCGATTTCTCCGATGTGTTTCAAGACCGTAGCCAGCATTTTGGGTTTCATCAGGTTGACAGTTTACGGCAACAATTTGGAACCCATTTTATCATCTTACCAAACCCGATGTATGGCAATTGGGAAGATGGATTACCCAAAAATATATAAAGCTTGTTAAAAGCATTTATTTATCAAAACTATTTCATTCCTTTGCGTTGTCATTGTGAAGGACATGTTTGGACTTATTTGGATTGTATTATTCTTGGTGGCTGTAGCCTTAATTGTTTTTGTTTTCAGGAAATGGAAACAGAAGGCATTTGATTTTCAGACTCTTTTAGCGCTGTTGGATTATCGGATTTTCCCCGGTGGAGTCGAACAGAAAAAAGAAGGAGCTCGGAAAATAAAGTCTATATTGAAAAATAAAATAACATTGAATGAGGCGGAAGAGTTGTTCATCCATAAAATTTCCCTGTTTTATTTTGAAAAATATGATAGCAAAAATGAGGAATTGATTCATTTTTTAAGGTCGTATAAATCACCAAGTGTTAATTTTTTTGAAAGCATTGAATTGCATGATTATTTTGTAAAAGAGCATCAACGTTGTCAAAAAGAGACTTGGCATGAAGCTTTTGCCTGTTTTGAAGTTCAACACTCCCGTTCAGTTCGTCAAAGAGATTTTATCTTTCAGGAATGTAATTCGGAATTCCTTAAGCTTTTCGAACTTGAAAATACCAATCTAAATGGAAAGTCACTGTTTCAAGCCAGCACCGATTTAGGTACCCGCCTGAGCGATTATCTTCAGGACTTGACAGTAAAGCGTCAATCCATTAAGTTTGACCAATTTGATACCAACCTAAAAAAGCAAATGACTGTAGTAGCCTATTCTTCAGTTAAAGGAAAGGTGGTTACTTTTATCTCTGAATCAGGCCATCAGGAGACGAAGGTATCAGCTAAAATCGCATAAAATCAATTACTTACATCTAAGTTAAGCCGTCTGACTAATATCAGAGTTTCCTTTCTGTTAGCATGATATCATTTTTGGGATGGGTTGAATATTAAATGGATATACTAACTCGTTTAAGTAGAGTGGTAATCCTCGAACATTCGTCGTGAGGCAAGCCCTATTTGTAAGACCAAGATTATCATGCGATGAAATCATCTTACTTTTTGGAGATTTATATTATTTTTGCAGGCCTTTTAACATTTTTATTACATGAATTGGACTAAGATAGCAGGAATTATTCTCAGAAATCGGATTGCGATAATCGTTTCTGTGCTGGTTCTTACTGGCTTCATGGGCTATCATTCTCAGTTCTTGCGAATTTCTTATAATCATGCGAATCTTATTCCGGAGTCTGATTCTACCTATATTCAGGGTGTAAAATTCCAGGAGGTTTTTAAGGACGAATCCATGGTAATGATACTTTCGGTGCAGGATTCAACTTTTTATCAATACGAAAAGTTTGTCTCATGGATTGAGATGGGTGATGAAATCCGAAAACTAAAGGGTGTGCAGGGAGTTCTCTCGCCCGGGCATTTTTGGATGCTAAAGAAAAATTCTGAAGAAAAGCGATTTGAAGCACATAACCCCACCAGAGATTCGCTTAATTCACAGCAAGATGTTGATTCACTTAGTAGGCTTTTCCATTCTCTTCCTTTCTATAAAGGGCTGCTGTATAATGATTCAACTCATTCTTATACCATGGCAATTACGATTCAGGATGAAATTGTTGAAAGTAAAGGCCGTGAGTCTTTGATGAATGAAATAGAACGTATCGCTAGTGTTTTTTCGGAGAAATTTGATATTAAAATCCACTATAGTGGACTGCCTTATACGCGTACGATTTTATCCATTCTTGTCAGGGAGGAAATTATCCGATTTATCTACCTGGCTCTCCTGGTGACCGCATTAATTCTACTAATCTTATTCAGGTCCTTCCGGGTAGTTTTTTTCTCGATGCTGGTTGTGGCTATCGGCGTAATCATTGCAATGGGTACGATGGTTTTATTTGGATATGAAATCACCATTATTTCTGGGATGATTCCACCCCTGGTAATTGTTATAGGAATTCCAAACAGTGTATATTTCCTTAATAAATATCAGGTTGAGTATCGGCATCATGGGAATAAAATCAGGGCACTCCAACGGGTTATAATTAAAACCGGTAAGGCTGCCCTGATGACTAATCTGACGACCGCAGTTGGATTTGGAACCTTTATTTTGACACACAGTAAAATGCTGGTAGAATTTGGAATAGTGACATCCATCAATGTAATGGTCGTTTATGTGCTGTCTTTAACTTTAATCCCAATCATTTTTAGTTTCCTTCCACCACCCAATGCGCGGCAAACAAATCATTTAGACAAGAAACTTATTAATTTAGCTGTTGACAGACTGGTGCATATCGTGGTTTATTACCGGAAAACATCCATTTTTATTACAGGGATAATCGTGGTAATAAGTCTATATGGTATTACCTTGATGCAAACCACAGGTTTTCTGGTAGATGATATATCTCCCGAGCATGTGGTTGCTAAGGATTTAAAGTATTTGGAAGATAATTTCAGAGGTATAATGCCCATGGATATTATGATTGATACCCGGAAGAAAAAAGGTGTTCTTTCGCCGGTAGTATTAAAAAAGATAGATGAGCTTCAGCAACGATTGGATTCCTTTCCCGAATTTTCAAAATCTATTTCCATTGTGGATGGGGTGAAGTACGCTAAACAAGCTTTTTATAATGGAAAAGAAAGCTATTACAGCCTGCCAAATTCCCAGGAAAGAGGAGTATTACTGTCTTACCTGAGCCGAAGTACGGAAGGATCCCGGTCGTTAAGCTCATTCATAGATTCAACCGGACAAATTACACGCGTATCCATGCGTATCGCAGATGTTGGGACAATTGAATGGCGAAGAATCATGAGTGATTTAGAACCCATTGTTAAGGATATTTTTCCTGCTGAAGACTATACTGTTAGTATTGTTGGTGCAAGCGTTAATTTTTATAAAGGAACCGGATATTTAATTAAGAATTTGTACTCAAGTTTGGCTTTAGCCATCGTAATTATTGCCGGCCTTATGGCACTTGTCTTCCGCTCAGGCCGGATGGTTATGATTTCACTCGTTCCCAATGTGGTACCGCTGATTCTTACGGCAGCTGTCATGGGATTTTTTGGGATTCCCATTAAGCCTTCTACCATCCTTGTATTTAGCATTGCTTTTGGTATTTCTGTGGATGGAACCATTCACTATTTGTCCCGATATCGTCAGGATTTGGAACTTACCAATTGGGATATTGGTAAATCGGTGATTCGAGCGATGCGTGAAGTTGGTGTATCGATGATTTATACCGCAGTGATTTTATTTTTTGGCTTTGGAATATTTATGGTTTCTGATTTTGGAGGAACTTTCGCCTTAGGTTTGTTGGTTTCGTTTACCTTGATGGTTGCTATGCTGGCAAACTTTGTTTTGTTACCCGCACTTCTATTAACCCTGGAAAAGATGATTACTACAAAGTCCTTTTCCGAAGACCCAATTATCGATGTATATGAAGATGCAGACGATAATGAATTCTCAGAAGAATACAAAGAATAATTTTTCAAAAAAATCCTAAAATGAAGGATTTAGATTTTGAACAAAAGGCCTGAAATCGTATTTTTAAGGAGTATTAATTCCTGATTCGCGTGCAAGCAGACGTTAACATACACCCCATCATTCCACCCATTGATCCCGGATTAGTTCAGGAACAATTATCTCCTGAAAAATTAATCCGCAAAACGAATCGGGACAATAATGAAATTTATGAGATAACGGCACACAACAGCCCGATTGTGATGCAGGAAATTGGCCGTATCAGGGAAATATCATTTCGACATGTAGGCAGTGGTACAGGGAAATCAGCTGATATCGATGCCCTCGATACAGCTCCCAATCCCTATAAACAACTTATTGTCTGGAATCCTGAGTTAAAGATGATTGTAGGAGGATATCGCTATATGGAAGGCTGGAAAGCGGATAAAGAGGAAGGTCGCTTTCGGCTGGGTACAGCCAGGCTTTTTGAATATTCCGACCGGTTTATTAACGATTATCTTCCTTATACAATTGAGCTGGGTCGCTCATTTATTCATCCCGAATTTCAATCAACCTCCGATCAGCGGAAAACTCTTTTTGTACTCGACAACCTATGGAATGGTCTGGGTAGTCTTATCACTCGAAATGAAAGGTTGAAATATTTCACCGGTCAGGTATCCTTATATAAAAGTTTTGACCCGCTAGCCCGCGACCTCATCATGTATTTCTTTCAGAAACATTGTGAAGAAACACCTTCGCTGGTACGTGCAGTCAACCCATTGGTAATGAATCATCCGGTCGAACTCCTTGAAAGTATCCTGAACTCGGATGACCGGGACCAAAATTTGCGTATATTATCCCGTGAAGTGCGGAATCGGGGTGAAAACATCCCACCGCTTATGAATACCTATCTTAACATAAGTCCAAGCATGAAAAGTTTTGGAACAGTTGACAATCCGTATTTTAATAATATGGAAGATACCGGGATAATGATAACAATTGCCGATATTTACGCCTCAAAAAAAGACCGACATCTGTAATGAGCTTTTATCAATATTCGTATCCGCAACTTGTTGACCTGATTGAAACAGAAATAAAATCCAACGATCTCCTGCAAGTTCGAGAACCGGCGCAATTATATCAGCCGGTTCAGTATATCCTCGAAATCGGTGGAAAACGCGTTCGTCCGGCATTGGTATTAATGGCTGCCAATCTTTTTACGGATAAAATTGTAGATTTTGTCCAAACAGCCGTAGCGATGGAAGTATTCCATAATTTCACCTTACTTCATGATGATATTATGGATAATTCGGATGTCCGGCGGGGGAATCCAACCGTTCACAAAAAATGGAATTCCAATATTGCGATTTTGTCTGGCGATGCAATGGCTATTTTATCGTATCAAATGTTGATACAAAATAATAATCCCCGGTTTAAAGAGATTCTTCAGGTATTTAATAAAGTAGCTATTCAGGTCTGTGAGGGGCAGCAGTTTGATATGGATTTTGAGCAGGAATCCACGGTTCCTTATGAGGAGTATATGCGGATGATTGAGTTAAAAACATCCGTTTTGATTGCCGGCAGCTTGAAAATTGGAGCCTTGCTCACCGATGCTACTTTGGAAGATGCCGAACATTTATATGAATTCGGACTTAATATCGGGCTTGCTTTCCAAATTCAGGACGATTATCTGGATGTTTTTGGAGACCCCAGCCAATTTCAGAAGATTATTGGAGGTGATATTGTCTCACGGAAAAAGACTTTTTTACTAATTAAAGCCTTGGAAATCGCCGGGAAAGATGGTGCTCCTGATATTCTAAACGTGCTGAATAACAATGAAATAAGTGATATGGAACGGGTTCAGGAAATTCGGAAACGCTATGTAGAGCTTGGGGTTGACACTATTACACGGGAAACACAGCAAATTCTCTATGAAAAAGCACTTGCTTCACTTAATCTGGTTTCAGCACCAGCCGAACGAAAGAAAATCCTTTTTGAGTTCGCAGAACGTTTATTTGTTCGAAACTATTAATCCTGAAATCTTCGGGATTATTTAATCCGAGCATTCGAAATCTTGTTTTATACCGTATTATCTGATTAATATCTGGTATAAACGCTTATTGAAATGAATTTCAATGGGTATAAACTATTTCCCGATTGTAAAGTAAGTTTTGGGAATGCCATTTTCAGAAATTCCGGATAGCCTATTGAATTTGATACGATTGACAGTGACCACCCTGAATTTGAAGTGATCCACTAATATAATCATATTCAGCCGGTTCCGGATAATAAACTGGATATTTAATGATGAAGCTGATGGTTTTTGTTTTAGCTGTACCCAGGTTAGCATTGTAAGTAATTCCGCCTGCATTGCAATCAGGGGTTGACAAATAGGAAGAATTGGAAGGCATCGTCCCTATCAGAATGTCATCGACATATACTTTTAATTCATCCATATAATTATTTTGGAAGAATAGGCTGGTGTTGGCATTAAACCAGAATACCAGGGATGATTCATAGGTGCAGGAACCATCATTTTCCTCAGCGGTAGCCGAGTAATTTATACTGTCAGGGTCGGTACAACCTTGTTCAGGCTGACAGGCTGAGACACTAAGTAAAGTTATGGTAAGCATTGAGAAAATGATGTTCTTCATGTTTTATTAGTTAATGGTTTCCATTTCTTCTTCATCCGTCCAAAGTGAAGCGTAATGCTTGATAGCCTGCCGGCGGGCCGGCGAAAAGCCAAGTATTTCGTTCTGCAAAATCCTTTTTTCAGCCAGCAATTTGCCAAGCAGCATCATCCGATTGGAGGTCTTTCTATACTTCTTCTCCAATTCCAGCTTTCGAAACTGAAGCTGATTATACATGTCCCAAAGCTTATCTTCCGAATCCATGCGACTAACCTGAACCTTCAATTCCTCAATTAAATCAGCAATTTCACGCAGATAGGCCAGGTCGGTCAATTCCTTCAGCAAGCTTTCCTCTTCGGCAGTCCATTGTAAATCATTCATCGTATAGCAGGCTTATCATTTGGATAGGTAAAAATATACTTTTCTGGCTTTTTTTAGCTAAAATGTCACATTCCTCCGCTTTTTTTTGATGCCATTTCAAAACATCCGCTGTTCATCCCATGCGTTTTTTAAGCATCATTCTAAATAATTAGACTAAATTTTCTCAGTTAGTGATTTTTCGTATTCCATCACTATTCCTGTAAAAGGTATCATCTGAATTGAACATTGGCTATAATCTGTATTTGTTTGGTCTAAATAAGTATTCCACCTTTCCGGCGAACCTTTTTTTATACTTTTGAACAAAGTGTTGAAAACTAACTATTTGAATATTACAAACTGTGCCGAGGTATCAAATATATCAACAGGATAAAATGGGCGGAGGCATTGTAGATGAATTACTAAAAACAACTATTTTAAGATGAAGAAGTATTTACTCATTCTTTTGATGTCTCTGAGTTCGATGGCCGGCTTTGCCGACACGATTCCGGCCAACATAGGCATTTTTGAACATTTAGACGAGACCATCCCTCAGGGACTTCAGTTTACCAATCACGAAGGCAAAACCATCTACTTAGATTCTTTAATTAACAAACCAACTATTCTGGTGCTGGTATATTACAATTGCCCCGGCATTTGTAGTCCCCTGCTCGATGGGGTGGTGAGTTTGGTTGATGAAAGTGAGCTCGTAATTGGCATTGATTATCAAATTGTAACCATTAGTTTTAATTGGGATGAAGACTGGGAATTGGCGCGTGACAAGCGCAAAAACTACCTCTCGCAATTAGAGCGCGAAATTGACCCTGAAGCCTGGCAATGGATGGTTGGCGACAGCGCAACGGTCATGGCATTGGTGGATGCGGTAGGATTTGGATTTAAGAAGGAAGGTGAAGATTATGTGCATGCCGCCACGCTTACGATGCTTAGCCCGGAAAAGAAGATTACCCGCTATTTATACGGTTTGTTCTTTAATCCCTGGGATGTAAAAATGGCTGTTATTGAAGCGTCCAACGGACAAAGCCGGCCAACTATAAACAAAGTACTTGATTATTGCTTCAGCTATGATGCAGAAGGTAAAAAATATGTATTCAATTTGACGAAAGTAGCCGCTACTGTGATTTTACTGACGGCCTTGTCGTTGTTTCTCTATTTAATTTTCGGAGCTAAGAATAAAAAACGAAGGACAGTATAAAGTTCAATTTATGTCACATACTGAAATAAATAACGAAGTTAGTTACTTCAAAACCGCCAGGGGATTAATGTCCTGGATCACCACACACGACCACAAGCGGATTGCCTTGCTGTATTTTTACGGCGTTGTAGGTTTCTTTCTGGTGGGTGTACTGTTGGGTGTTTTAATGCGCCTTGAGTTGATTGCTCCGGGCGAAACCATCATGGAAGCAAAAACCTATAATTCTGTGTTTACGCTGCATGGTGTAATTATGATATTTTTATTCATCATCCCGGGGATTCCTGCGATTTTTGGCAATTTCTTCCTGCCTATCCTTATTGGTGCCGACGATGTGGCTTTTCCAAAGCTGAATCTGTTTAGCTGGTATTTGTATGTGATTGGTGGCTTGATGGCCTTAAGTACGCTTGTTCTGGGTGATGGACCACCTGATACCGGATGGACTTTCTATGCCCCCTACAGCGTAAAAACGGGAACCAATGTGATAATGGCTGTATTAGCAGCATTTATCCTTGGTTTCTCGTCCATCCTGACCGGTTTAAATTTTATTGTGACGATGCACCGGATGCGTGCCGAAGGCATGACCTGGTTTAAAATGCCACTTTTCCCATGGGCTTTGTATGCTGCATCCTGGATTCAGGTGCTGGCAACTCCTATCGTTGGCATTACCCTTCTTATGGTGGTCGCAGAACGTACGATGAATGTCGGCTTTTTCGACCCGTCGATTGGAGGAGACCCCATTTTGTATCAACATTTGTTCTGGATTTATTCGCATCCGGCAGTTTATATTATGATTTTGCCGGCGATGGGAATCATTTCGGAAATCATTCCAACTTTTGCGCAGAAAACAATTTTTGGATATAAAGCCATCATTTATAGCTCATTGGCGATTGCTTTTGTAGGCTATTTTGTATGGGGGCATCACATGTACACTTCCGGAATGAGTGAAGCTGCCCGCATATTTTTCTCGGTACTTACTTTCCTGGTGGCTATTCCTTCCGGGGTCAAGGTATTTAACTGGGTGGCTACTTTATACAAGGGTTCTATTGATGTGAGAACACCCCTGCTCTACGCACTTGCTTTTATCTTCCTCTTTATGATTGGTGGATTTACCGGATTGGTGGTTGGTTCGCTGGCTGCTGATATTCATGTGCATGATACTTATTTCGTGGTCGCTCACTTTCACTATACGATGTTCGGCGGTGTAGGATTTGCATTCTTCGGTGCAGTTCATTACTGGTTTCCAAAGATTTGGGGTAAACTGTATAATGAAAAATGGGCGAATATTGGCTTTGTTATCTTCTTTATCGGCTTTAATCTCCTGTATTTCCCCTTATTTATCGTCGGAATTCAGGGAATGCCACGCCGTTACTTCGATTATCTGCCTGAATTTACTTTCCTGAATCAATTGTCAACCGTAGGTTCCTGGGTGCTGGTTCTTGGCCTGGTAATTATTATTGCCAATTTGGTTAAAGCAGCCCGCAAAGGAGCAGCCGCTCCGGCAAATCCATGGGGTGGTTCAACGCTTGAGTGGACAACTGCCAGTCCTCCTCCGGTGTACAATTTTGAAACCCCTCCGGTTGTTGAAAAAGGTCCTTACGAATATCCGGGAATTAAAGTCTAGCACAAACACAAAACGAAAATCCAAAAACGAATGGATACATCTTTGCACATAACATCTCAGGCCGTTCATACCCGGCGGGATGACGAAGGAAAACGAATGGGAATGTGGTTGTTCCTTTTTACCGAAGTCTTATTGTTTGGCGGCTTGTTTATTGTTTATGCTACCTATCGTTATTTAAATTCAGAGGAATTTCATAATGGCTCAGCAAGACTTGATTGGGTCATTGGGGCGATAAATACCCTCATATTACTCACCTCCTCGCTGACGGTTGCATTATCTGTTTCGGCGGTACAAGCCGGGAAAATGAAGAAAGCCAAAATTTTACTTTGGGTGACGATTCTTTTTGCCATTGCCTTTTTGATTAATAAATATTTCGAATGGGGACATAAAATTCATTTGGGTATTTTCCCCGGAATGGATGGATTTAAGGCACTTTCGGGTGGCGAATCCCTATTCTTCCTCTTGTATTATTTCATGACCGGATTGCATGCGCTGCACATCATTGTGGGGGTCACATTTATAGGATTCATTTTATACTACATGAAAAAAGGAGAGGTGAGCCCCGATAATTATGTCCTCCACGAGAATGCCGGTTTATACTGGCACCTGGTAGATGTTATCTGGATTTACCTTTTCCCTCTTTTTTATTTGATTATCTGATATTTAGAATCCAAGTTTAACCGATAGAAGACGAATTTTATGGAGAATAACCATGATCATCCAGTTAGCGACAAGAAAAACATCCTCATTTGGGTTGATTTGCTGATTCTGACTTTTGTAACCATCGAAATTGCACAGTTTGATTTTAAAGCGCTTACGGTCATCATTGCCTTATTGGTGGCGACGATAAAGACCATTTTGGTGGGCTATTATTTCATGCACCTGAAATTTGAAAACCGTTTTTTTAGAACGATGGTTTTTATATGCCTTTTTGTACTGATTGCCGTTTTGGCCTTTTTGTTTATTGATTATTCATACCGATAGGAGGAACGAGCATGAAGACAGCAGCAACTTTTTCAGATAAAGTAGATTTTGCTTTATATTTTACCATTGGAGTATCGGTAATTCTTTTGATTGCCATTACTTTTTTCATGGTTCGATTTGTCATCAAATATCATCGTTCCAAAAATCCGGTAGCAACCCAGCAAGACGGGAATGTTAAACTGGAAATTATTTGGACGGTAGTGCCTACGATTTTGGTTCTTATCATGTTTTATGTTGGCTATATTGGATATACACCTTTAAGGGATTTTCCGGAAAATGCCATGAAAGTGAAAGTAACAGGAAGGATGTGGAGCTGGACCTTTGAATATGAAAACGGGGCGGCTTACGATACCTTGAAGGTTCCTGTGAACACGCCGGTTGTTCTGGAAATGTCTTCGCAGGATGTGGTGCATTCCTTGTATATTCCTGCATTTCGGGTTAAAGAAGATGTGAATCCGGGGCGAACCAACAAGATGTGGTTTAATGCAACGATGATTGATACTTTTGATATTTTCTGTGCCGAATACTGTGGATTGCTTCATTCATCGATGATAACCAAGCTGGTTGTATTGCCGCAGAGCGAATTTGACAGCTGGCTGGCCGCCAATGCGCCGGCCGCAGGCGGTGTTGATCCCGTTCTCGATGCTGCCCGCTTTGTGAAAGCCAAAGGCTGCGTGGCATGCCATTCTACGGATGGCTCAAGGCTTGTGGGTAGCTCTTTTGCAGGCCTTTTTGGCTCCACCAAAACCGTCCTGGTTGATGGGAAACCTCAGCAAATAACCGTTGACGAAGCTTATATCAGAGAATCGGTTCTGAAACCGAATGATAAAGTCGTCGAAGGATTTGCTTCCGGCTTGATGCCTTCCTACGAAGGTCAGCTTACGGAAGAAGAACTTGCTAAAATTGTTTTATACATCCAGTCTTTAAAATGATAAAAAAACACCTTGAGCTGTTTTTAGCACTGGGAAAAGTGCGAATAACCTTCGCTGTGACTTTGTCAACGCTGACCGGATATTTGCTGTATGCCAGGAGCTTTACAGCTGACTTGATTTATCCGCTGGTTGGGGTTTTCTTTTTATCGGCTGCATCTGCTGCCCTTAATCAGTGGCAAGAGCGAAAGTACGATGCCATGATGCAACGTACAGCCACCCGACCGATTCCAACCGGAACCGTCAGCAAAGCTTATGTGTTTAGCTATATATTCATCCTGTGGCTGGCCGGCTCGCTCATCTTGTATGTGCAGTCCGGATTAACACCCATGCTTTTAGGCTGGCTTACCTTTTTCTGGTACAATGCGATTTACACCCCGATGAAGCGCCGAAGCGTTTTTGCGGTCATTGCAGGGGCTTTAATAGGTGCTTTACCTCCGATGATTGGCTATACTGCTGCCGGTGGTGCTTGGTATCAGACTGAAATACTGATTGTTGCCTTCTTCTTTTTTATCTGGCAGGTTCCTCATTTTATTTTATTGGTTCTTCGCCTGGGCGAGCAGTACGAAGCTGCCGGCTATCCAACCCTGACCCAATATTTTAATGAAACTCAGCTGAAGGGAATTGTCTTTAGCTGGATTACAGGAACCGTGTTTACCGCCTTTCTGCTACCCGTTTTTCATATCATCAACAACCCGTTTATTACCGGTGCATTGCTTTTATTTTCAATAGCTTTGATGGTTATGTCCCGCTCCTTAATCAGTACCGTTTTGCAATTCAGGTTTCGTAGTTTATTCCTGAATATCAATTTATATCTCCTGGTAATTATGATTCTGATTGTGCTCGAAACACAAGTCTAAGGATTATTCGCAAAAAGGGTCGATATCATCCGAAAAAATAAAATATTTTTGCAGATTTTCAGTTACTTTAAAACAAAAATTGAACATTTTGCAAACACGCTATAAATACCTGCTTGCTCTTCTGATTATCGGCCTGATTGCCGGCTGCTCTACCGATAAAAATACTATGATGAGCAGAGGCTTTCATAATCTGACCGCCTACTACAACGTTTATTTTAATGGCCGCGAAGCTTTTAAGACCGGCATGGGTCGCATTGAAACTTCCTATGTGGACGATTATTCCAAGCGTCTCGAAATTTTCAAGTATGGTGATGAAGCCATCTCCAAAACCGTATATCCCGATATGGATAAGGTGATAGGCAAAACATCGAAGATGATTAAAATGCATTCCATCACCAAAAAACCAAAGCGGAAAAAAGGGAAAATGACTAAAAAAGAGCGTGAATTTTACGCTCAGGGTGAGTATAATAAATATGTGGATGATGCTTATTTGCTGATGGGAA
Source organism: Bacteroidales bacterium (assembly GCA_021739985.1). Classification (GTDB taxonomy): domain Bacteria; phylum Bacteroidota; class Bacteroidia; order Bacteroidales; family M50B96; genus M50B96. The sequence goes on along the minus strand of JAIPAR010000001.1, from coordinate 20,291 downwards.
AAGCTTATTTTTTTAAGCATGATTTCCTGCAGGCACAGCAAAATCTGGATTATGTAATCAAAGAATTTGGTCAGGGTGACTTGAAATACGAAGCTTATATTTGGAAAGCCCGCGCTAACCTGCTCGAAAAAGAATACATGGCAGCCCGCGAAAACCTCGACTTCATCGAAAACGACAGAAGTATTCCAAAACGATTGCTCCCCGAATTGTATATCACCTATGCAGAGTATTATCTCAAAATGGGAAATCCGCAAGAGGCAATTCCCTGGCTGCAAAAAGCCATCACCAAAAGTCGTGTCAAGAAAAGCAGAATCCGATATACCTTCATCTTAGGGCAGATATATCAGGAGTTGGGAGAGTACCCGCTAGCCTCGGAAATGTACACCAAAGTCATTAAAGCTAATCCTCCCTATGAAATGGCTTTCAATGCTCAAATTCGTAGAGCTTCTTCCTTCTCAGTTCGTTTTGGCGGTGCCGGCGACTTGATGAAAGAACTCGAAAAGATGCTGAAAGACGATAAAAACATCGAATACAAAGACCAGATTTATTTTGCAATGGCCGAAATTGAAGCCAAACAGAATAATATCCCGCAAGCGCTGGAGTATTATAAACTTTCAGCCGAAAACAGCATGCAAAATACCAATCAAAAAGCTGCTTCTTTCCATGCAATGGCTAAAATTTATTATGATAAAGCCGATTATAAAAGTGCTCAGTTTTATTACGATTCCACCGTTTATTTCATCGACCCGGAAGTACCTGAATTTGAAACCATCGACCGCCGCTCTAAAAGTTTGAATCATCTTGTTGAAAATCTTGATGTTATAACTCGCGAAGATAGTCTCCAAAAGCTTGCTAAATTAGATTCCAAGGAATTGGAAAATATCATTCAAGGGATTATTAATCAAATTTTGGAAGAAGAAAAAAAGAAGAAAGAAGAGGAACAAATGGCTATGACAAATGCTGCTATGGCCAAGTACGAGCAAAATGACCCGCGAAATCGAAATCTTGCTTCCGGCGGGAAATGGTACTTCTATAATCCTACAGCAATCAGCTTTGGGCAAACCGAATTTGTCAGGCTTTGGGGCCGTCGTAAACTTGAGGATAACTGGCGTAGAAAAAATAAAGAAGTAATTCTTTTTGAAGATGGATCTGGCGATTCCACCCTGATTGCAGGCGGCGATACCTTGGCTCCCAAACGCCCAACAGACCCTAAAACCAAAGAGTATTACATGGTGGACATTCCATTTACTGATTCATTGGTTAAACTCTCCAACGAGCGGATTATCAATGCCTATTTTGGCGCCGGCGAAGTATATCGGGATGAATTGTTGAACACAACCGAGGCAATCAAAATGTTTGAATCCCTCAATCAAAAATACCCGAATCATGCTTTCATGCTGTATGCCTATTACAATCTCTATAAGATGCATAAAGACAGGGATGAAGAAACACAGTCCAATCAATATAAATCCAAAATTATCAGTCAGTATCCGGAGAGTAAATATGCTCAGATGTTTACGAATCCAAATTACCTGCAGGAGTTGGCCAGTAAAACAGAAAAAGCCCGCTCGCTCTATGAACTGAGCTATTATGCCTTCAACAACAAGCAATATTCGATGGTCATTGCAAATGCAGAAACCGCTGTCAAAGAGTATCCGGAGTCTGATTTAGTTCCTAAGTTTCATTTTCTGAAAGCATTAGCCTATGGCGAAAGCAAACAATACGACTTACTTATCAGTGAACTGAAATTCATCATTAAAAATTACCCGGAAAGTGAAGTGAAAGAACCCGCCATGGCCATTGCCATGCGACTTAGCAAAGATGAAAAGCTAAAAGGAAAAGTTGAAGAGTTTGTGCAAATTGTGGAGGAAAAACCGGAAGAAAAACCGGAGCCGGAGATTTATTTCGCGGGACCTAAAGCAGAGCATTTTTATGTTATTGCCGTACCTAATAAAACCACCGATATGAATCGCCTGAAATATCAGTTTTCCAATTTCAATCTCGATTATTTTTCGATGGAGCAGTATAAGGTAAGTAGCGTTATTTTAAATGATGATATTCAATTGGTTACAGTGAAGGGCTTTGCAACTGTAAATAAAGCATCCGAGTACTTTAAAACGGTCAATGCCAATGTGGCTTTTTTCGATGGTTTAGATAAAATTGCATACAAACATTTCATAATCTCTGCCGATAATTTTACCATCTTCTTTAATGATAAGGAAGTAGCCAGATATCTTAAATTCTTTGAGAAGAACTATTGATTTTCGTCAGGTGTAAGATGTTCCTTCATCCCCTGGGTATAATAAGTTTGAAAAGTTCCATTCGGGTCAGCATAGATAAAATAGGCTTCCAGCTCGGGGTGTAGTTTCAGGATTTCCAGTGCTTTTTCTAATCCAACGACCATAAAAGCTGTTGCATAGGCATCCGCCTCGATACAAGTTTTAGCCAATACGGAGGCACTAAGTAAATTATGTTTCACAGGATACCCTGTTTTGGGATCCAGCGTATGCGAGTATTTTACGCCATTCTCCACATAGAATTTGCGATAATTGCCGGAAGTTGCCATGGCATGCTCACTTATCCGTACCACTTCATGAATATCCTGATTGACATTCAGCGAATCATCAATCGGTTCATTAATGCCCACTTTCCACTCGCTTTGATGAGGATTTAAGCCTTTCACTTTTACTTCCCCCCCAATTTCTACCATATAATTGCTAACTTTTTTTGATTCAAGCCATTCGCAAACCACATCCACTGCATAGCCCTGAGCAATCGCATTTACATTCAGAATCACTTCCGGAGATGCTTTGATAATTCGGTTTCCAACGATAGATACTTTGTCACAACCCACAAACGGCAAGAGACTATCAATCTTCTCCGGGGTAATTGTTTCTTTGTTTTTAAACCCGAAGCCCCAGCTATTTGCCAAAGGACCTATGGTAATATCAAAGGCTCCATTTGATGCCTGGCAAATTAGTAAGGCTTGTTCGACGCAGTATGTTAAAAAGCGGTCGGCTGAATCACTACGGTTTTCATTGATGGCTGTTATGAGCGATTCTTTATTATAAGTTGATAAGGAAGTGTCGAACTCAGCCAACAGAGAATCGATTTGAGGCTTGTAATTTTCAGCTCCTTTGTAGGTGATATGATAGGTTGTCCCTTGGGTTAATCCCATAAAATGGTTATATTCAGATGATTTCGAAGGGCCACAGGACAATAGAAAGAATCCGGACAGCAGACTATACAGAAAAATCATTCCGGGCTTCTTATCCTGAAATTTAAGGTGGATATCGGCTGATGGATTCGAACTTTGTATCTTCATAGTGTTAAAAAAAAGATTGATAATCGATGAATGAATGACTTTACAGAATTTTATGACGGTGATTAGGATTACTGGCTTTTTTTTTACTTTTATAGGCTTTGCCGGAGAATCCTTTTCACAATTTAACGTTGTAAAGATATAGCTGAATTATGACATGTCCATTAGATAAAAAATACACTTTACGAGATTGCTTCCCTGGACATATCATCGTGAAAAATACAGCATACATAAGAACTAAGATTAGTTAAAGATGAAAAAAGCCATTATGCTACTGGGTTGGATATTGATTGCCAACACTTTGATAGGACAACAAATTTTATCCGTTTACTCAGGCTATCAGCCTATGATTTATCACACCAGGGAACTGGATGATAAAATGACATCATTGACTCTGGAGCCAGGTTTGGGTGGATTGCTGGGAGTAGAGTTGAAATATACCAATAAGAAGGAAGTAAGTAGCGTATTTTCCGTGGATTATAGCTATACTGCTTTTCATCTTACAAGTAGCTGGGTAAATGAACCAAAATTTGGAAATAACAACCTGGACATGCAATTAAATTATGCTGTCTTTGGATATCAAATCGAATATACCTGGGATAGGAGGATTCAATTTTATATCGCCGGCGGCCCTTCCATGGCTTGGCTTTTTTATAATTCCGTCAATGGATATCTTATAAAGTCGGAAGACATTTTTACCTCAATTGAAACTGATACAGTGTATTATGGGGGTAAAGTAAAAGGGAAAATGACAAGTGGAGTATTTTCATTGCAGTTTAAAACCGGAATAAAGATTCCCATCCGTCAGAAAATGTGGTGGAATTTGGGCATTGGTCTGAGGGCCGATTTGAATAACCAAGCAGAAAGTGACTTTGTGAATGTAGTGAATACAGCTATTAATCAAATGATATTTGTTCAAATTTATACGGGTCTATCTTTTAATTTGGGAGATATATTATCAGTCAAACCGGTAGAAGAGGATTAATCAGGGGAATGTTTACATTTTGCTTGTTGTAAAAATGCGCTTACTATTGCAGCGATGGAGGAAGATTAATCAGGAAGATATCATTATATCGCTCGGCATTTCCATCGGTTTTTTGAGGGATAAGATGTAAGCTTCGACAAATGATGCCATATAAATCTACCGTTTCAAGCATGGGAATGGTAAAATTCTTTTTAAACGAGGGGCCGGCTGCATAAAATATGGCGTGCATATTCGAATTCCGGGGATCATAACCATGCGCTCCATGTGTATCATAAGATTTTGATTTAGAGCGGAATACCCAACCCGAATCAGCTACAACCGTTATTTCAAGTTCCCGTGGATTAGTTCCATAATGCCAGGATTCCGGAAATTCTCCTTTTCGAAAGACTTTGAAATGGTCGCCTTTGGCCAGACTTTGATACACTGAATCTTCATAGCCTGTTTTGCAATCAATATTCATTACGGGATTGTAGCCTGTTACGCGTTCCACCCAGGATTCATTGACATAATCTTCGATAAAGCGTACTTTATTTTCAGCATCCACTTCCTGCATTCCATGGTCTGAAACAAGCAGAAAATCAATCTGTGAAGCGATGGAAAGGCGGTTCATCCTTTTTAAAAAAAGGCCCAGCTCCCGGTCGAGACTTTCAATCAAAGGAACAATTTCAGCGCTCTCCGGGCCGGCATCGTGACCGGTTCCATCCGGTTCGTGCCAATACCACATAATAAGATGAGGACGTTGATTGGCTGGTTTCGATAACCAGGCAATAACACTGTCGGCTCTTTGTTTAAATGGTATATTTTGCTGATACTTATGCCAATAGCTAGGTTGCATTCCCTGAATAGCCGCTTCGCTGCCTACCCAAAAGTAGCTGGCTGTGATTATATCTTGCTTTTCGGCTGTAATCCAAATAGGCTCTCCCCCATAGAAAGCAGGATTTTCAACTGCTTTTCTGTCCCCAATGCTATAGATTTTGTCCAGTTCGGCATCGTAAAACTGGTTGTGCACAATACCGTGATTGTTCGGATACAAGCCGGTAGCTAAGCTGTAATGATTGGGAAAGGTAAGACTCGGAAAGGCCGGAACAAAACGCTCACAGTGAACGCCAACTCGAGCCAGTGAATCAAGCGTTGGTGTATGAGCCCTATTATCATAATCATGCCGAAACCCATCCATAGAAATTACCACAACGTAACGATTTTGTTTGGGATTGGAACCGGATTGGGCGAAAAGACCGATGCTTAGAAATCCTATCAGAGCAGCTAATAAAAGTACTTTTTGTTGCATATTGTGCTTCTTTTTTGGGGTCGATGAAGGTAATAATTGCCTATTGGATTCGAGCTACAAAATAAAGGAAAAAGCCGTGAAACACAAATCTTGCTATCACATAGCAGACCGCATTCCTAACCGGCTTCAGGGGTGCAAGATAGGCTAAGCTAAGTCGCTAAAAGCTAATTCTGGATTAATTAAATAGGAAGTTTTTATTAAACGTGAAGCCAAGAATCAAGGCATCTTCGGGATTAAATACCTGAAATTCATCATCATACATGATATAGAGTTCCAATGAACTGTTTCGGGTGAGGCGGTAGTTTAGTTGCAGGCTGGTTCGCAGCTGGTAGGCTCTGGCTTGCTTGTTTTCGAACGACGTGAACAGTTCTGCTTTGAATTCAGGGCTAAAGCGGGTGCCAAAAATGGCATAGCGAATAGCTAGTTTGTTTCGCAGGACAAAATGATTGTAAAATGCCGCCGGCTCGTCGTAATCCGGCAAGCTGTATTGCGAACTAAGTGTGTACTTGATACGCCAATCGCTGCAATTTTTCCACCAGCTGCCTGCCATTCCAATTCGGTTTTGCCAGACAAAGCGACCCTCTTCTTGTTCCAGACTGCCCCGGTAAACCCACGAGATTTCGGTGGAGTTGCTTGCTTCATAAGAAATTTCCGGCTCAAGTAGAAAGCGGTCGTATTGGTGTAAATTATCCTTGAATCGCTGCTCCAGACCCAATCGGCCTTTAAACTTGCTTCCCAAATCGCCTGAGAGAATCAGTCCGGCACGCATACGGCTATCAACCTGCTGACTTTGCCCCATCAGAGGCAGCATCAACAAGCCTAAAAGCAGGAAACTCAAGCTTGCCGGTGCGGTGAGTTTAGCTCGCAGCCGGCAGGTTTCCTTCATTATCGGCCAAATTAATATCATTTTGCTGGTCGTAATAATAGATGCGTATCTTGGCAATATCTTTCGAAAAATCAATATTTCCGATTTCAACCCGATTAATCTTTAATCCGGTTCGTTCCTCTAAATCTTCAACTAAAGCTTTATAATTCTGAGGTTTAATCATTTCAATTTTTTCGTAGCGGATGTTTTTAGTTGATTCATGTTTTAAAATGAATTGCTTTTCAAGCAAAAAGGCCATCAGGTAAATCACTCCATTGGTGAGTAATAATTCAGCATAGCTGATTTTTTTATTGGCCAGCGCATTCACAATCGATAAACCAATAACGATAAAGAGATAGGTCATCTCCTTGATTGGAATCTGTTGCGTACGATAACGTAAGATACCAAACACAGCAAAAAGTCCCAGAGCAAAACCTAACTGGATTTTAACACTCTCGAGCAGGAAACTCAACAGGAAAACCGTTGTTCCAATGAGTAAATAGGTAAACAAATAGTCCTTTCGGCGCGTGATGTTGTAGTATAAGTACCTTACAATCAATAAAAGAAAGAAGGTATTTAATAACAAACGGGTCAACAGCTTGAGAAAATCATCTGCTTCAAAAAAACTTAAGCCAAAAAGCGAGTCCATAATCAATTTTTATAAAATGTGTAATTTATGCATGTGTAAGTAAGTTTGCTTGAAGCGGTTTTGCCGGATTTGGGGATTCAAACTGCTGATGCCTATGCAATATTTGCTAAAACGGGAAGGGTAAATCTGATGGTGTTTCAAAATCGAAAAGATGGGTGATTTACCGGATAGTTTTTCCGTCTTTATTTCAGATACGCATAGTTTATCAAATTTAATACCCTGTCTGTCATTAGGATCTGTAAAATGCAGATTAACATCAATCGTAATCCTTTCTTTATACAACGGACTAACTAGCGTCAAGCGCGAAAACTCATTGACCAGCGTTGGATGCAGCTCGATGGCTTCAAACTGCGTCGTTTGTCGGATAAAAGCATTGGCTTCTTCATTTTGGATATTTTCAAAGCGAGCCGGAATACGCGTTTTAAAGGTTTTATTTCGATTGTTTTTGGTCTTGATTTCCAAAAAGATTTTCCCGGTTTCGAGATAAGTCCGAAGCCGAACTTTTTGCCGGGGGCGTAATCCATTTTGATGATCAAGGTAAAATTGCATTTGCTCGGAATCAAAATAGATGGTGTGATAGCGCTGAACGCGTACCTGATTGATTTCTAAGGCGTAATAATCATCTTTTAAATCCTGAAGCAAGGCAGGAAGCTTATCAGCATGGAAAATAAATTTCTGATCCACCCGATTTAGCAGTTCAAGTTCTTTTAAATCGGGAAGATAAATGGGCTTGAATAAGTCCGTGATATTACCGTTTGCCGGCAGCATAATACTCATATTCAAACTTTTTAGTCTTTTTCAGTCTGTTTTTTCCATCATAATACTCTTTCTTCACCTTGAGCCCATTCGCCCAGGTGGTAACTACTTTGGAAGTAACAGTACCGCTTTTATCCAGAAAAGTTTCTTCAATGAGTTCGCTATTTGGATTGTATTTATACTTTTCCCAACGTTTTACCTCCCCTTTAAGGGAGACTTCCTTCCATTCCAGGATTCGTCCAGATTCATCAAAAAGCTTATATTCAGTTAGTTGAGGAGTATTTAGTCCATCCTCAAGCGAGGTTTCTATTTCTTTAATGCTTTTAATCCCTATTTTAGGGACGTCGGGTGTTTGTCCCATTGAGACAAATCCCAGGCAAAGCAATATTCCTAAGGCCAGAAGTTTATTCATATGTTATTCCTATAATTTTTCGGTATAGATGATTCCTAAATCAATTAGCTGCATGTCATCGCTGATAGTGGCGGTCCGCTCAACAACCTGATACTGAGTGGCTCCGCTGAGGTCTTCCGAATATACAAAAATGCGGTAATTGCCCGGAATGAGATTGGTAAATGCAAAACTTCCATCATCCATGGTACGGATTCGCTCATCATATTGAAGATGAGATCCATACACCAGGTACACATCAATGTCCTGCGCATACGATGTATCTTTCACTATCATATAATCAGGCCAAATAGATTCACTTTTGTAATTAATCAGGAAAATTTGACCGCGAATGGTTGAGCTGCCCTCATCCCAGTCTTTGGATTTGTAAATATACTGAATCCCCAGGTTTCTATCTTCCTCACGATCGAGACTGACGTTTAGCACCACGGGTTGTTCATCGAGATAGGGACGGCTGGTATCCAGGGAATAAAACACGATGTCATAAGACCCCGGGAAAAGATAGTCGAATTTGAAATCGCCTGTGTATGTTGTGTTTACATTATCTCCGGAGGCTTCTTCATCTCCAAAAACAATATAAACCTCTTCGTCCCCGGCTGGCTCCTCATATAAAAAGAGGCTGAAATCATCATTGTAATACTTGATATAAACCTGACCTATAATGGACGAGGTTCCACCGTAACCTTCATCCTGAGTGCAGGAAAAGAGGAACGGAAGGATTGTAAAAAGAATCGCCAGATTCAGTAGTTTGCTACTTCTCATTTTCTTCAAATTAGGGCTAATCCTTTGTTTATGTTTTTTCAAACTTAAACAGGAAGGGAATGCTAAAATCAAACGAAGATAAAGATGATTCAGTATTTCCCAACAGTCCGAAGATGCGAAATGTAGATTTAGTTGCGTTTGGAGCAAAAAAAAACCGCTTTCGCGGTTCTTCTTAATATAGTTTTGGATATTTTACAGGATTACTCTCCCGCATCATGTCATAAACGATTTCAAAAACGTTTTCTGCATTCGGATTGGAGAAATAATCTCCATCGGTGGCATAGGCCGGGCGATGCTCTTCGCCGGCTAATGTGCGGGGCTCAGCATCGAGATAATAGAATGCTTTTTGTTCTTCCAGCACTTTTTGCATCATGAATGCAGTTGCTCCTCCGGGGACATCTTCATCGAAGAAGAGTACTTTTCCGGTCTTTTTAATCGATTCAACAATCATGTGATTGGTATCGAAAGGCAAGAGGGTTTGAACATCAATTAATTCAACTGAAATATTGAATTCTTTCAGCTGTTCGATGGCATCCTGAGCAATTCGAACGCAGGAACCATAAGTTACCAAGGTTAAATCTTTTCCTTCGTGCAGTATTTCGGGAATTCCCAGCGGTGTTCTGAAATGCCCAATGTTTTCAGGCATTTTCTCTTTTAAACGATATCCGTTTAAAGGTTCGATAACCAATGCAGGATCTTCAGCTGCCAGCAGCGTGTTATAGAATCCGGCAGCTTGTGTCATGTTTCGTGGAACGCATACATACACCCCACGGATGGAATTGATAACCATGCTTAATGGAGAACCTGAATGCCAGATTCCTTCTAAACGGTGACCTCGTGTTGAAATGATAACCGGAATTTTCTGTCCACCAACAGTACGATAGTGGGTTGTTGCTAAATCATCGCTCATGGTTTGGAGCGCATAAAGCAAATAGTCGAAGTATTGAATCTCGGTAATGGGGCGCAATCCGCGGAGCGCCAGTCCAAGTCCCTGACCCATAATGGTGTTTTCACGGATTCCGGTATCGGTAACCCGAATTTCGCCATATTTCTTTTGAAGACCTTCGAGTGATTGGTTCACGCCACCGATATGACCGGCATCTTCCCCAAAAATGACCACTTTGGGATTATTCGCAAAGATATAATCCCAATTATCACGCAGGACTTCCCGGCCGGCTACTTCTTTGGTTTCAGCACTGTACTGAGGTTTAACCCCTTGCACAAGCACGGCAGAAGTTTGATCTTCAACATATAGTTTGGTATTATAGCGCTGATGGCCATCTTCGTAATTTCTTTCCATCCAGTCGCTTAGCTCTGATTGCAGACTTTCGCGAATGTTACAGTCGAGGCACACATGACGGAGCACTTTCTTTGCGGCTGCGAAATTATCTTTTCGAATGGGAGAGATAACTTTTTTCAAATCAGCTACTACGAGACCTGGTTTATCAATTCCTTCGCGTTTGCAACGGCAAGGACGATTTTCAATGATATGAATCAGTTTTTCGCGTTCTGCTTCGATTGGACCTTTGAAATTAGCCCATGCCTTACGGCGGGCATCTTTCGTAATAGTCATTGCATCGGCTTCAACTTGATCGAGTTCGGCTGGTGTTGCAATTCCGCTTTCAATCATCCAATCACGCATTTTTCGAATTGGGTCGAAATCAATTTCCCACTGCAAGCGTTCTTCACTTTTGTATCGCTCGTGTGAACCGGAGGTGGAATGGCCCTGAGGCTGTGTCATTTCCTTCACATGAATAGCAACCGGTACGTGCTCTGTGCGACATTTTTCAATGGCACGCTGATAAGTTTCTACCAGATGCGGATAATCCCAACCTTTGCTGGTGTAGATTTCAAATCCTTTTCCATGCTCATCACTTTGGAACCCACTCAGGAGGGAAGATAGGTTTTGCTTGGTAGTTTGATATTTTTGAGGAACGGAGATTCCAAAGCCGTCATCCCAAATGGAGATTGCCATAGGAACTTGCAAGACCCCGGCTGCATTGATAGTTTCCCAGAAATGCCCTTCGGATGTACTGGCATCTCCAATGGAGCCAAAAGCAACTTCGTTTCCTTGGTTGGATAATGTTGTAAATTGATGTAATTCAGGATTTTGGCGGAAGAGTTTGGATGCCCAGGCTAATCCCAGTAAACGTGGCATCTGGCCGGCAGTTGGTGAAATATCAGCCGATGTGTTTGGTTGTTGAGTCAAATCTTTCCAGCTTCCATCTTCATTAATTGATCGACTACCGAAGTGATTATTAAAGGTTCTTCCACCATTGGAGGGACTTAATTCCGGGTTTGTTTCCCCATATAATTGATAGAAAAACTCTTCCGGGGAGAATAAGCCAACGGCCATCATCCAGGTTTGATCCCGGTAATAACCCGAACGCCAGTCCCCTTTTTTAAATTGCTTAGCCAAAGCTAATTGGGCAACTTCTTTTCCATCTCCAAAAATTCCAAACTTGGCTTTTCCGGTCAATACTTCTTTTCGCCCGATGACGGAGCAATTCCGGCTAATATTAGCCATACGGTAATCATCGAGAACTTCCTTCTTATAAGCCTCTGTAATTCCTTTTCCTTTACCTTTCGACATATTTTTAGTGTTTATATACTATCTTTTCCTTCAGTTGATTAGCAGGTTTTGCGCCCTTCGGGCCGATGTGCCTGTCTGTTTAATTTTCCATCGAAGAACAAAAGCTCAGCTTTTTTGTTCATCGTGTGATTATAAACTTATTACTTTTGCAGCCAAACCAAGGTGCTTATGGTATTTGTTCAAATGATTACGGTTTCGGCTATTTTGCTGGTTTTAGCTATCCTCGGTATGGCAATCACAATGTTAGTCAAAAAAAATGGAAAATTTCCGGAAACTCATGTCGGGCATAACCGCGATATGCGTAAAAGGAAAATCGTGTGTGCTAAAACCTGGGATCGTCAGGAGCAGCAGAAGGCTTTGAATAGCCTTCGAAAAAAACACGAAACACTCCTAAGTGATTTTGCAGAACCCGAAGAATTGAGCAAACCAAGCTATAAAGGACTTCATTTGGCTGATTAAAAAACTGCCTATGTTCTGGAAATTATTCTTATTTGCCTTGATTATAGTAGCCATTGCCATGGCTGCCATAGCTATCAAACTTTTTTTCACTAAAAATGATACCGTTCCTCCCATGGGATGCAAAGCTTCTTCGGGCTTGTCAGACAAGGGAATCGGCTGTGCGTGCAGCCTCGACGAAAACGCCGGCTGCCAAACACAAGCTTAAGTATGGTTAGATTATTGAATGACCAGCTTTTCGATAGCTACTCCTGCTGAAGTTTCTACTTTTACAAAGTAGATGCCTTTACTAAATTCACCTAGATTTTTTAGAGCAAATTCATTATTCCCTGGAATCAACTCTACAGCTTGCGTAGCAATTATGGAACCCTGAATGTTATAAATTTGGATTTCAGCAGGGTAAGATGCTTTACTGGTTATGAGGATATTCCCATTTTCTTTGACCGGATTTGGGTGTAGAAGAATTTGTGTTCCGCTGATTTCGAATTCAGGAGTGTTGATAATCGCATTTATTTGTAAATTATCGAGGAAGAAATTATTTCCATAAGCATTCGTGAATTTGAATTTCAAATGAAAAGAAGTAGATCCAACTAAAAGAGAAGTCAAATCACGATCCACGCTTTTCCAATCGGAAGAATTGGGAATAAAAATACCATCTTCTAATTCGCCGGTAGAGGAAAGGAAATAGCCTTCATTTGTATAGCGTATCATCCAGGTTGTGCCACAATCTTTTGATAAATAGATGAGTAGTTCATCTTCTGACTGTTCATCCGACTGCACATAAGCGTATTCAAAATGTAAACTGATGCTTTCAGTGTGTTCAGGAATATTGATGATGGGTGAAATTAATGTACAATATTCTCCATAATTATTTTCCCGATTATTGAGGAATACACAGCTATTTCCTAAGGATGATGCAAGACTGGTATAAGTCCATGTATTGATTGCATCTCCTTCGATATACCATTGACTGGTTGGATAATTACTGGCAACAGGGAAGCTTGAGGATTCAAAATCTTCGATAAAAGGAAGAGTGACGTTTGTGTCATTATTTTGAATATTAATATAGGATTCTCTCATGGTTGAATCGCTTCCCGTTTGCGAATATGACTTGAGATGAACAGCATAGGATCCGGGTGCTGAATAACTAATAATTGGGTTTTTTTCAAAAGATTCAGATGGAGAACCCCCTGGGAAATACCAATGCCATTGTCCAACCTGAGAATTGTAGGAATAGTCAAAAAATTGGATATTGGTGGCCGTGCAGGAAAATGTAGTGCTGGCCATAAAATCTGCAATTGGAGTACATGGTAAAGTTTGGTAGCTTGGATGTGTGCCTGTTGCCCAAAGATTTGATTCCTGCCATAAGGTTTTTCTACTGCTTGTATTCGAGTTTAATGCCGCTATCATTCGGATTGCTTGTCCGTTGGTAAACATGCGTGTACAATATGAATACTCCATAAAATTCTGCACATTGTCAAGTGAGCCGCAAGTTTCTGCCCACAAGTCGCAGCTTGTATGTCCAATCGTATTAGGAGTATCTTCTACATCATCATCAGTTTCACAATTGGTTGATACGCCGGGATCGTTGGTATTTCCCCAGGGATGAGCCAGATTGAGCCAATGCCCAACTTCATGCGATAAGGTATGTGCTCGGGTGGTGGAACTGCTACCTATACTACCCATGTAATCGCTTCGTAATACAACCCCATCCCGGTCGGCATTAACACCAGGATAATAGCTATAGCCGGCTGCTCCTGAAGCAATCGTGCCAACAACCCAAATGTTAAGATATTCACTACGTGGCCAACGAGACAGATCTTTAATATTATCATCAGCCGCATGAGTTAATGGGGTCAAGATACGAAGAATCCCATCCGTGCAATTTCCTTCCGGGTCAAGTTGGGCTAGTTTGAATCGAATTCCTACATTCCCTGCGAGTCCCTTAAAAGGTGCGATTATAAATCCTGTATCTGAATTTGATTTTGAATAATCTAAATTGAGCTGATTGATTGCTTCTATAACTTGTTCACGTGAAATGTTTTCATCCCCATACGTATGCATGACGTGTACAACAACAGGAACGGTGTATATTGTCTCCAGCGCTTGTTTGCGAGAGATAAAGTCTTTCGTAAACGCTTCCAATTCGTTGATTCGGTCAAGGTAACCAGGGTCTTCACGAACAGCTTCTTCAAAATAGTAAGGCTGATCACATAAATGGGTGACCTGGGCGGATAAATACTGAAAAGGTAACCATCCGGCAACCACCAGCATAAGGAATCTCTTAATCATATAAATTTTATTAACAAAGAAGGTTAGTTGTTTTTAATTAAGCCTTGAATTTTATCTGTTATAGTATTATTTGCGTAGTTCAAAATTTTGGCCAAGATACACTTTTCTAACTTGTTCATCTTCTGATAAATCTTTAGCAGTACCGGATTTTAACACTTCTCCCTCAAAAAGCAGGTAAGCTCTGTCTGTAATTGAAAGCGTTTCATGCACATTATGGTCGGTAATCAAAATTCCAATATTTTTTTCTTTTAAGGATGATACAATTTGTTGAATGTCTTCTACTGCAATTGGGTCAACGCCTGCAAATGGTTCATCGAGTAAGATAAATTTGGGATCCAGTGCCAGTGCCCGGGCAATTTCGGTTCGCCGCCGCTCCCCTCCCGATAATTGATTACCCAAACTCTTCCGGATTTTTTCCAGGCCAAATTCCTCAATTAGCTTTTCTGTTTTTTCGATTTGATACGCTTTGGGAAATTTAGTCATTTCCAAAACCGACCGAATATTATCTTCTACGCTCATCTTCCTGAAAACCGATGCTTCCTGAGCTAAATAGCCAATTCCCCGCTGTGCCCGTTTATAAACCGGCTCGGCTGTGATTTCCTGATCATCAAAAAATATCTTTCCTGATAAGGGTTTAACCAATCCAACAATCATGTAGAAAGTAGTTGTCTTTCCGGCACCGTTGGGTCCCAGTAATCCCACAATTTCGCCTTGGCTTACATGAATGGATACTCCTTTCACCACCGTACGGCTCTTGTACTTTTTAACAACATTTTCGGCCCGTAATTGCATGTGTATGAAGATTGATGTTTATACTGATTCCAATGCTTTATTTCGCTCCACCCGTCTGGCTATTACTATGCTGGCTTCATATAAAATCAGCAGCGGCGTTCCAACCAGTATTTGACTGAATACATCCGGTGGTGTGATAATGGCAGAAATAATCAGTAATACTATGATGGCATGTTTGCGATATCGTTTCAAAAATTGTGAACTTACCAGACCGATTTTGGAAAAAAAATACACCAGTACAGGCAGTTCAAAGATAATTCCGCTGGATAAAACAACAGATGAAAAGCTTGATATATAAGAACTTAGATTGATTTCGTTGGCAACTTGTCCACTAATTTGATAGCCTGTAAAAAAATGGATAGTTAAGGGTACAACCAGGTAATATCCAAACAAAACGCCGCTCATAAAAAGCCCTGTTGTGTAAAAAATAGCACCTTTACTATGACGTACTTCACGTGCATAAAGTGCCGGGCGGATAAAACGCCAGGTTTCATAAAAAATATAGGGAAACGCCAGGATAATTCCGGCCAGCATGGAGATTTGAATATGGGTAGTGAATTGACCGGATAAATTAATATTGTATAGATTCACCGGATGTTGGTTGATACAAAGGGCATCCGGGTTAATGGACAATCCAATGGGACCCAGCAATTCATTCAGCCAGCCGCCGGCTTGGCAAAAAAGCCTGTTGGTTAAAAAATTCGGATCTTTCGGCGCAAAAATGAGCCGGTCAAACAAAATATCTTTATAAATAAAAGCCAAAACGGCCAGAATCAATACGGCAATCACCGAGCGAACCAAATGCCAGCGCAGCACTTCCAGATGGTCCAGAAAGGACATCTCTTTGGGTTTGGATGACTCGGCTTGTTTCATGGTTCTGCTTGAAATCGGAATTTTATTCCCTTAAACAATTCCTTCCTTTAAAAGGTCATGCAAATGTATAATTCCTTTGTAAATACCTTCTTCAACAACAAGCA
This sequence comes from Bacteroidales bacterium, assembly GCA_021739985.1. Taxonomy (GTDB): domain Bacteria; phylum Bacteroidota; class Bacteroidia; order Bacteroidales; family M50B96; genus M50B96. The sequence goes on along the minus strand of JAIPAR010000001.1, from coordinate 4,145 downwards.
ATTGCGTGATACTGTTACTTTCCATGATATGAAAAGCATTAACCGCCATTTCATCGGGGTGAATGGTTTTAGGCTTTGTTGACATAATATCTGAAGCCTTCAACTGATCCATTGGCTGGTTTCTTTCAAGCATGCGGCGAATATCTCCGTCGGTGATAATGCCTAATAGTCGTCCGTCTTCGGTGGTAACAGCTGTTGCACCTAATCGTTTGGTAGATATTTCGAGGATAATGTTTCGGATGTTTTCGGATGATAAAACCCTGGGGGATTCGTTGTTGAGATAAATATCACTGACACGCATGTACAGCTTTTTGCCGAGCGACCCCCCCGGATGCACACGCGCAAAGTCCATCTCCGAAAAGCCTCTCAAACTTAGTAAACAAACGGCTACAGCATCACCCATTACTAATTGGACAGTCGTAGAGCTTGTTGGAGCCAGATTATTCGGGCAAGCTTCACGAGATATCGGTGTGTATAAAACAAAGTCGGCATGCTTGGCCAGGTAGGATTGCTTATCGGCTACCATACCAATAACCTTATTGCCCAAATTGCGGATGAGCGGAACAAGCACCTTGATTTCAGGTGTATTCCCGGATTTGGACAAACAAAGTACTACATCGTCGGGTTGAATGATGCCTAAATCGCCATGGATAGCGTCGGCTGCATGCATAAAAATAGCCGGAGTACCCGTTGAATTCAAGGTTGCAGTGATTTTTTGGGCGATGATGGCACTTTTTCCAATGCCGGTGATGATTATTCGACCTTTCGATTCGTATAACAGTCGTATAATGGAATCGAATTCCTCTTGCAGATGATTGGCCAGGTTGGCAACAGCATCAGCCTGTATTTTAATACTTTCAATGGCTTGTTTGATAATAGTACTTTCCATCCCTTTGCAGGTTTTTGGCTCCGGATGGGGTCTGATTAAACCGGAATTTTATGGTCAGAATTTCGCCGGAAGACCCCGCTCCGACAAACGCTTACAAAGGTAATTAAATATCTTCCACTGTTAATAATCATTAATTCCTCAATGAAACTCAAATAAATTTGTTTAATAAATAAGGAATGTTTATTTTTACTAAGACCTGATAAGCCGGATAACCTTCGGCTTATTGGTTTTACTACAAAAAGGCTTATTATCCGAGAGGAAACAGGATTAACAGACAATGTTCGAATGAATGAAGTGACCGATTATCCGATTTTTGAAACACTGAAGAAATACTTCGGTTTTGTACGTTTCAAGGGCCTGCAGAAGGATATCATTGAAAATGTCCTGGCTGGACGGGATACATTTGTATTGATGCCCACTGGTGGGGGTAAATCATTATGCTATCAACTACCCTCACTGCTCAAAGATGGAGTGGCTGTGGTTATTAGCCCGCTTATCGCCCTGATGAAAAATCAGGTCGATGCCATGCGTGGTTTTAGTTCTGAAGATGGGGTTGCCCACTTTCTGAACTCCTCCCTTACCAAAACCGCCATCACCAATGTAAAAGCAGATATCCTGGCAGGCAAAACTAAATTGCTATATGTTGCACCCGAATCGCTGACCAAACAAGAAAATATTGACTTCCTGCAGAAAGTCACGATTTCGTTCTATGCTGTAGATGAAGCGCATTGTATCTCAGAATGGGGTCATGATTTCCGCCCGGAATATCGTCGTATCCGCCCGATTATGAATGAGATAGGTCGCGCTCCGGTTATTGCGCTGACTGCTACAGCAACTCCCAAAGTGCAGCACGACATCCAAAAAAACCTGGGAATGCTGGATGCAACAGTGTTTAAATCTTCCTTTAACCGGGAAAATCTATACTACGAAATCCGGCCTAAAGTAAATACCGAAAAGGAAATTATCAAGTTCATCCGGAACAACCAAGGCAAATCAGGTATCATTTATTGCCTCAGCCGTAAAAAAGTGGAAGAGCTTTCTGAAACTTTAGTTGTAAATGGAATTAAAGCTTTACCCTATCATGCCGGTATCGATGGCCCAACCCGTTCCCTCAATCAGGACCGCTTTTTAATGGAAGAAGCTGATGTGATTGTCGCTACTATTGCCTTTGGAATGGGAATTGATAAGCCTGACGTCCGTTTTGTTATTCACTATGATATCCCCAAAAGCCTGGAAGGTTATTATCAAGAAACGGGTCGTGCCGGCCGGGACGGCGGCGAAGGGAAATGTATAACCTTTTATTCGTATAAAGACATTCAGAAACTTGAAAAGTTTACTCAAGGAAAACCAATTGCTGAACAGGAAATTAGCAAGCAACTTTTACTCGAAACAGTTGCTTATGCCGAATCCTCTGTTTGTCGAAGGAAAATTCTGCTGCATTATTTTGGAGAAGAATATAAACAAGATAATTGCGGATCATGCGATAATTGCTTAAACCCAAAGGTTCGTTTCGAAGGGAAAGACTTCGTGATTCAGGCTCTTGAAGCTATCCTGGCTGTCAAAGAGAAATTCAAAGCTGACCACGTGGCTTCTGTCCTTGCCGGGAATATAACCTCCGCCATTAAATTAAATCGTCACCATACATTGGAAGAGTTTGGTTCAGGCAGAGAAAAAGATGAAAAATTCTGGAATGCCGTCTTCCGTCAGGCTATGGTTGCCCGATTCATTGATAAAGATATTGAAAATTATGGCTTATTGAAAGTTACTAAACCTGGTCATGATTTCCTAAATGACCCGAGTTCTTTCATGCTTACACTTGACCATGATTTTGAGGATGAGGAAGAAGGAATTGACCCGAAAATGGTTGGCTCTAGCTCAGGGGACATGGAATTATTAGGCATGTTGAAAGATTTGAGAAAACATCTGGCTAAAAAATTAAATCTGCCTCCTTTCGTCATTTTTCAAGACCCATCACTCGAAGAAATGGCCACACAATACCCCATTACGATGGAGGAATTGACTCAAATAAGTGGAGTTGGCACCGGAAAGGCTACCAAGTTCGGAAAAGATTTCATCGCCCTAATTAAAAAACATGTCGAAGAAAATGAAATTGAACGCCCTCAAGATATGGTCGTTAAATCGGTCGTTAATAAATCAGGGCTGAAAGTCTTTATCATTCAGAGTATTGACCGCAAAATGCCACTCGAAGATATTGCTGAAGCTAAAGGATTAGATATGCTAGAATTGATTGATGAAATCGAATCTATTGTAAATTCGGGAACTAAACTCAATATTCATTATTATATTGATGATACAATTGATGAAGATAAAGCCGAAGAAATATATACCTACTTCAAGGAAGAAGCTGAGACAGAGTCGGTTCAGGACGCTTTAAATGCCTTAGGAGAAAATGATTATTCAGAAGAAGAAATTCGACTGATTCGTATTAAATTTATTTCCGATTTAGGCAATTAGTTAGTTGATAATCAGAAGTTTAGTTACTGCACTTTTTTCTCCGTCAGCCCCGGCACAAAATACCAGATATACTCCGGAAGCTACTTCATTTCCTGAAAAATCTTTTCGGTTCCATACAATCTGCCCTCCATAAGCCAGCGAAGAGAAAACAAGATTTCCTGAAATGTCGGTGATGTAAGCAGTTGTATTTTCAACAGCTCCCTGTATAACAACCTCTCCTTCATAAGTCGGACGAACGGGATTGGGAAATACCAATAATTTCCCAAATTCAGGATAAATGGTGGTTGCTTCGGATCTAAGTGATGAAAGGCCTTTATCGGTTCCAAAAAAGACTTCGCCTGTTAAATGGTTAATCGCAATAGCATACACGGTATTTGATAAAAGTGGACTATTTGTACTGTTATAGGAAGCCAGTTGGGTTCGCCCATCAGCCGACATCAGAAAGACTCCACCGCTTTGGGTGCCAAGCCATTTCCGGTTTGCTCCATCTACCTCAATATCTGTTATTGTCTCAGTACCTAGTAAAACTTGAGGAGTTCCATCTAAATTTACAATAATTCGGTTCCCATAGTAAGCCAGTTGTTCAAATACAGACCATGAATTGTAAAACAATAATATTCCTTGATTGGTTCCAACCCAAATTACCCCATCATTATCTTCCGCAATCGAATACACTTCATTGACAACTTCTCCTTCTTCATTTTTAACGACAAGTTTTCTTTTTTGATCGTCACTTAGTAGGGCTGGTGTTCCATTATCATCTAAAATAAACAAACCTTCC
>JAIPAR010000037.1 GCA_021739985.1 Bacteroidales bacterium | reverse complement strand
TCATGCGCGGGTTGCCGGCATTCTATTCCATTGACAATAACGTGGAACCCGCGCAGGTGCGTTAATAAGCTTCTGCATTCTACCCATATTGAACCTCTACGAGGTTATTGCTCTTTGCAAAGCTTCCTCGTTCCTCCTTCCTCTTTCCTCCTTCCTCCTTCCTCTTTCCTCTTTCAATGAATTGTTGATTTGTTGATTCGTTTATTTGTTTATTTGTCCCGAATCGCTCCGCTCTCGGGATTTCGCTGCGCTCAATTGATTTGTTTCACCGTAGTCGTATTTCCACTTCCTCTTTCCTCCTTCAATGAATTGTTGATTTGTTGATTCGTCCCGAATCGCTCCGCTCTCGGGATTTCGCAGCGCTCAATTTATTTGTCCCGAATCGCTCCGCTCTCGGGATTTCGCTGCGCTCAATTTATTTGTGTCACCGCAGTCGTATTTCTTCCTTCCTCTTTCCTCTTTCCTCCTTCCTCTTTCAATGAATTGTTGATTTGTTGATTCGTTTATTTGTCCCGAATCGCTCCGCTCTCGGGATTTCGCTGCGCTCAATTGATTTGTTTCACCGCAGTCGTATTTCCTCTTTCCTCCTTCAATGAATTGTTGATTCATTTATTTGTTTATTTGTCCCGAATCGCTCCGCTCTCGGGATTTCGCTGCGCTCAATTTATTTGTGTCACCGCAGTCGTATTTCCTCTTTCATCTTTCCTCCTTCCTCTTTCCTCCTTCCTCCTTCCTCAGGCAAAGCCGATCCTCCTTCCTCCTTCCTCAGGCAAAGCCGTTCCTCCTTCCTCCTTCCTCAGGCGAAGGTGGTCGCTCTTTTTATTTTTATCCGAAATCGGAGTATATTTTATACATTTGTGCCGGAATTTGGTGCGCAATTACCCATTGAGTAAATCTAATGTGAGAAGCAATGAAACCTAAAATACTAATTCTGGACGATGAACCGGCCGTAACGCAAAGTCTGAAGGACTACCTGACGGCGATGTCTTACATGAGTTTTACGGCTAATCGTATTAATGAAGCTGTGAGGATTCTTGAACTGAAGGAAATTGATGTCATCTTGCTGGATATCAATATGCCGGATATGGATGGGATTACCTTTTTGCAACGCATCAAACCGCTGTATCCAACGCTGCAAGTCATCATGATATCAGCTATGTACCACCATGACTCTGTGGTGCGATCCATGCAGGAAGGAGCGGTTGATTTTATTCGCAAACCCTTCGATATGAATGAGGTACTTATGTCCCTCAAACGAGCCTTAAATCTCCAGGATAAAGAAAATCAGGTTCAGCAAACGAATTCCAGATTCCAGAAGCTAACCAGCCTGATGCAACCACAACAAAGCAGTTTGATATATCAGAGTGCAGTTATGGCAGAAGTAGCCCGAATGGCTGAAACGATTGCAGCCATTGAGGATGTTCCGGTATTACTAACCGGGGAAAGCGGCACCGGCAAAGAAATTGTGGCCCGCTTTATCCATGAAAAAAGTAAGCGTCATGACAAAATTTTCATCCCTGCCAATTGCGCTTCCATTCCGTTCGATTTATTTGAAAGTGAATTCTTTGGTCATCAGCGTGGTTCATTTACGGGAGCGTCGAATGATCAAACCGGATTATTTGAGTTAGCTACCGATGGCATCTTGTTTATGGATGAAATCAATGAAATGGATATTCGCCTGCAGCCCAAGCTCTTGCGCGTACTGGAATCCAAGGAACTTATGTCCATCGGAGCCAAAAAAATCACTAAAATCAATACCCGTGTGATTGCGGCAACCAATCGAAACATCAAAAACTCGATTAAAGAGGGAACTTTTCGGAACGATTTATATCACCGGCTGGGTGTATTCGAGATTCATCTTCCTCCACTACGGGAGCGTAAAGAAGACATCCCCTTATTGTTTGAGTTCTTCATTGGGCAACTGAGTCAGCGGCATAATCGTAACTTTAAAAACTATAACCCGGATATAATCGAAAAGATGATGCAGCATCCTTTCCCCGGGAATGTACGCGAATTGCGCAATATGGTCGAAAGGGCTGTCATTGTGGCGCAAACAGACGAGCTGCAGTTGGGGGACTTTAATCCGGATTGGGATGAACCGAAGCACACCACCTCCAAAAAGAAAAAAATGATTTCAGTGGCAGCCGAAAACTATAATCTGGATCAGCAGGAATATGCCTTAATCGTAAAGGCACTGGCTGTTTGCCAAAATAATAAAGTTAAAACAGCCCAGAAGCTTGGAATTACCCAGCAATCGTTGAGGAGAAGAATGGAGAAATTCGGAATCGCCGAATAATTAAGTGTAATTAATCTTCTTTGACAATAGCCGGAAGTAAAACTGTAATTTTTGTACCTTTTCCTTCTTCGGAACTGATTTGAATCATTCCATTGTGGTCAGTTACAATAGAATGAACGATAGCAAGCCCAAGACCACTTCCATCACCGCTTTCCTTGGTACTAAAATAAGGTTCCAGAATTTGATTCAGATTCTGCTTGGGAATGCCACATCCGGTATCTTCCACTTCGAAGGATATCATATCCTGGGTCACTTTATACAAGGTAGAATTAGCGCGGATATAACTAGAATGCAAACTGATTTCGCCTGAGCCGGAAATGGACTGTACGGCATTTTTTATCAGGTTAATCAATAATTGCTGCATACTGGTCTCATTGGCATAAATATGATGATGATGATACACTTCACCAGTAAATCGGATTCGCTTGGGAACCAATTCCAGGAAGAAACTCATATTCACATCAATTAATAACTGAACCATTAATTCCTTTTTACGGATAATGCCCGGTTTTCCAAAGGAAATAAGATGCTCAATCAGTCTGGCGCCGCGAATTTTAGCCTTGGTAATCTGTTCAATATAGGTATGAATAGCATCTTCCGGGGAGGTATGTAAATCGATTAATTCACTGTAGGTACCAATAATCTGGAGGATGTTATTAAAATCATGAGCGATACCACTGGCAAACATCCCAATGGTGCTGAGCTTATCTTTGTGGAACAATTGACGTTCCAATTGCAACATTTCGGTGATATTCTGGCTTACAATGACAATTCGCTCAAATTCATCATCTTCACTAAAAATGGGAGAAAAGGCAACGCTAAAAACAACTACTTTTCCCTGAGCAGTTTTGAATGGCATCTTGGAAGTCCAAACATTACGCTGTTGAAGTTCCGATTTTATCAATTTAAAGACTTGTTTATCTTCCACAAAGGCAAGCAAATGCCGATAATTTTTACCCAGAAAGTATTCCGGATCATAGCCCAAATCCTTCTTGATAGCAGGATTCACGAATTCAATGGTTCCTGTATTATCCACGATAATAATCGTGTTTGAGCTATTATTGATTGCCACCCAAAGCTGATTAAGCTGGTTTCCAATCTTCTTCTCCGTAGTTAAATCGGTTAGAATTCCATAAAAACGATAGCTGCCATCTTCCGATTTTCCAACATACCAGTTATGATCGGTCAGCCAGAGTTTTCTTCCATGACCTCCGGTGCCACGGAAAGAAATAAACGTAGATTTTCCTTTCCGCAGCATTTCTTCCTTATGCATAGCAGCCGGCAAATCACGCGGGTCAATAGCCGCATAAAATTTCTCTATATCAAACATCGAATTTGGGTCATCCCAGGGGAGAATATCAAGTTGACCGTCAATCCAATCCATTTGAAATGAATCTTTTTGCGGGTCGTAACGATAGGCGTATGCAATGGTACACATATTCGAGACGATGCCTCGGTAACGTTGCTCTGTTTCCAATAAATTCAGGTAGCGGGAACGAATATCCGGAATTTCTTTAACGACACTTAGCCACACCGGTTTTTTCATATAGCGAACCGGGATAGAATCCAGTGCAAATTCGAGGGTGGATTTGGACTCAGGCGTAATTGACTGGAGCGGAATGACTCCTGAATTTTCCAATAAAGCCGGAAGTTGATTGTAATCCTGGTATTTCAGAATAAAGAAATCGGATAAGTGTTTTCCGGTGGGATCAGAGCCGGCAAAGTCAATAAAGACTTGATTTGCAAATAATATCTCCCCTATCTCGTCATGGATAATCATTCCTTCAATTGAATTTTCAAGGAAGAACTGAATGTCGGGATAATCGCAACCGGCCAGTGGTGAATGGTCTGAATTGGAGGCATCCCCTAAAGTGCTTGGAACGGGAGAAATTGGGTTTTCGAGCAGATGATAAAACCGGACTGTTACAGACTTACCATCGTTACAAAATAGATTGATAATAAGCTTATCCTGAGCATCATTCCATTTAAAATCGAGCTCATCGGCAGAGGCGCTGCGGATAAATGAAATTCCTTCGGAGACTAGCTGAAGGTAATTTTCTTTTAGAAAATCCTGAATGCTGATGGCTGGATGATATGGATAATGGTAATTCCCATAGGCATTTGACAAGTCAACAACATCCATCAGGGTATTATCGGGAAGCACCGTAAATTCGAATAAAAACGACTTCATAAAACGTGTTGGAGGGATAAATTATGGATAACGGAGGGTTCTCTAACTAATTCTAACATCTTTTCTGATTTCTGTTCAAAACCAAACAGTTTAAAAATCGTGCCAGTTCCTGATACTTTTTAATTATCTATTGATATTCAACACTATACAAATCATCACCAGGGTAGTTTAATTTTTATAAATCCGTAAACGGACTAGAGAATTATGATATCATCCATTTTCGGATTTTATTTATACATGCCTTCGGCTAGAGGAAGGAGGAACGAGGAACGGCCTGCGGCCTAGAGGAAGGAGGAAGGAGGAAGGAGGAAGGAGGAAAGAAGAAATATGACTGCGGTGAAACAAATAAATTGAGCGCAGCGAAATCCCGAGAGCGGAGCGATTCGGGACAAATAAACAAATAAACGAATCAACAAATCAACAATTCATTGAAGGAGGAAGGAGGAATGCGTTAGGGATTGGAGCGGAAAGCCCGGAACGGGGCATTCAATCCCGTACAGTGAATGGAGGGTTGCGATCCCCGTGAGGACTTGCAGCGGAAAGCCCGACCCGAAGGGGAACGCCCAACTAAAAAAAATCAACATAACAGGGAAATGAAATCCGGGGGAAAAATCATTTTTGTAAGTTAAGAGATAAGTAAAGTCATCCGAAATCGTATCTTTGCAGCAAATACTAACTTAATGAAACCAGACTATTCTGTTCTGATTTTAGATGATGAAACAGCCATAACCACAGGGATTAAGACATTTCTGGAGGAATTGGAAATGCAGGTGTTTGCGGCCAATCATATCAACGACGCGCTCCGCATTTTAGAGACAAACGAGATTGATTTACTTTTACTGGATATACACCTTCCGGAAATGGACGGTATTAGCTTTTTGAAAAAAGTAAAACCTATTTTTGAACGGCTGCAGGTAATCATGATTTCAGCATATTCGGACCATAAACTAGTGGTAGAAGCCATGCGGGAAGGGGCGGATGATTTTATTCGAAAACCTTTCCAGCTAAGCGATATTCATTTGGCTATTACGCGGACTCACAGCTTCCAGCAAACCAAAACACAATTAGCCCGAACCGACTCCAAATTACGGCGGTATCATACTTTGATTGAGAATCAGCAGCGTCAACCTATTGTGTATAAGAGCCGGCAGATGGAAGAAATTGTGAAACTGTCGGAAATGATTGCCAAAATCGAGGATGTTCCGGTGCTTATTTCGGGGGAAAGTGGAACCGGGAAAGAAGTACTTGCACGCTATATTCATCAGATGAGCAAACGAAATCGGGAAGCTTTTATCCCGACCAACTGCGCATCAATTCCTTTTGATTTGTTTGAAAGTGAGTTCTTTGGGCACATGAAAGGGGCATTTACCGGTGCTGTAGAAGACCAAACGGGATTGTTTGAGCTGGCATCGGATGGGATGTTGTTCCTGGATGAAATCAGCGAGATGGATATTCGCTTGCAAGCCAAATTGTTACGCGTGTTGGAATCCAAAGAGATAAAAAAGATTGGCGGAAAGAAAATCATTTCGATTGGAACCCGTGTGATTGCGGCAACCAACAAAGATTTACCCAAGGCAATTCTGGATGGGCAATTCAGAAACGATTTATTCCATCGACTATCCGTTTTTGAACTTAAAATTCCACCCCTTCGGGAACGCACCGATGATATTCCAGTTTTGTTTGAACATTTTGTTTCCAAATCGGCGAATCGCATCAAAAAGCCCATCAAGTCGTATGACCCGGCCATTGTGGAGCAACTCTTGAAATATCCATTCCCGGGGAATGTGCGAGAGCTGGGAAATATGGTTGAAAGAGCTGTTATTCTGAGCCAATCAGAAGTCTTATGTTTAAATGATTTTGGCCTTGCCAAACTGTCCATCGAGGAGTTAAATGAGTCTGAGAAAGCAGAATCCGGGAAAAATAAATCAGATTTGAATTTAAATCGTCATGAGGAGTCGATTGTAAAAGAGGCACTGGAATTAAGTTGCGGAAATATCCATGAAGCTGCCCGGAAACTGGGAATCACTCCTCAGTCGCTGCGGCGCCGCATGGAGAAGCACGGGATGCTGTAAGGAGGAAAGAGGAAGGAGGAAAGAGGAAAGAGGAAGGAGGAAGGAGGAAAGAGGAAGGAGGAAAGAGGAAAGAGGAAAGAGGAAAGAGGAAAGAGGAAAGAGGAAAGAGGAAAGAGGAAAGAATTTCGCCGAGCCCGTCTTTGCCCCACCCTAAATTCGTAGTCTAAAAAAACTAAAATAATACAAGGCTTATGCTTTTCCAACATTACAAACATACTGCCTAAAGGGAGGACGGGCTCGGCGAAACCATTAACAATTAACCATTAACAATTAACCATTAATCATTAACCATTAATCATTAATCATTAACCATTAAGAATGATATACAAACAGGGATATACGTTTCCGATTCATATAAGAATCTTTGGTATCTTTTTGATAATCAATGGACTATTTCCTTATGAAATTTTCCCGTGGAATATGGTTTTATTGATTCCCGGTCTATTCGTTCTCATTGGAAAATCATCAACGAAAATCAATTTAGAGGAAGATTTGATAATCAAAGAGAATAACTTCCTGATTTTCAAGTCAAAAGAGCGATTTAAATTATCCTCCTACCCTGCTCTATCAATTTTAAAAAAGAAGATGATTCGCAGAACCTATGGAGGAAGGACCTCCGTTCTGAATGCCGAAAAACTGACAATGTATGATGTCGTGCTATTATCATCCAATCATATTCAAAAAATAATCCTCCAGCGTTTTGAGACACCGGAGGATGCTAAAAAGTTTGCTTTGGAGCAGGCAGCCAAATTACCTTGCGAATTTATGGCTTATCAGCCAAGACTTCATCAGTCTAAGTAGCCGGCTCCCTATCAGGCTAAAATGTTTAGAATTTTTCTTCGTGTAATTCAACATTAAGCATCCAGCTGATACCAAACTGGTCGATTAATTGGCCATAATAAGCTCCCCAGAAGGTTTTTGCGAGAGGCATCGTAATTTCACCCTTAACGGCGAGCGCATTAAAAATCCGGTCAGCATCTTCGGTAGTATCTGCCATAACCGAAATAGAGAAATTATTACCTACAAGTAGTTTTTGTCCCATCGAAGGCATTATATCGCTACCCATCAAATTAGTTTCAGCACTAATGGGTAAACTAACATGCATTATACGTGCCTTTTCATCCGCTGGCACTTCAGGCATCCCTTCCATCGGCGGCATGTCTCCAAAGGTTCCTACATAAGGGAATTCTCCACCAAAAATGGTTTTATAGAACTCAAAAGCTTCGAGGCAATTGCCATCAAAATTCAAATAAATGTTTGTTGTTATCATGACTTAGGTTTGGTTAAAATACTACCTGCAAGTATAATATTAAAGCAGATAAAAATCTCTTTAAATCGGATTTTTAACAAAATGGAATCTTTAGATTTGAGCATTAATCGGGTCTTCTTTTTGTAGGTCCGGAAATCAATAAATGGAACAATTTCTCGTTGAATTACCATGCTAAAACACAAACAACTACTAATTGCGGCGCTGGCAGTTCTAATCCTCCTATCCGGGGGACTAAGGGCGCAGGAAACCCGAATACTTCAAGGGCGCGTTATCGATCTAAAAACGGGTGAAGGTTTGCCCTATGTAAGTATCTTCCTAAAAAACAGTCAAAGTGGAACGATAAGCAATGAGCAGGGTCAGTTTAACTTTCGTGCACCAATAGATGTCACTGATAGTTTGGTTTTTCAATATCTGGGGTATAAAAATGAAGCCATTCCTTTCCCTGATACGGATAGCCTGCTAACCATTCAATTGCGGGAAGAAATCATCCAATTAACCGAATTACTGGTATATGCCCAGGTTCCTGAGCCGGAGTTCATCATCCAAAAAATTCTGGAGAACAGGTCCAAAAACTATCCTCTTCTATATATTAAATCCCCTTTCTTTATTCGTAAACGGGACACCTATGTTGTTAAGAATCTGGATGCAACGGTTAAGCGTATTGATGTACCGGGAATCACTGCAAACCATATTCAGCAAATGGTGGAAGCCTTTCCGGATACCATCATGTCGTACTCGGATAATGCCGGAATGCTTTATCGCTCGGCTAACCCAGCCGACTCAGTCAGTCAAAAGCTGGTGGTACATAAATCAGTTTCTTTAAAAGATAAAAGTTTTGATACCTCGCTTGATCTCATTCAGATATTTAATGAAACGCTTCAGAAAAACACCCCGGGAGAGTATTGGATAGCCAAGAGTGGGTTAATCAAAATAGATTTAGAGCCCTCGACCAATGAAAAAGGAGAAATAAAGACTCAGGCAGAGGAACTGGAGAATCAGCAAATACGATTGCTTCGCTTAAAGTTTAAAACGGATATGGCTTATGCAAGTCTTTCAGTTAAAGATGATTGGGAGTTTTTATATGAACCACAGAATTATCATTTTAAAATCATAGGAGGGACAATCATTAATGGAGAAGAAGCCTATCTGATTGATTTTAAACCCCGTAAAAAAGAAAGATTTTCAGGAAGATTATTTGTTTCAGCAACAAGCTATGCTTTAATTAAGGCGGATTATCATTTTAATGATGCAAAATCCGGGGTGGACTTTTCGATGCTTGGTGTAGGATACTCGGAGGATTCCTACTCTGCATCCATCTATTTTGAAAAAACAGGAACAGGCTATTTTCCAACTTATATTTCACGAACAGTAGGTAATTCCTTTAAGTTTAACAGGTCCCTAAGTCTTATTAAGCGAAAAGACCGCTTTTTATTCGATAAAAAGTTGGCTGAAATTAAAGTTGACCTGGCAATTACCGTAAATGCTTTAGAATCAACGGAGATTTTATTTACAGATGCTCAGAACTTTACGGCAACTGAATATCAAGCAATTGAAGAGAATAAAAAACTGGAAATCCTATCTATTAAGCGATTCAGTGATGATCTTTGGAAAGATTACAACATCATTGAGCCCACGAAGCAGATGAAAGAGTATAGTATTCACTAAGCTTAATAGCGGATGACAATTTCGGCATCATGCGGTAAGGCGCGATATAAGCTAACCAGGTCATCTGTAGGCACTTTAAGACGAATCACCGGATGAGTTTCCATTTTCCCTGAGGAAAAGAATGCCCGAATAGTTTTCAGGTAATCTTCTTTGATAATATTATAATTAAATTCATATCTGGCCCATTTCGTACGATTATCGAGTAAGGAATCCTGTTCAATAATCAGGTCAATATCGTGTGCCATTTTGAGATGCACGAAAGCCGGTTCATTTTCACGGACGATTATTTCGTTATTAGCTGCTGCTTCGATGGTATCTTTGGGAGCATCTTTCACGATAATAGGCTCTTTTTCGAAGGTAGCGAATTGCTCACGAACGGGAATCGGGCGAGAGAAAAGCCATAGGTAATGACTATTTGGAAGATGCCTAAGGATGATATCAACCTCCGGCTCTTTAATTCTTGCTTCGTGTACTTTAACACCTTTCAAGTACAGACAAATGGTGCTATCTTTCAGATTCAGAGTAAGTTGAGCGCTATCCGAATTGCTTAGTTCCAAGAGTGCTTTCAGATAAGCTTCTTCACGGGTCAGGTCAACCAGGTCGGAATGGTTGTTGATAGCTTCATTTTGCCGGATATACAGGGAATCCGATTCGACGGAATCGAGGAATTGATTAATCTTGGATACAGGAGATAATTGTTTAATCATCAGTATAACAAAGACAAACAGAAGGAGTGTGTACCAAATCGCCAGGATAATCTTTTTGGCTAATGATTTCTTTTTAGGTTGATGTTGATATTCCATGATTGTTTGACTTTTAATAGATATAGACTTTAGAGCCAATAGGAAGAGATTTGTAAACCAGTTCGAGGTTTTCATCATTCAGACGGATACAGCCGTGGGTAACCGCCATACCGAGGAATCGTTGATAGAGTGTACCATGAATCATATAACCATCGCCGAGGTAAAGCGCATAATCGCCAAGTACACCATATTCGAAGCGTGAATCGTGATTAGCAGAAGGAACAGGCAGGCCTTCTTCAATGAAAGCCCAATCCGGTTTTTTCCAGACGGGGTCGGTGATTTTGTTTTTAATTTTAAATTCACCTTTCGGTGTTTTAAAAACCCATTGTTTCTCTTCTCCTTTCCGAAGCATAATGTAGCTACCAGTGGAGCATTTATCATCCCGAACAAGTTCTTTTCCTTTGTAAAGGCGGAATTCGTTCATGGTGCTGTTCACCACTAAATAATGAGCTTTAGGAGTTTTGACATCCAGTTTTTTTGTTACAGCGTCAATATTTTGGGAGATGGAAGTAGTTTTCTCCTGAATTTCCTGACTAGTAGCTTGAGCATCTTCGTACGCAGCTTTTTTAACTGCAAAGATGGTTTGCTGGAGGAGATAGGGAATGAAAAGCGCTCCCAGGAGGAAAGCAATATGTTTAAGGATGTTGAAAATAATTCTCTTCATATCGAATGTATTTTATACGCTTATATTTCAGGATCATCTAATGTGGATTTGGTATGTCCTAACTTTTGGGCCAGGATTTTCCGCGCATCTTCCAATGGAATACTGGAGCCAACAATGGTAACCGGTGTTCCTACAGAAGTAAATTTAAAAATATGGTCCATTTCATCATTGGTTAAAGCCACACAACCATCAGTCCAGTCGTATCCCTTACCTCCACCGCCATGAATTTCGATAAGTCCGCCAATCTTAGCACTTCGTTGAAGCTGTTTATTTTTCTTTTTCGCATTGAAACGGATTTTGTCGTCATCATTCGGGTAATCGATAAGCAGTGCTTTATAATACTTGGTTGAGCCATGGGCTTTTTTAGCTTTAATTTTGTATCGACCTTCGGGGGTAGCTTTATCACCCTGATACATTTTATTACCGGCCCAATTTTCACTGAGTTCGATATCATAGGTATGATGTAATTTGCCGGCTACATATAATCTGGCTTCCCGGGCATATTTATCAACAATAATGCAGTTTCCCTTGCTTTGTTTCGATTGACGGATGGTTTCGTTAATCCAGGTTTGCCAGGTATCATAATTGCTAAAGTAGGCACTTAACTCGGATTGATATTTTGCATGCAGTTTTTTAAGCAGCCGGTTAGCCCAGTCCAATTTTGTAGCACAAGCTTCAAATTGTTCACTTTCGAAGTTTAGTCTTCCCTCATTGCATAGGAGTTTGCTTTTAACGAAATCTTCCTTATCTGCTTTACGAATGGGGAAGTGTTTATATTTTGCATCAAAATCGATGACCAATTTTTCGGTTTCATCGAGTTGGACGGATAATTTTCCTTTGATTGATTTAAGATGGTCTTTGGTAAGCTGGATAGCTTCTTTGGAAGACTGTATCGATTTATTCGTAAAGACAGTGATATGGTCGTAATTACGCGCGATAATATTTCGGTTATTTTCGACAGATAAACGATGGAAAGCGGAGTCGTAACAGATTTTAGCGAAGTTGTAGGCTTCTTTGGCGTAATAATTTGCGTGGAGAGCTTCAGCTTCGGACAGTTTTTTGGCAGCTTGGTTAAGGTCGGCTACCGGAGGTTTTTTAGTTTGATAATTATAAGCGACAAAGGCGATGCCAAGGAGAATCAGCAGGATAGGGGTAAAAATGAGGATTCTTTTTTTCATGCTGGGATGAGGAAGTAAAGTAATCGAATTGGGAGAGAAGCATAAAAAAGAGGCTGAATCGGGTAATGAAACAGCCTCTTAATGTTTTAATCCAGGCTAATTATTTCTTTTTACCTTGGAATTTAGCGATAACTGTGTTTAACTCTTCGTTAATAGCAGCAGCTTTTTCTTTAGCAGCTTTAGCTTTGTCAATAGTAGCGAGTAATTCACCACTAGCAAACATAGTATTAACTTCAGCTAAAGAAGCTTCGATAACTTCGATTTCGCCTTTAATAGCTTCGAGAGCAGATTTACCTTCTTTACCTTTAGGAGCAGTTTGAACCAACACTTTGTTAGTGTCAACTAAAGCTTGAGTTTCGGTAATGAGGGTTTGAATTTCTACTTTCAGTTCTTCGATACGAACGAGAGTTTTAGCTTTCAGGTCAGTTGCCATGGTGGTAACAGTTGTAAGCTGAGCAATTTGAGAATCAAAGTTTTTGAAGAATTTTGATTTTTCTTCTTCTAAACTTACCATTACAGCGTTCATAGAATCCTGCATAGCAACAAATTCTTCGTGAAGATACATTTCAGCACCTGCGGTAACAGCTTCCTGAATAGTCAGGTTAGTAGCATCAACTTCAGCTTGTGGGTATTTTGCACAGCTGGTGAATACAAATGATCCAAGTCCAAGGACTACAAGAGCAAGAAAAAGTTTTCTGTTCATTTTAATTTGGTTTTTAAAGTTTACTTTATAATTGATAACCTCTTTTTTTTTACTGATTTGATTTGAAAATTAAACCATCTCGATGTTTAGACGAAAGTTTTTTAAGAAGTAACACGTCGTATAAAAAATCTTCAATAGTTAAGTTTTACGCTGCAAAATTATAGAAGTTTCCATCAATAAAGCAATATATTTGTTAAGGTTTTTTAAGAAAATTATGACCTCGGCAGAACTGCTTAAACTCACTGATAACGAGCTAATTGAAAGGATTCAAAACGGAAATGAGTCCCGATATTTCAGCATTTTATACGCTCGTTATCATCCAAAGGTCTTCGACAAATGCTATAGTTTGATAAAAAACAGACAAATTGCAGAAGAATTAAGCAGAGATATTCTCACGAAAGTATATGAAAAGTTGCCCGGGTTCAAGCACTTATCCTCATTTTCATCTTGGGTTTACAGCATTACTTATAATTATTGCATTGATTATTTGCGTGAGAAGAAAAAACTGCATTATCCGGAGTGGAACAAAGAGAATGAGATGCCGGAGATTATTGATGAAGAGGAAACCTTGAGTGAGATTAGCTACGAAAAACTGCTTATGATATTAGAGCGGATACACCCGGAAGAGAAAGCTATCATTTTAATGAAATATCAGGATAATTTATCCTTGCGTCAAATCGGAACAGCCCTCCGGATTAGTGAAGATGCGGTTAAAATGCGCCTGAAGCGAGCCAGAACCAGGCTCATCGTTTTATATTCACAACATTTTTTAAAAGATTAAGTTAGTTACTTATAGCCTCTAACTCGTCATTATAGTAAAGTTTAGTTTCAACATGAGTTCTCTTTTAGATAAAATTATGTCCGGAATCAGCCGAAAAGCGCCCAAGGCGATTCAGGAATCATTCAAGCAAAATTTCAAATCAGCCAAAAATATTGAATGGCATCAGGATAAAAATGGCTGCTATGAGGCCGTATTTTATAAAGATAAACTCGAGCATATAGCAAAGTTTGATTGCGGGGCGATTTTACTGGAATACAAAATCAACCTAACCGAAGAGCATTTACCTCTTCTTGTTAAAAAGCTTGTAGAGAACAAAGGTGAAATTATGAATTATGTATTGATTAATCGAGGGAATCGTATTATGTACGAAGTTATTTTCCGTTTATCTCCTAATGAACGCTACAGTATGCTTCTCACGGAGTTGGGTGAAATCCTGGAAGAGAAAGAATTATAGAAATCATCAACCTAATCATTATCGGATAAATAAAAAGAAGCTGCCCATCGGACAGCTTCTTTTTATTTAGGGCAAGGAGTCAATTATCTGACTACTTTGAAAGATTTCATGGCAGCTTTATTTTCTGTTGAAATAACATTCAGGAAGAAAATTCCGGCAGGAAGCTTACTTACATCAATACGAGCTTCATTACCAGATACCGATTGAATTATTATAGCTTCTCCAATAGCATTGTAAACAACAATCCGATCCATACGATATCCATCTGCTTTTACATTCAAGTAAGAGTTAGTAGGATTAGGATAAAGAACTAATGCTGTTTCGAAAGCTACATCAGCAATACCAACAAAATTAATTACAACGGAATCGGAAGCTGGACAATCAAATTCATTAGTAACCGTGACAGCATAGGTACCATCAGTAGTAACGGTGATAGTTGGTGTTGTTTCTGAAGTTGACCAGGAGTATGTTGTAAATGAACCCGGATTAAGAACAACAGGTGTTCCCGGTTCATAGACTAAAGTATCTCCGCCAAGGTCAATAATTGGACTTGGATTAACTGTTAACTCAATCGTATCAGAACTTAAACAGCCAAGAATATCAGTTACAGTTACACTATAAACTCCAGCTTCAGAAATAATAACACTTGCTGATGTTGAACCATTTGACCACAAATATGATTCAAAACCTGAAGCATCAATAGAGGTAAAATCGCCCTCACAAATTGTTACTTCTCCAGGCAGGACAATGATAACACTCAATTCAATATTAATGTCATCCGATGCAGTACAGGAATTAGCATCTGTTACGGTGACAGCATAATTACCCAGCGTATTCACGTCAAGAGTTTGAGTAACCTCTCCTGAAGACCATAAGAAGCTGGCAAACAATCCAGCATCCAATGTATAGGTAGAGCCATTACAAATAGTAGTGTCAGCACCCAGATTCACAATTGGAAGATCATTAACAGTTAAATCAAAAGAATCGCTGTTTTCGCAGCCGTTTCCATCAGTAACAGTTACCGCATATGTGCCGGTTGTATTAACATCTATCAGTTGAGTTGTTGCACCTGTGGACCAGTTGTATGCGTTGAAAGTACCTGCATCCAGGTTGTGGCTTTCTCCGAAACAAATAGCTGCATCAGCACCCAGGTTTACAATCGGTAGTGCATTTACTGTCAGTACGAAAGAATCGTTGTTTTCGCAGCCGTTTCCATCAGTAACAGTTACTGCATATGTGCCGGCTGTATTAACATCTATCAGTTGAGTTGTTGCACCTGTGGACCAGTTGTATGCGTTGAAAGTACCTGCATCCAGGTTGTGGCTTTCTCCGAAACAAATAACTGCATCAGCACCCAGGTTTACAATCGGTAGTGCATTCACTGTCAGTACGAAAGAATCGCTGTTTTCGCAGCCGTTTCCATCGGTTACAGTTACTGCATATGTGCCGGCTGTATTAACATCTATCAGTTGAGTTGTTGCACCTGTGGACCAGTTGTATGCATTGAAAGTACCTGCATTCAGGTTGTGACTTTCTCCAAAACAAATAGCTGCATCAGCACCCAGGTTTACAATCGGTAGTGCATTTACTGTCAGTACGAAAGAATCGCTGTTTTCGCAGCCGTTTCCATCAGTAACAGTTACCGCATATGTTCCTGTTGTATTAACATCTATCAGTTGAGTTGTTGCACCTGTGGACCAGTTGTATGCGTTGAAAGTACCTGCATTCAGGTTGTGACTTTCTCCGAAACAAATAGCTGC
>JAIPAR010000036.1 GCA_021739985.1 Bacteroidales bacterium | reverse complement strand
GGACGAAATTGTAATACCTCCCCCGGACATCATACTTTGTAATCCTCCATTAAAATCGATGTAATCCTTAAAAGAAAAGCCAAATCGATTTACATTATTTAGCATGCCAAGAGCTGCAAACTGATATTCTTTGTTGAATCGGTAAAGCTTAGCATTTGACTGATATTTGTCGGACGGAGCATATCCGCCGGAAACATCTCCAAAATAGGCATTTTTCCTTCCATCTTTTAGAATGATGTTAAGCGTTTTTTGATACGAACCATCATCAATGCCGGACAATTCGGTTTCATCCGATTTTTTATCATATACCTGAACTTTGCTAATTGCATCGGCGGGTAAATTTTTGGTAGCAACCTGCGGGTCTGAGCTAAAGAATTCTTTTCCATCAACCAGCACTTGCTGCACGTCTTCGCCTTGCGCTTTAATATTTCCGGAGCGATCGACTTCGACTCCGGGTAGCTTCTTCAATAAATCCTCCGCCACTGCATCCGGGTTTGTTTTAAAAGACCCGGCATTATATTCCACGGTATCTTTTTTAATTAAGATGGGAATTCGCTCAGCTTCAACGTTAACCGCTCCAAGCGATTCCATTTTCGGCTTGAGAATTATTATCCCCAGATTATTTGATGGGACAGGGATAGTCAATTCCTTGTAGTACGATTGAAAACCCAGGAAAGAAGCCTGTAGCAGATACTTCCCGGTATTGATGTCTTTAATTTCGAATAAGCCCTGTTGATTCGTAATTCCAAAATATAGCAGCGTAGAATCGGATGGATTCAGGAGTACAGTAGTGGCATAAGGTAAAGGGCTACCCTTATCATCATAAATGAAGCCCTTAATAGCGCCTTGCTGTGCTGCAACCGTAAATGCAAGCCCAACAAACAGGAGGGAAATGAGGGTTTTCACGGTTCAGCTTATTCGGTAACTGTTTTGATAACAATCCTCACATTGCCATCCCCTGATTCGCCTCCCATCTCTTCGGTTTTTCTCAAAACCATTTCATCATATTCTTTGGAACTTAGCTTTTTACCTTTGGTAGGCTTCGTTAGTTTGCCTTTCTCTATTTCTTTCATTACCACAGATTTAGCCGTAATAGTGCGTTCGCCATTATTCATGCTAACTGCCAGAATCATTCCGGGCAATCCTCCATAAGCATCTGGTCCTGATGCAATTGGAATGCTTGGAGCAAACCAGGCGGTAAGCGGATTTCCATCAACCAGACAAGTCGCTTCCATGCACGGATAACCGGCAATCATTTGCTGTCCACCTGTCATTTTCCATTCTCTTTTTTCTATTTCCTCTTCAATCAGGAAGGTACGGTCCATAAAATCAACCTGTTGAACCATCTGATTTCGAACTAAATCTTTAAAGCATTTATCCTCTGAACTTACCCCCATCCGAATAACTATTCCACCTTCGCCTTCCAATTCGCTACTTTCTTCCTCTTCAACGGCAGCGGAAGGTTCGTAAAGACTCGTATGCTCATTGAAATGCAACAACATTTCCGTTTTTACTTCACTTGGAAATAATCCACGAAAATCCATGGGTAAGCTATCCATATTGATTTCCATTTTAATCACTTCCTCATAAGTAATTACTCCTTGATTATTAGTTGGAGTTTGAGCGCCAATACCAAGCGCAATGAGGGTTACGGCAAGTGTTAAGCCGATTTGTTTTTGAAACTTTTTGTTCATCGTATTCTAATTTTAGTTTTTACTAATAGGTTTTGTCTCATGATGAAATAACCATGTTTTCATCCTTTCATTCACTATTTCTTTTCTGGTGGATATTTCTTCGTATTCTAATTTTAGTTTTTACTAATAGGTTTTGTCTCATGATGAAATAACCATGTTTTCATCCTTTCATTCACTATTTCTTTTCTGGTGGATATTTCTTCGTATTTTAATTTTAGTTTTTACTAATAGGTTTTGTCTCATGATGGAATATCCATGTTTTCATAACTTCGTTTGATATTTGTACTCTCCTAAATATGGATAGAGAATAATGAAATAAATGTCTTGTCAAAATTAGTCTGTCATGAAAATGAGGAGGTTAACGCCAAGCCAATTAAGGTTAATTATGGTTAATGAATTAATAAGATGACCAGCTTTTGATTACTCTTGTTCTCAAATTAAATCGATGAAAAGAATTCGCTACACCGGACTCGTAATGATTGCAAGCCTGCTTTTGCTAAGTCTCTTTTTAGGAAGCTGGTTAATCAGCCAGTACAAAGAGCAGCAGCAATTGTTGGTTGAAGACTTGCAAAGGGGATTTGAGAAATCAGAGGAGCAAGTCATGGACTCCATTTTGGCTATCCGGTTCGTAAATCCTATGGTAGAAGAATTGCAGATTGCCTACGAAACATCAAATGATTCAATCGCTGATTCTGTTTCTGTAAACCAAGCAATCGCCCCTGCCAAAAAGGAACCGACAAGAGTATCTTTATCAATCAACACCCGATTAACCCAACAACAAAAGCCGGAAACAACTGAAAGTACAATTACCTATCAATCGGATTCCTCAACTCATTTACAGCCCGATACCTTTAAAATGATCATCATGGATACCACATCGCGTATGACAATTAGCATTCAGCGCGATGAAGAGATATTATTTCAGGGTATGCGGATGTTTGTGAAAAGCTATGGTAAATTGGGAAAAGACTCGTTGTCCGCCGATTCGCTGATAGCCTGGGAAATGACGGCCGATACACTCCTCCTTCAAAGTCTCTTTACCGATTTTCTTCATTCGCAAAGCTATCCTTTTGATTTTTCCTGGTCACAGCGAACAGATAGTACGATGAAAAATGAAGGGAACATCATCATCCTAAAAAACCGCTATTTTAATGAAGTCGGGAATGTTGAAATAAGTGGTTTTCGTTTATTCCTCATCCAAAAGATAGGCCCTCAACTCTTTTTTGCCAGTATATTACTTCTGATAATTTCACTGGCATTCAGGATGGCCTACCGGAATATGCAAAGTCAACGAAGGCTTATCACCCTCAAAAATGATTTTATCAGCAATATTACACATGAATTAAAAACACCTGTAGCAACGGTGAAAGTAGCTCTGGAAGCCTTGAAAGATTTTGATATGAAGAATAATCAGGATGTAGTCAATGAATACCTGACTATGTCTTCCCAGGAAATGGACCGGCTCGATGATTTGGTAGGTAAAATTCTAAATACTAGGGCTCTGGAAGAAGGAAGGAAGATTGTTATCCTTGAAAAAACAGATTTATCTCAACTGGTACTCATAAGCATTGAATCGATGCGCTGGCAGATTGAAAAGGCAGGAGCAAGCCTGGAAACAAGCCTACCCGACGAACTCGTCCAACTTATGCTCGACCCCCTGCATATACGTGGATTGATAACGAACCTGATAGATAACAGCCTGAAATATGCCGGCGAAAAACCCATCATCCAACTAAAACTTAAAAGCACTCACAAGGAATGGGTTTTGTCGATTTCCGATAATGGCCCCGGAATTCCGGAAGAATATCTCCCTAAAATCTTTGAAAAATTCTTCAGGGTTCCACGAGGCAACACCCACGATGTGAAAGGTCATGGATTGGGACTTTATTATGCTCAGGTTGTGGCCAGCCAGCACGGTGCAAGGATTAGCGCCCGAAATCTGGCAGAAGGAGGTTGCGAATTTTCCATTCATTTTCCCATCATATCATGAAAACGAAAATACTTTATGTGGAAGATGAGCCCTTTCTGGGGAAGATTGTCAAAGAAACACTTGAAAACCAGGGATTTGACGTGGAATTGGTGGTCGATGGAGCCAAAGTTCTTGCGCAATTAGACTTCTTCCACCCCCATATTTGTGTACTTGATGTGATGTTGCCCCATGTGGACGGATTTAAGCTTGCGAAACAAATCAGAATTTTGTGCCCGCATCTTCCCATCATTTTTCTCACGGCTAAAGTCGAAACCGAAGATATACTGATGGGATTCGAATCTGGAGGAACCGATTATATCCGCAAACCATTCAGTGTCAAAGAATTGATTGCCAGAATCAATAATCAACTCATGCTGCAGAGGGACAATCCAAAAGCATCGATGGAAGACATAAAGCTGGGAAGCATCCATTACAAGCCTGCCATGATGGAATTGACTGTTTCAGGAGAAACTATTAAACTTTCCTCACGGGAATCTGAAATTCTCACTCTATTATTGACCGGCGGAGAGGAATATGTAGATCGGAAAGTAATCTTAAAGACGATTTGGGGAGACGATTCATTTTTTAATTCCCGTAACCTGGATGTTTACATTCGCAAAATCAGAGGCTATCTGGCTCCTGAACAAGGCATCGAAATCCTGACTCTCAAAGGCAAAGGATATCGCGTAGTTTATCGGAAAAAATAATCCAAAGGCTTCTTTCCTCTTTCTAATATTCCATGTCGCTACCACCGTAATCAACGCTGCGGTTGATTTTCTTCTTCTCCTTGTAATTGTTTATCTTGTAGCTTAAATTAAGCTGAACCACTTGTCCGTTCATAGCAAAATAAGCATGCGACGAGTAAGTCTCCGTTTCCATATAAAACTCATGACGAGCAGTATAGAAGATATCGCGGATTTGCAGCGTGGCACTTAGGCGATTATCCAGAAAGTTCATACGCACCGATGAGCCAATCATGTAAAATGCTTCGCGGGTTCCCTGAGCCGATACCGATGGACTATTATAGTTCCCATCAATTTGAAGTCTTAGATTTTTCCCAAGTCGGAAAGAAGTTCTTCCCCGCAAGGTCCAATTAAACGACTCACTTACATTATTAAACAAATCCGTGTCTATCTTGTAATGAAAAGCGCTGGTTGTAAGATTGATAGTCAGCCACTTGGTAGCATTCAGATTCATCATAATTTCACCACCGGTGCTATAATCTTTCCCCACATTCTGCATAGTCATCAACATCGTATTTTCATCATACACCTCATGTGTGCGCTCCATTTTATTAAAATTCACCCGATGAAATAATTCTGCCGAAAGAAATGACATCCCTACTTTTTTCTGATACGATAACTCATAGGCATTCGTATATTCCGGTTTTAAATCGGGATTCCCTTTCCAAATCGTATAAATATCGCGGTAAGTTTCAAAAGGTTCCAGGGCATGATTGGCCGGCCGTTGGATTCTGCGGGCAAAACTGGCCTGAATTTGCTGATCTTTAGGTAATTGATAAGATACATGAGCTGTTGGAAAAAAATCAAACTGATTGATAGTATAATCTTCACCTGTGGTGCGATTTTCCAGTAAACGGTCGGTATATTCACCTCTTGCTCCCAGCATATATCCGAACTTTCCGAGTTCATGACTAAAAGTTGTGTATAATGCCTGAACTGAATGATGATAGTTGCTGGAAAGTGAATTCGAGAAGGATGTGTCTTTCAAATTATCCTGATAGGAAAGCAGGTAATCTTCCTGATCCCACTCTATTTTGGATTGTAAACCGGCTTCCAGCTTCATCGTTTTTGAAAAAGGATTGGTGTAATCCAGGTTAAACTGATAATCGGTGCTTTTCCCATCTTCCTGTGTAGAAACAACGCTTAGCTCAGCTTCCGAATCATCTTCGAGCTGCCTGGTTTCGTTTAATTCATTCCCGGTTCCATTTGAAAAGCTCAACGTACTTTTTAATTCATGCCCATCGCTATTAAAGCGATACTTATAATCCAAATCAAGTTTGGTGCGAAGATTATCCCGCTCACTGATAGCCAAGGAGTTACTAAAAAGCGTGTCGATGTAATCAGCGGCTTCGTAATAATTCGATGTAGAATTATTTTTTCCATCGCGGCCTCCATAAAAGAAGACAGCTGACAAATCCGAGCTTGGACTCATTGAATAATCCATTCCAAGACGCAGCCCCCTGGAAAGGGAGCCTCCGTCCCGCTCACCATCAGCATAGGTATAATAATAACCACTATCGGTAAGCACCTCTGTTTCACGGAAATGCGAACCTTTTCTCACATTATTATCATAGTTGCCTCCGGCGTAAAAATTGAATTTACCTACGGAATAATTTAGGAGGATGTCGCCGCCATAACCGCCTCGAGTATCTGAATTTAAATTAACAAGGGCACTGAGCCCTTCCAATGCTTTGTGTTTAGTGATAACATTAATAATTCCGGCAGTTCCTTCCGGGTCGTATTTGGCTGAAGGATTTGTAATGATTTCAATTTTATCAATGGTACTCATTGGAATCAT
This sequence comes from Bacteroidales bacterium, assembly GCA_021739985.1. Classification (GTDB taxonomy): domain Bacteria; phylum Bacteroidota; class Bacteroidia; order Bacteroidales; family M50B96; genus M50B96. The sequence goes on along the minus strand of JAIPAR010000036.1, from coordinate 9,689 downwards.
TTCCAGCGCATCGCTGCCGGAAAAAGGACTTGGTTTACCATCGACCAAAACAGTAAAATTACTGCTCCCTCGCATGGTTACATTTCCTTCGATATCAACCTGAACCGAAGGTGTATTCTCAAGTGCATCAACAGCTGTTCCACCATCGGCATTTAAATTACTGCCAATCGTTACAACTTTTTTATCCAGCTTAAACAAAACCTCTGTGCGATCGGCAGCCACTTCTACTTCCTGTAGATTTTTACTGTCCGGACTCAATCGAATGGTTTTTAAATTCACATTCATTTGCTGAGGATTCACGACAACCCTGTCAATTTTCTTTTCATTATATCCCAGGAATTTTATTTTGATGAAATAAGGACCAAATGGGACCTCCTGAATGGTAAAAACTCCTTTTGCGTTGGTCACTGCGCCACTAACCATGGCTGAATCTCTTAGAGAGAACAGAACTACGTTGGCATATTCCATCGGTTGACCACTTATATCATCCAGAATAACGCCTGTTACGGAACCTTTCATCGAAGAGCTCCCTTCCATTCGCTGCCCACTTCCAGGTTGAGCCATAACTTGCAAACCGGTAATCAATAAAATGAGTATGTATAAATTTCGCATGATCAACTTCATTAAGGTTAAGGATAAATCAGGTTAAATCTTTTTCAAAACAGCCTTATAATCTGACGGCAAAAGTACCAATTCCATGTCGGCAGATTTTCCTTTTAACGTTATTTAAAGAATTCGACCAGCGGGAAAGATTTCTATCTTTGCGAAAAATTTTAAAAATGGAAAAAGTACGCGTTCGTTTTGCTCCAAGTCCAACCGGGCCTTTACATATTGGTGGCGTTAGAACTGCATTATTTAATTATCTCTTTGCCAAAAGACATGGAGGCGATTTCATCCTGCGGATTGAAGATACCGACCAAACCCGGTATGTGGAAGGTGCCGAAGATTACATCATCGAATCATTAGCCTGGTGTGGAATTCGATTTGATGAGGGAATTCGCGAAGGTGGAGCTTTTGGCCCTTATCGCCAATCCGACCGTAAAGAACTGTACCAGCAATATGCTCAGGAATTATTGGCAAAGGGTCATGCCTATCTGGCTTTCGATAGTCCGGAAGCACTGGATGCTTTACGTGCTGATTTTGAATCCCGTGGCGAAACTTTCACTTATAATGCAGCCGAACGTACGAAGCTAAATAATTCCCTGGCTTTATCTACTGATGAAATTGAAGCAAAACGCCAGGCAGGTGAACCCTATGTAGTGCGTTTTAAAATGCCAGTTAATCAGGAAATTATCATGCATGATATTATACGGGGTGAAGTAATCGTTAATACCGATACCCTGGATGATAAAATTCTGTTTAAATCAGATGGTATGCCAACTTATCATTTGGCAAATATTGTTGATGACCATTTAATGGAAATCTCCCATGTAATTCGCGGTGAAGAATGGCTTCCTTCCATGCCCTTGCATATCATGTTGTATCGGGCATTCGATTGGCAAGCTCCTCAGTTTGCGCATCTTCCTTTATTATTGAAACCAACCGGAAAAGGTAAGTTGAGCAAGCGCGATGGAGACCAAATGGGCTTCCCGGTCTTTCCAACGCAATGGAATTCAAAAGAAGGCGAAATTTACAGCGGTTACCGCGAATCAGGCTATTTGCCGGAGGCGTTTATCAATCTACTGGCCTTACTTGGCTGGAATCCCGGAACTGAACAGGAATTATTTACCATGGATGAATTAATTCAAGCTTTCAGTTTGGAACGTGTCGGGAAATCCGGCTCCCGTTTCGACCCTGAAAAAGCCAAGTGGTTTAATCATCAATGGATACAACGGACTGATAACCGGACACTTACCGAGCGATTCAGCCAGCTTCCTCAGGTTCAAGCTTATGCCCACCTGAACCTTCCATTGGAAGAAATGGTTTCAGTGCTTAAAGAAAGAGTCGATTTCGTTCACCAATTATGGGATGAGAGCGCATTCTTGTTTGAAGCTCCTGTTGTATATGATGAAACTACCGTTAAAAAGCGCTGGAAAGAGCAAACAGGGGGGCAACTGGCTGAATTATGCGATTTCCTGGAAACATTGAATGATTATTCTCCTGCAGTCACGGAGCCTCCGATTAAAGCCTGGATTGAAGAAAAAGGCTATGGTTTGGGAAATATCATGAACGCGATGCGATTGGTTTTGGTTGGCAAAAGCAGTGGCCCTCATATCTTCGAAATCCTTTCAATTCTTGGCAAAAATGAAAGCATTCGACGAATTAGAAAAGGAATTGAAGTATTAGGCAATTAAAAGATTTGTTTAAGAATTATAAAAAGAGATGGAAGTCAGCATTTAGTCAATATATTTGTAGGTGTTGATAATTATTGGATTAGCGTAAAGATTAGTAGAATACTATGGAGAAAATCAGAAGAACAGACATTGCTTTTCTGTTGAATGATGCAGAAGGAACTTTTGTCGGTCAGATAGTAAATGTCAGAGGTTGGGTTCGTACCAAACGAGGGAATAAATTTGTTGGATTTGTGGCTTTAAATGATGGCTCCTGCCTGGCTACCATTCAAATTGTGTTTGATTTCGCCAAGATGGATGAAAGCATCTTAGACCGGGTACATTCCGGTGCTTCCATTTCGGTTAACGGCGAACTGGTTGAATCACAAGGCAGTGGCCAGCGATTCGAAATTAAAGCCGTTGAGATGGAACTCCTGGGTGAAGCAAATCCGGATGAATACCCCATCCAGCCCAAAAAACACAGTTTGGAATTCCTGCGCGAAAATGCACACCTTCGTTTTCGAACCAGCACTTTTTCGGCGGTCTTTCGTATCCGTCATCACATGATTTTTGCCATTCACAAATTCTTTAACGACAAAGGATTTTACAATGTGCACACGCCTATTGTCACCGGAAGTGATGCAGAAGGAGCCGGCGAAATGTTTCAGGTAACTACGCTGGATTTGCATAAAATCCCTTACAATGAAGAAGGAAATATCGATTTTTCAAAAGATTTCTTTGGAAAAGCTACCAATTTAACGGTGAGCGGCCAGCTCGAAGCTGAGCTCGCAGCCCTTGCTTTATCGAAAGTCTATACTTTCGGACCAACTTTCCGGGCAGAAAACTCCAACACTACCCGCCACCTGGCTGAATTTTGGATGATTGAGCCGGAAGTTGCCTTCGCCGATATCGAAGATAATATGGACTTAGCCGAAGATATGCTGAAATACGTCATTCGCTATGCCCTTGAATATTGCATGGATGAACTGGTATTCCTCAGTCAACGTCTTCAGGATGAAGAAAAATCGAAACCTCAGAACGAACGTTCTCCGATGGAACTCATCGAAAAACTACGTTTTGTGGCTGATAATGAGTTCGTTCGAACCACTTATACCGAAGCAATAGATATCCTTAAAAACTCAAAAGCCAATCAAAAGAAGCAGTTTCAGTTTCCTATCGAAGAATGGGGAGCCGATCTGCAATCCGAGCATGAACGCTATCTGGTTGAAAAACATTTCCAAAAGCCTGTTATCCTGACCAATTATCCGAAGGATATCAAAGCATTTTACATGAAATTGAATGACGACGGAAATACTGTTCGCGCGATGGATATTTTATTCCCCGGAATTGGTGAAATCGTTGGCGGATCGCAACGGGAAGAACGCTATGATGCGCTGGTAGGCAGAATGCGCGAGATGCATATCCCGGAAGCCGAAATGTCATGGTACCTGGATACCAGAAAGTTTGGAACAGTGCCACATGCCGGTTATGGACTTGGTTTCGAGAGACTGATGCTATTTGTTACCGGGATGGGAAATATCCGTGATGTGATTCCTTTCCCACGTACCCCGAAAAACGCAGAGTTTTAATCAATCTAAAAACATAAAGTCTTAATTTTAAAACTTTTAAAAGTCTCAAACCAAGCCCTGGGTATCCTGCATGTTAAATCAGAAACTTCAACAGAAACTGCTCCAAAAGCTGTCGCCACAGCAAATCCAGCTCATTAAGCTGCTGGAATTGCCTACGCTGCAATTGGAGCAACGCATCAAAAAAGAACTGGAGGAAAATCCTCTTCTCGAAGATGGTGGCGAAAGTGATGAACAGGAAATTGCCCAAGAACAAGAATCGGATGATGAGAATCCCTCGAATGACGATGAATTTAGTTTGGAAGATTATATAGAAGATGATGAAATCCCCAACTACAAATTGCAGGAGAATAATCATTCAAAAGATGAAAAAAGCCCTGAAATCCCCTTTTCAGTAGCCGGAACATTCCATGAAAGTCTGATTGAGCAGCTTGGTTTACGTAAGCTCACCGAGAAACAAATGATGCTGGGGAAATTTATCATCGGGACACTGGATGAAGATGGTTATTTGCGCCGGGAAATAGATGATATCATCGATGATCTTGCATTTACTCAAAACACTGTGGCCAGCCGCAAAGAACTGGAAGAAGTGCTGGGTATAATCCAGGATTTAGACCCTCCCGGCATTGGCGCTAAAGATTTGCAGGAATGTCTGCTTCTTCAGCTCAAAGCGGCAGATTTAAGCAATCCGGCTGTGTTTATTGCCTATTCCATTCTCAAGGATTATTTTGAAGAATTTAGTAAGAAGCATTACGATAAAATACTTCGCCGACTCGATATCGATGAAGAAGAACTTAAGGATGCCATCAGCGAGATAATTCGGCTGAATCCAAAGCCGGGTGGTATTTATGCTGATTCCGTTGCTCGAACATCGATGGCCATCATTCCGGATTTTTTATTGGAATATGAAGATGGTGAATTCCGATTAAATTTGAATCAGCGAAACGTGCCGGAATTGCGCATCAGCAAAGCATATTCATCGCTGATTCAACAGATTGCCTATTCGAAAACAAAAACCAGGCAGGATAAAGAGACCATCCAGTATGTCAAGCAAAAGATAGATTCTGCTAAATGGTTTATTGATGCCATTCAACAGCGCCATCAAACCTTGCTGGCTACGATGGAAGAAATCATTCAATTCCAAAGCGAGTACTTTACCGAAGGCGATGAAACGAAGCTAAAGCCGATGATTTTGAAGGATATTGCTGATAAAACCGGATTGGATATTTCAACCATTTCACGGGTGGCCAACAGCAAATATATCCAAACCCATTTCGGGATTTTACCTTTGAAATTCTTTTTCTCGGAAGGGATGATGACAGATGGAGGGGAGGAAGTATCGACCCGGGAAATCAAAAAAATCTTGCAAGATTGCATCTCGGCTGAGCATAAACGGAAGCCCTTAACCGATGACCGGCTGGCTGAAATTCTGAATGAGAAAGGGTATCAAATTGCCCGGCGTACCGTGGCCAAATACAGGGAGCAACTGGATATTCCCGTAGCCCGTTTGCGCAAAGAGCTATAATCTTCAGGAATTAATCTCCCGGTTCATCTTAAAAATCTCATATTGCAACTGGAAGGGTTCTCCTTTCCCCCGTTTCCTGAAATGATTGGATAGATCATTATCCAGCACCCTGGCCTGCGTGTTGTCTTTCCACTCCATCTCCATGATTTTCAATAGATAGGCTTTTAAATCGACATCATAAATTGGACACAGAATCTCAAGCCTCCGTTCGAGGTTACGTTCCATCATATCGGCCGAAGAAATATATACCAAGTCTTTTCCCCCACTGTGAAAATGCAGAATCCTGGCGTGTTCCAAATAACGATCGATGATAGCCATGGATGGGATAAATGATTTTTCCTCCGAATTATCTGGAACAAGCGAGAACATCCCACGAACCATCAATCGAACTTTTACTCCCAACCGTTGAGCTTCGTATAATTTGCTGATAATTTTAGCATCAACCAAATTATTGACTTTAAGGGTGATAGCAGCCGGCTTTCCACTTTTAGCTGCCTTAATTTCTTCCTGAATCAATTTGGTTAACTGATATCGAATATTAAAGGGAGCAACTATCAAATGTTTAAATCTGGAAATCAAATAATTACTACTGAAAAACCGAAAGACTTTATCCACTTCCGAAGTTAGCTCCGGATTGGATGTCAATAAAAACAAATCGCTAAAAACCCGTGCAGATTCTTCGTTAAAGTTCCCTGTTCCAATGGCAGCATACTGTGCCAGTTTTTTATCTTCTTTTCGTTTGATAAGAATTGCTTTTGCATGTACTTTTAAGCCGGGAACTCCAAAAATCACTTTCACACCCGATGCTTCAAGCCGTTTCGACCAGTAAATATTTGATTCTTCATTAAATCGTGCCTGCAATTCCAATACAGCTGTAACTTGTTTACCGTTTCGTGAAGCATTAATCAAGGCATTCATCACCGAAGAATTATAAGCTACCCGATAAATGGTAATGGCAATGGATTTCACAAGTGGGTCGATAGCAGCCTCACGCAATAAATCAATAATATGGATAAATGGCTGATACGGAAAATGAAGTAAGACATCTTTTTGCTTTAAGACACCAAAAATCGAATGATGGCGAATTAACTCCCGATGCCTGACAGGTTCCCATTTTACATAACGTAATTCCTTTTTGCCCATATCCGGAAAATCCATAAAATCTTTGAAATTATGATATCTTCCTCCGGCAATTCCACTATCAATTGACTTGATATTCAATAGCTTAATAACTGTTTTTAAAAGATGAACAGGCATCTCTTTATCATACACAAATCGAACGGTTTCACCTTGAATACGCTTACGTAAACCCTTATCAATTTTCTCCATATAGGATTTATCGATATCATCGGCAATATCGAGTTCCGAATCCCTGGTAAATTTAAAAGTATAGGCTCCTCTTACCTTATATTGAATTACGTCAAAAATCTCATGGAGGCAGAATCGAATGATATCATCCAATAAAATAATATATTTCGCACTGCCCTCACAAGGAAGCTCAATGAAGCGTGTAACTGTATCGGTCGGAATTTTTAATAGGGCTATTTTTTTATTTTGAGTATCGTCTATTAAATCGATAACCAGGTAAATATTATTGTCTTTTAATTCACCCAGACGACTTTCTTTGGATAGTAGATTGGGGAAAATAGTAGGTCGTACAACGGTGGCAAAGAATTGATTAACATACTTTTTTTGGTCTTCCGATAATTGTTTCTCGTTTACCAGATAAATTTGATGTGTTTCAAGCTCTTTGACACAGGCATTGAAATTGAGTGTGAAACGTTTGTTTTGTTCCAACACAATCTTATACACTTTCTCCAGAATTTTCTCAGGCTTTTCAATGACGATAGGACTAATGGTGCTTCCCAGTTCAGCAAATTTCTTAAGTGTTGCCACCCTAACCCGGAAAAATTCATCCAGATTATTTGAGTAAATCCCCATAAACTTAATCCGCTCAATCAAAGGTACATTTGGGTTTTCAGCTTCCTGCAATACTCTTTCATTAAAAGCTAACCAGCTCAATTCTTTATTTTTCAACGCAAGCTTCTTCATCTCTAAAAATTAACTGTTTCGGGGCTTTGTTTGGGGAGAAATACTACTTTTGTCTCTCCCGAAAGGGCAAATATACATGACTTATGATTGGGTACGAATTATTGTTAAAAAAAAATTACAATCTTAACATATTTAAAGCTTTAGTTATGAAGAAACTAGTTGTTGCATTATTGTTAATCGGTTTGCTCCCGATAGTTGTATTTTCTCAGGATGAGACCCCGGAGAAAAAGGAAGGATATGTATTTGAAATCACCAAGCAGCTCAAACATACCCCGGTTAAAGATCAGTACCGTTCGGGAACTTGCTGGAGCTTTTCCGGACTTTCATTTTTTGAATCCGAATTGCTTCGTTTAGGCAAAGGAGAATATGATTTGTCCGAAATGTTTGTGGTTCGTCAAATGTATGCTGATAAAGCTGTTAGTTATGTCCGTATGCATGGCAAAATCAATTTTGGTGGAGGTGGTGCATTTCATGATGTGTTAAATACCTGGAAAAAATATGGGATGTTGCCCGAAGGCGCCTACTCGGGATTAGTGATTAATGAAGAAAAACATATTCATGGCGAAATGGACGAAGTACTGGCTAAATATGTCAGCGCAGTAATTGAAAATCCGAATAAAAAATTAACCCCAGCATGGCATAAAGGATTCCTGGGCATTCTGGATGCTTATTTGGGTGAAGTTCCTGAAAAATTCATGTATAATGGTAAAGAATATACCGCTCAATCCTTTGCTGCCTCTCTTGGCTTAAATATGGATGATTATGTGGCTATCACGTCCTTCACTCATCATCCTTATTATCAACAATTTGTACTTGAATTGCCTGACAATTGGGCTTTTGGTCAGGTATATAATCTTCCCCTGGATGAAATGATGGAAGTAATCGACTATTCCCTCGAAAACGATTATACGGTTGCCTGGGCTGCCGATGTTAGTGAGAAAGGATTTGCCTACCGCAAAGGGATTGCTGTTGTTCCTACGGTAAACACAGAAAATCTGGCCGGAAGCGAATTGCTCAAATGGCAGGAAATGAGTAAATCGGAAAAAGAAGCTCAAATGTATAAACTTGATAAACCGGGTGATGAAAAAGTAATTACTCCGGAAATTCGTCAGGAAGCATTTGACAATTATGAAACAACCGATGACCACGGAATGGAATTTGTTGGCTTTGCCAAAGATCAACTGGGAAATAAATATTATTATGTGAAAAACAGCTGGGATACATCGAACGAATATGACGGCTATTTCTATGCCTCAGTGCCCTATGTTAAATATAAAACCACCAATATCCTGGTTCATAAAAACGCTATTCCTAAGAAAATTGCCAAGAAATTAGGCTTATAAACTATTTAGTGTACTCAAGTGCTCAAGTGCTCAAGATTATTCATTCTTACAAGCACTTGAGCACTTCTACTTTAACCATTAACCACCAATACTTATATTTTTACTACTTTCCAACTTTCTCTTTTTTGTGAAGATGTTTGGATTAGAAGGTAATAAATTCCGATGGGATAGGAGTTTAGGTTGATGTATTGTTTGGTTTCGTTAGAGGAGAGGCTTATTAATCGTTTCCCCAGATAATCATATACTTCAATGGTAACTTGACCGGAAAGTCCTTCAATTAATAACTCACCAAAGGTTGGATTGGGGTAGCATAAAATATGCGATAGATTGATGGCAGGGTTATCATTTACTTGATAGACAACCAGGGTGTCACCGGCATCACAGCCATAGTCATCGATGACTTGAACCCAATACGTGCCAGGTGTAAACACTTGAATGATTGGTGTGCAATCCCCGGTTGACCATAAAATGGTTTGCCAGACATCTCCCACATCTATTGCTATGCTATGGTTAGTTTCAACAGGGATCGAATCATTTTGGAATTCAAAGTTATTTACATGAGCCTCAACCATTATTGAATCGTAAAAATTGCCGCAGCCATTTACTGCTGTGATCGAATATAATCCCGGATTTTGAATCCAAATTATCGCAGTGGTATCACCTCCCGGGCTCCAGATTACAGGTACTGAAAGAGCTCCCGCATCTAGCCATGCCCCATCCCCATTGCATAACAATAAAGTATCTTCTAAATTGATAAGCAGAGGATTATCCATACTTAATTGAATAGTATCCTTAAAAGCACAGCCATTCTGAATTATTTCTACCGAATAACTACCACTTTGACAGGCCTGAATAGTACTAGTCGTTTCCCCGGTTGACCAGAAATAGCTGAATACCTCGGGTAAACTTATCG
>JAIPAR010000035.1 GCA_021739985.1 Bacteroidales bacterium | reverse complement strand
TTCATCTGGAAAAAGGGGAGCGGTCGTATTTGGCTGAATTAGCCAGCGACTTGCTATAAGGCGTGAAATTCGGACTGAACTTTCTTCGGCAAACTTTGGACGATAAGTTGATACGAATTGTCAATCCACTCTTTGATAAGCTTATCCGGGACATCGCCTACCATATCGACCGTATTCCAATAGGTTTTATTCATGTGATAACCGGGCTGCACCGCCGAATATTCTTCACGTGCCTGAATAGCATCTTCCGGGTCAAACTTCAGATTAATGCTGTGCGGAGGAACCAAATCGGTGAGTGCAAACATTTTCCCCATCACTTTGAATACCAAGGTGGTTTCATCAAAAGGAAAGGATTCTGTGACTCCTTTTTTAGCCAGACAGTAATCGCGGAATTCTTCAATATGCATACATCAGGATTTTAATCACAAGAAAAGCTGATATCTTCGTCAAAAATAATCTTTTATACAATTATCATGGCAAAAGAGGTGAATCCATTTAAACTGGAGGAGATTTTTTTACGTAAACAATTGTATCGATACCGAAATGGACAAATTGTTGAATTGATGGAGAATCAAGGGATTCGGTATGCTGTGAATTATGGTTTACGTTACGCCGAAATACTTTCCATTGCGGAAGTCATGCCGCGTAACCAGGCTTTTTCGTCCCATCTTTTTAAATCCGAAATCCGTGAATTTAAAATGATAAGTCATCTCCTGGAAGAGTTTGATAAGGAAAGCGAACATGACATCCTGGAAAAATGCAAAGCATTTCAATATCAGGAACAGGCTGAGTTTGTTGCTCGCCATGCGTATGCGGAATATCCCCAAGCCTGGAATTTGTGTCAGCTTTTATTGCAGGAAAATACCGGTTATGCAAGAATGACAGGAAATTTGCTTTTGGCACGATTATCTCATTCGCAGGCCTTCGGATATCCTGAAAATAACCAATTTTCGGAACTGCTGATTCGGCAAAGCGACCAGATGGAGTCATTCGACCGAAGTCTGGCTATTGCAGCAACAGCACTGGCTAAACTGGATGAACATGCCCGGCATAAAATCATTCAGTGGGTCGGTCAAATGCGAACCAGAAGTGAGAGACATTTGTTATTATTGGCGTACGAAATTGAATTAGGACTTTAAACTAAAAAGTGATACACACATGAATCTATTTAAATCATCAAACCCAACGCTGAACAATGCTTTCAGCACATTTGGCTATGCCGGAACTCAGTCCGAGGTGATGACTATGAACGGGACAATCAATAAAACGATTATCAGTTTATTGCTGGTGATTGTGGGCGCCGGATATACCTGGAAAATGACTTTAGTCTCCGGGGGAAGCGCCATGATTTGGACTATCGGGGGAGCAATCGTCGGATTAATTCTGGCTTTAGTGACTTCTTTTAAGAAAGAATGGGCACCTTACACGGTTCCATTTTATGCCTTGGCCGAAGGATTATTTCTAGGCGGAATTTCTGCTTTTATTGCAGGTACTTTAAGCAGCGATCCGGGTGCAGGGATTAACAACCAGATTGTTATTCAAGCAGTTTCCCTAACTGTAGGCGTATTTTTTGTCATGTTGCTTTTATATCGTTCACGCATTATTAAGCCTACGGCTAAATTTGCGATGGGGCTGGCTGCTGCTACCGGAGGGATTTTCTTCTTTTATCTGATTAGCTGGATTTTAGGCATGTTTGGCGTGAATATGAACTTATTACATGGCAATGGATCGCTGGCTATAGGCATTAATTTGGCCATTGTAGTTATTGCTGCCCTTAATCTAATTATGGATTTTCATTTTATTGAAGAAGGAGTGGCTCACCGGGCTCCCAAATACATGGAATGGTATGGTGCTTTTGGCTTGATGGTGACCTTGATTTGGTTATATATTGAATTATTAAAATTACTTGCTCGTTTGGCTTCCAGCCGCGACTAATTAATTAGTTGTATTGCAAAACATAGAGGAAGCCCGGGCATATTGTCCGGGCTTCCTTTTTTTGTTGGGTTTAATTTTTACATTTGTCTGGTTTTTCAGACTTTTTATGGATAAAAATGAAATTGAACAGACCGGAGGAATGTATTCTCCGGAACCTAGTGCGCTTGAGAAGCATTTCGAACCTTTTCGAAACAACATCATTGGTATTCATGCCGGATTCACATCACCATTTGGTTATCAACAAATAATTTACGCAGATTGGATTGCCAGTGGACGCTTATACGGACCCATTGAAGAAACTTTGCTCAATTCTATTGCTCCCTATGTGGCCAATACCCACACGGAAACCAATGAAACTGGTTCTTTGATGACCCGTGCCTATCAGTTGGCACATAAGCTTATCAAAGAGCATGTGAATGCCGGACCCAAAGATGTGATTATCACATCAGGATTCGGGATGACCGGGGTGGTGAATAAATTTCAGCGTATTCTGGGTTTGCGTAAAGGCTGTACCTGCGGGAAGAATAGTGCCAACGATGAGAATGATATTCCGGTTGTGTTTATTACGCACATGGAGCATCATTCCAACCATACTTCCTGGCTGGAAACGGATGCCGATGTTGTTCAAATCATGCCGGATGCCAATTTGATGGTCGATTTGGAAGATTTGCAACGAAAATTAGAATTGCATCAACATCGAAAATTCAAGATTGGCTCATTTACAGCATGTTCAAATGTAACCGGTATTCATACTCCGGTTTATGAAATGGCCAGTTTGATGCACGAATATGGTGGCTTATGTTTCATCGATTATGCAGCGAATGCTCCGTATGAAACTATCAATATGCATCCCGAAGACCCCATGCAGAAACTGGATGCTATTTTCTTTTCACCGCATAAGTTCCTGGGAGGACCGGGTTCATCCGGTGTTTTGATTTTTGATAGTTCAATGTATAAAAATACAGTACCCGACCAACCCGGAGGTGGAACAGTTGACTGGACAAATCCCTGGGGTGAATATAAATATGTGGATGATATCGAGGCAAGGGAAGATGGTGGAACACCCGGCTTTCTTCAGGCTATTCGTACTGCATTGGCCATTCAGGTTAAAAATCAAATGGGAGTGGAGCAAATCAAAGCACGTGAGGATGAGCTGCTTAAGATAGCTTTCCCTGCTATGAAAGCCATACCCGGTGTTCGAATTCTGGCGAATCATTCCGAAGAGCGATTAGGAGTCATATCTTTCTATATCGAAAACCTGCATTATAATTTGTTGGTTAAATTGCTCAACGACCGCTATGGCGTTCAAGTGCGCGGTGGATGTGCCTGTGCAGGCACCTATGGTCATTTCCTGTTGGATGTAACCTACGAAATGTCTCATTCCATTACTGAAAAGATTAATCAAGGTGATTTATCACTGAAGCCGGGCTGGGTTCGCCTGTCTTTACATCCTACGATGACCAATGCTGAATTACTTCATATTTTGAAAGGAATTCAGGAAATTGCACTTAATTTTGAATCCTGGAAATTGGATTATATCTATAACAAACGGAACAATGAGTTCGCTCACAAGGATCAGCAGGATTCTTCCATTTGCGTTAAAAACTGGTTCACATTGGAACTTTGAATAAAATATTGATTATGAAGCATATAAGATTAATTGTATTCGCTATTTTCTGGCTGGGAATTAGCTGGCAAACGACCGCACAGTTTAGTTTTATTAAAACTGATATTCTGGGCCCTTTTGTTAACAATCCTTTTTCGATTGGCTACGAACGTAATTTCGATTCTGCCAATTCATTCGGAATCATTTTGGAAGGGGGTTGGTATATGCGGGATAATGCCACCAAAAATGGACAGCCTTACTGGGATAAAAAAATCACCGGATATGGCGGAATGCTTGAGTATCGACGCTATTTGCAATATACCGGAAGGATGAGCCGGCCGGTTGGATTCTTCACCGGTGCTTATGCCCGGGCCATTAATTCTACCTATGAGCAGGATTTTGCTACTTCCTTCAATAATCTGGGGGAAATCGACCAACTGGAAGATGTGCTTATGATTGGTGGTGGAGCTATCTTAGGTTATAAATACAAAAAGCCTTATAATCCTTTGTTTTTCGAAGTGCTTGGAGGTATCGGCTGGGGTTCAGCTAATTTAACCAAATATGCTCCGGATGATTTGCCTGCTCAGTATTTCCTGTGGAGATGGGAAGTTGCCATTGGATTTGCTTTCTAAAGTTTTACAAAGATTATTCATCGACGCCAAATTTAAATGTTTCGTTGGGCTTCTTATCCGAGATGTGAAATCCCCTCATCATCCTTTATTTTTATCTTTAAAAATTGATACCCCTGGCAAGCAGATTTTTTCATGAAAAAATTGGATAAAGATCTTTTGGTATAAGCACGTAAGTGATAGTCATAGAAATAAAAAGAGTGTCTCCATGATGGGACACTCTTTTTATTTTAGCTAAGGGAGTAAAGGCGTTTTTGGAGAATCAGGATTGTTTCTCCTCAAATTTTTTTATTGCTTTCGAAATGATGAACCAGCTAATTAAAATTAAAACCGGCCAGCTTAAAAACCAAAGTATTGCGGATAGATACATATTGCAGATTTTTTAGTAAACATGTTCGTCGCTTTCCATTTCTGAAAGGCTGATTTTCTTATTATTAATTGATTTCCAGGCATACCAGATATAAGCTAGTACAAAGGGAACCATCAAGGATACATACGACATTGCCGTCAGAGTAAATTTGCTGGATGATGCATTCTCAATAGTCAAGGAATCCTGCAAATTAAAGGTAGATGGATAGAAAGCAGTATGATTAAAACCGGCCATTAGGAATAACATTAGTACAACGACTACCGTGCCGGCTCCGCTAAACCAAATTCCTTTAATCGAGTCAGAAATGATGGATGTGAATATGCCCCAAAGTACCGACAAAACTCCGGCTAACAATAAAACCAGCACTACCGGCATATCCAGTAAATTATGCAAGTATTTATATGGCTCCATAAATACTTCTTTGGTTTCCGGATTTACGGCAAAACCATCCCGGAAAAGCAACCAAATCAAAAATATCAGAAAGAAGGCTACAAATAGTATAGCATTGTAGATTAATTGTTTACGACTTCTTTTTAATATATCATCATGATCCACATGATTGATGAAATAGAGAATGGCTAATACTCTGGCTAAAAAGAAAACGGCTAATCCTAAACTCACATTATGAAGATTTAGGGCAGCTTCCAGCCCGCCGGCAGGTCCTTCCCATTTGGAAAAGTTCATCTCATTGACTGAAAAAGCAGAACCGGTGAAGAAAGTGGCTACCGCTGTTCCAATCAGAATCGTTCCAAGCGCTCCATTCAAAAACAAGAAAACTTCGTAGGTTTTGGCACCTAGTAAATTATTCGGTTTGCTTCGGTATTCGTACGAAACAGCTTGAATGACAAAGGCAAAAAGTATCGCCATCCATACCCAATACGCACCGCCAAAACTAGTTGAATAAAAAAGTGGAAAGGAAGCAAAAAATGCTCCTCCAAAAGTCACCAGGGTCGTGAAGGTAAACTCCCATTTCCGTCCCAGAGCATTCACCAGCAAGGTGCGCTCGGCTTCGGTCTTACCCAGTGTGTAAAGTAAAGTTTGACCTCCCTGAACAAACATCAGGAATACAAGTATAGCACCTAATAGGGACACGATAATCCACCAGTATTGCTGTAAGGCTAAAAGTGATAATGATTCAAACATATTAGTGTCCTCCTTCAGGTCCTTTTTTAATTTGTGTAAACATGATTTTTAATTCTGCAATAAGTAAGGCAGAGAAAGTGATGGCAAATAGCCAGAATGTGATTTGAACCGAGCTTGCATCAATTTGCGAAACGGCTGTCAATGTGGGCATTAAGTCCTGAATTACCCAGGGTTGACGACCCATCTCCGCAACAATCCAGCCGGCCTGACTGGCTATATAAGCTAGTGGAATGGTAAACAAGGCTGTATAAAGCACCCATTTATTGTTTTGAATCCTTCCTTTCCAGGTCAACCAGAAAATAACAATGAGCAAGGCTAAAAAGTGGAAGCCAAGTCCTACCATCAGGTGAAATGAATAGAATGAAATAGGTACGGATGGAATTAAATCATGCGGATTATCGTAATAACCATATCCAAAATACTTAAAATAGTCCTTTAACCAGATGGGGTCATTGAACTTAGCCAGAATAGAGTCTGATTTGACTTGATCTCCGGCTTCTTTGGCGCTTTTATAGGCTGATAATTCGGCAATAGCAACTTTCCCACGCTGAATTTTTTCATCGGTTGAAATAATTCCCTGCTCAGGGTTTCCATGAATTAAATCTTTAATGCCCGGAACAAAAGCATTTGGGTCGAGAAAAGCCATGGTACTCAAGAGATTGGGAACTTCAATCTTAAATAGAAAATCCTGACGTTTGTGTGTGTCGTAATCGTCGCTTTTAGTTAAACCACCAATAACTACTAAAGGGGCATTGGCCGTTCCATCGTAAAGAGCTTCCATCGCTGCAAACTTCATCGGTTGAGTCCGTGCAACTTCGCGGGCTGATTCGTCACCCGTTAAAACAGTATTTAAACTGAAAATAATCCCAAAAATAGAAGCGACAATCATGCTCTTTTTGGCAAACGAAACTTCTCTTCCTTTGATGAGATACCAGGCGGATACGCCTACCACAAAAATGGCCGCCAGGATGTAAGCCGATGAAATGGTGTGCAGAAATTTGTTAATCGCGGTATTTGAGAATAAAACCTCCCAGAAGTTTACCATCTCATTCCGTGCCGATTCTGGATTGAATCGCATTCCAACCGGATTCTGCATCCAGGCATTGGCTACCAAAATCCATAAGGCGGATAAATTAGCCCCGATAGCGGTTAGCCAGGTCGATGCCAAGTGGAATTTCGGACTTACTTTATTCCATCCGAAAAACATAACCGCAATAAAAGTGGATTCCATGAAAAAGGCCATAATCCCTTCAATAGCCAGCGGTGCACCGAAAATATCCCCTACAAACCAACTATAATGACTCCAGTTGGTTCCAAATTCGAATTCGAGAATAATGCCGGTTGCAACCCCAATGGCAAAGTTTATCCCGAAAATCTTCATC
Organism: Bacteroidales bacterium; assembly: GCA_021739985.1. Lineage (GTDB taxonomy): Bacteria > Bacteroidota > Bacteroidia > Bacteroidales > M50B96 > M50B96. The sequence goes on along the minus strand of JAIPAR010000035.1, from coordinate 8,884 downwards.
CAGAATTTCGTCACCTTTTTCCATTCAGGATTCCCTGTTTTTAGATAAATGCTCTCCATGATGGCCACGATGAATGTTATCCCCAGGGTAAGCGGGACAAATATCCAGTGGAACATGGCTGTCAGCGCAAACTGGCCCCTTGACCAGTTAATCAGCGATAAGTCAAATAGTTCGTTCATTAGTTGATGATTAAATTGAGTTAGGGTGATATTAATTGTTCCAATACATAATCCGACTTTTCCTGCTCGGTTTGAGCCCGATTCGACAAATCATCCTGAAAAAAGAAAAGCTTGAGAATCGCAAACATGATGAAAAGCTTTATCAAAATGATTATCCATAAGGTCTTACCATAGGTCATGGATTGAAAGCCTTCCTTATAGAAATTGAATATCCGGGTTGCATACTTTTTCATAGTCTTCTCCTGGTTTTTATCGACTCATCTTTACCAGCCTGGCCACCATACAGTAATTATCATTCTATGAGATGAAGCCTTCAAAAAATCATCGAAAGATAAAGATAATTATGAACCATTGTGCAAAATTGAGGTAATTAATTACTGAAATTTTCTACTTTTCAATAAACCAATGAATTAACCTTTTTGTTTCAAAAAAATCTTCTAAATAGTAGTCGGATAAAGCAGTGATGGAATAACTTCCGGGCAGGTTCTTAAACTCTTCAGTAAGATCGCCACCTTTTAGAGCAATTATTCCGTTTGGTAGGGTATGTTGATGTTTTGGGGAAATGTTGGTGCGAATCCACAAAATAAAATCGGGCATATTTGTGACGGCCCGGCTCACAATGAAATCGTATTTCTGTTTGATGTCTTCTGCACGGATTTGTTCGGCTTTTACATTATTCAGTTGCAGAGCAGAAGCAATTTCCTGGACCACCTTGATTTTTTTGGCGATGCTATCAATCAAATGAAATTGAACCTCTGGAAAGTATATGGCTAGCGGAATTCCGGGGAGGCCGCCACCTGTTCCGACATCTAAAATCGATGCTCCCGGTTGGAAATGAATAAAACGGGCAATGGCCAGGGAATGTAAGATATGACGTTCAAGCAGGTGGTCGGTGTCTTTTCGTGAGATGACATTGATTTTTTGATTCCAATCCTGATAAAGCTCAATCAATTGGGCAAATTGAGCCAGTTGTTTCTCAGATAAGTCAGGAAAGTAATGCTTCAATCGTTGGGTCGTTTCCATGGAAAGGTGACTAGATTCCTTCGTCAGCAATAAAATCTCTAATGGATTGATTCGATTCTAATTCCGGATAATATTCGTATAAATCTTCGAGATTATCCGGATTGAGAAAGTAGGCTTGCATGAAGTGTTTCATCGCGTTTGAGTCGTTGCCAATTTGGAACCAGGAAGCTGAAAGATGATACATCAAGTCGGCGTCATCCACACTGATTTCGAGCCCTTTATTGAGTTCAACAATAGCTTTTTCGGTTCTTCCCAAACGATTTAGGGCAAAAGCCAGGTTATACCAGGATTCTGTATCGGTTGCATCTTCCTGTACCGCTTTTGAGAAGGCTTCTACCGATTTTTCCCATTCTTCGGTTTTCAGATAGATTTTACCTTTCAGGAAAAGATATTCGGGGTTCATTTCATCCATACTCAAGGCCTGATTAACCAGCTCGAGGGCTTTTTCCTGATCTTCCTTCTGATATTCTATGGTGCTTAACATAAAGAATGGCTCGGCAAATCCGGGTTGCTCATCGGCGGCCAGCTTGAAATACCGAATGGCTTCTTCAAATTCGGTCATACGCTCATAGCATAAACCCAATTGAAAATAAGCCGGCGCTTTCTCATCATTATATTTCAAAAAATCCTGAAAGCAGTCAATGGCTTTATCAAATACTTCTTCTTCAAAATAGCTACTTCCTTTGGCATTATAGGCAGGGGCGAATTCTTCATCAATTGCCAGCGCATAATCGTAGGCATCATGAGCCTTTTCAAATTGATCCAGCACGGCGTAGCAATTCGCCAGGTTAAACCAAACCAGCTCTGAAAATGGAAAACGGTGCAGGAATTCTTCATACAAAAGAATAGCACCATCAATATTATTGCTTCGGATAATTTGTTCCGATAATTTTAATAAGATTTCAGGGTCTTCATTATCAAAGGAATAGGCTAGCCTGAGCAGAATTTCAGCTTCTTTAAATTGAAAAAACTGATAAAACATTTGAGCCAAATCTATCAATAAATCTGTTTTTGATTCATCGGCCCGGTCGCAAATTCCACGATTCAAATCAGAAGCTGCCTGGAAGTTTTCGCGGTATAAATTAAGTTTGATATAAGCAATATCCACCTCATCCTGAATACTATCGTAACGGGTAATTGAGTCAAGCAATTGCTGGGCTTCTGCCAATTTTTCACGATCCATCAGGATGATGGCCTTTTTCAACTGGATGCTTGTATTTGCAGGATGCAGTCGCTCAGCGAGCAAACTGGCCTGAAGAGCCGAATTTAAATCCGAAAATTCCAGGTAATAGTCGATGATTCCTTCCAATTCTGCAATGTCAAAATACGAACTGGTCTTTGATTTCATCATCGCTTCGAAACGGGCCACCGCATCCAGGATTTCTTCTTGTTGCAGAAAATCATCTTTATCTTCCATAATAAACTCCTGAAAAGCAGTTAAAAAGCGCTTTTTCTTCGCCTGCAAAGATGCAAAAAAAGGCCTTGATTGCAATGGCTTTCTCTTTCACCTTTTTTACCAAATTATTAACTCTTTGCTTTTCCCGGTGAATTAAGATACTGATAGTGTTGACGTAGCCGCTCTGCAGTTATGCTATCCATGCTTTTATCAATCATTTCAAGACTGTAAATACCTTCCAGAATGACCTGGTAATCAAAATGCCGATTATCAGCACGGCTATGTTCCCAACTTAGCTGCAGCCAATTCGAATCTTGCAAAATCCGCTTCACAACATCAATTAATTCCTGCTCCTGTATGGACGGAAGAAAATGCTGAATGCGTACCTGCAAAATGCTGTTTCGTATGGAAATTAATTGTGGATGTTGATAGTTATCCGGAATAGCTGAAAAACTATTGTATGAAATATCAACTTGATTATCAGCCAGATATGCTTTTGATAAATATAGGGAAGCTTCGTGGCTTTTCGAATGAATGGTTTGTGCTTGTTGAAGAACAGCGATGGCGGCAGCATTGTTTTTGGATGCTAAATAGCTGATGCCAGCCTGGATGTGAAGTTTGAAATTTGATGGGCTCAGGGTTAGCGCTTTCGTAAATTGAGAAGATGCCTCCTCAACTTTCCCCTGTTGAAGCAGGGCTTCGGCTTCAAATCCGACCAGTGGGTAACCATCCTTTGCGACTTTCCGTATGCCTTGCTGCGCTTTTATGGCATATTCTTCCATCTTCACGAAATTGGAATTTTCCACCGATGCTTTCATTTGTTCCAACTGCAAAGCGGTTCTAAATTCACTCGATTTGATTCCAAGATTGATAAGCAGAAGCAAAAGGATGATTCCGGGAAGCCCTAATTTAGACAGGTTTGTATGTTTGCGCAAAGTTTGCACCTGATATCCGGAAAGGATATAACCAAGGATGAAAGCCAACATGATGCGTACTTCAAGATATTGAAAACCAGGACTTATCAGCAGAAAGAAAAGGGCATAGAGCAGGACGACCAAAAAGGTCGTTTGAATAACTTGTTGATGCAGCGAGGGAGTGCGAATGATTCTTCGAATCAGAAAGATCAAGGCAAACACCCATATCAAACTGAAAAATACAAAGCCGGGCAACCCATTTTCCACTAAAAGCAGGATAAATTCATTGGATGGATGAGGGAGGTTGGCGTCATCCGCAGCATTTCGTATGTCATCCAGACCTTTGGATGGGAAGAATATAGCCCAGGTATCGGAACCTGTACCGCTCCTGGGATGCTCCCGATAAATTTCCATCGACTGATCCCAAATATCGGTTTTTTCAATCTTCTCACCATAATGATAGTCGGTCATAAAGTTTGTTTTTGATTGGTAGATTCCTGACGAATCAAAGCTGCGTAGCGCATAAAAACTTCCGACAATGAATACAATTGTGAGGGCGGAGAAAATGAGAATTTGACGGATTCGTTGTGTCGAAAGCCGGTATTTCATGAAGATAAAAAGGATGACCAAAACAGCAAGGGCGGTTCCAACAAGTAAAACGGCCAGACTGATTTCGTTACCAGTCAAAATCAGTAGAAATAATTGGATAAAGAAAAGAAGATAGGTGAAGAGGCCGGATTTCCGACTGGTGATTAACGCATAGGAGAGAATGAATGGCAATAAGAGTAGGGAAGTGGCTGAGAATAAGAAGCTTGAGCCTGATATTCCGGTCAATTCCTGTCCGGACTCCTGCAGATTTAGTCCGGCGAAAACTCCATTAATTAGTTGAAATATTGCAAGGAAGGTATTGATACTGGCGAAAATGATAAGCAAACTAAGGATGGGTGTCGCAGTTTTTGACTGTTGAAAGGCGTAGCGAAAAAGTTGAATGAGCAGCCATAATTCCAGCAAGTTGAATGCTTTGAGGCTGGATTGAGGAAAAATGCTTGTGAATGGACTTTGCAGGGCAACGAGCGCTGTCAGGACTAAGGGTAGCCAGTTTAAGGGATTTTTGTCGAGTAATTGGGCTATAAAATTTTGATTTCTAAGGCTGTAAATACCGACCAGGATTAGCAGGAGGAAAGAAAGAAAAAGCTCTCGTAAAAAGGGAGTAAGCGATTGAATATCTGGAATGTATAACAAGGGTACCAATAATAGAAAAGAGGCTGGAATCAGTACTTTCGATTGAAAATATTTCATTTTTTTTCGGTCTATTGAAATGATTGCCTCAAAGGTAGTAATTAATGCGAAAAGCCCGACCCGCAGGGGAACGCCCAAAAATCAGTCATGAGTGTGAGTATCGAGTATTGAAAAAAGAGAAAGGCGGAAGGAATGAACAAACCGGCGTGCTTCATTATTTACCGGAATGTGTTTTTTATCATTAATTTATATGGTTTCTTTACTCTAATTTTGCCCCACATTATTTCAAACCTAGCACGAAAGAAAATGTTGACAGAAAAAAAACTATTCAACGAATTTTCTCCGGTTCCTACTTCGGTGTGGGAAGAAACAATTCAGAAGGATCTTAAGGGTGCTGACTATCAGAAGAAATTAATCTGGAAAAATATCGAAGGTATCGATGTGAAACCATATTATCGTTCCGAGAGCTTAGCAAACCTTAATCACCTGAACTCGCAACCCGGTGAATTTCCATTTCTCAGAGGAAATAAAACAACTAACAATACCTGGTTCATCGCCCAGGCTATCGACGTTGCCGACTATAAAGCGGCTAATCTCGAAGCGCATGATTTAATTAGTAAGGGTGTTAACTCCTTGATATTCAGAATTCCGGAAGAACTGCCATCCACCGACACTTTCCTGGCTGAATTGCTCGATTCCCTTCCTCTCGAAGATATCGAAGTCCATTTCGAAGCCGTTGGAAAAGCCAAAGAGATTATCGTTGAGCTGGTCGAAAATAACTCGAAGCTGAGCGGCTCTGTAGATTTCTCCCCCATCAGCAGATTCATGCTTAATGGGAAATTTTGCCGCGACCTGCATCAGATTTGGAAAGTGGGGACTGAAGTCCTGATTGCCTCCAAGGTCCTGAAGAATTTCAGGATTATTCGGGTAAAAGGTGAGGTATTTCACAATAGTGGGAGCGGAATTGTGCAGGAATTAGCCTTTTCGCTGGCTCAGGGCGTAGAGTATCTGGATACCTTCATCGAACAGGGAATTGAAGCCGAGAAAGTGGCTGAAAAAATGCGTTTCAACTTTGCGGTGGGTTCCAACTATTTCATGGAGATTGCCAAGTTCCGAGCCGCTCGTTATCTATGGTCAAAAATCCTGGATGCACATGACGTATCCGGCAATGTGTGCGCTTCGATGCATATTCATGCGGTTACATCCCGCTGGAATAAAACGGTTTATGATCCTTATGTGAATATGCTGCGGACCACCACCGAAGCAATGTCCGCCATTTTAGGGGGTATTGAATCCTTGCACGTTGAATCGTTTAATGAGGTTTACCAACCCGGCGATGCCTTTGGGAATAGGATTGCGCGTAATCAACAGCATTTGCTGAAGGAAGAGTCTTATTTTAATCAGGTGATTGATCCTGCTGCCGGCTCCTATTATATTGAGAATCTGACACATGAGCTTATTGAAAAATCTTGGGCTTTATTTCTTCAGGTGCAGGATGCAGGCGGTTTTATTGCTGCTGCCCGCTCCGGTTTTATTCAGGATGCTATTGAAGCTACCGCTCAAAAACGTGACCGAATGATTGCAGAGAGAAAGGAAATTATGCTTGGAACGAATCAGTATCCAAATTTTAACGAAATATTATCTGCTGAGTTGCTGGCTGATTTATTACAAGAAGTTGAGGTTGATTCAAATGATTTGGAAATCAGACCATTAAAGCCTTATCGGGGTGCTATGGCTTTTGAAGCCCTGCGTTATAAAGTGGATCAAAAATCGAATGTATCCGTGCGACCTAAAGCTTTCATGCTTACGATGGGCAATCTGGCTATGCGCCGCGCACGTGCTCAGTTTGCATCCAATTTCTTTGCTTGTGCAGGTCTCGAAACGATTGATAATAATGGGTTTACTACGGTTGAAGAGGCAGCCGCTGCCTTTTTTCAATCCGGTGCTGAAATCGCCGTTTTATGCAGCTCCGATGATGAATATGCCGAATTGGCTCCCGGTTTGCAACAATTGATAGCCGGAAAAGGAATTTTGGTTATCGCTGGTGCTCCAGCTTGTATGGAAGACCTTCAACAAGCCGGAATCAATCATTTTATTCATGTTAAAGTGAATGTGCTTGAAGAATTGAAAAGATATGTAAACGAGCTAAACATTCGCTAATAGGCTTTGTCGGATTAAAAAAGAAAAAACATGAGACCGAATTATAAAAATATAGCTATCAACCAAGGCTTGGGAAAAGTTAAAGCCGGCACTTCGAAATTAGCGAAGGGCTGGATGACGGCTGAGCAGATTGAAGTGAAGAAACAATATCATCCGGAAGATGTCGCCACGCTGGAGCATCTTGAATTTGCAGCCGGATTGCCTCCCTTCCTGCGTGGTCCGTATTCAACCATGTATGTGATGCAGCCCTGGACGGTTCGGCAATATGCTGGATTCTCTACCGCTGAAGAATCGAATGCTTTTTATCGCCGAAATTTGGCAGCCGGTCAAAAAGGACTGTCGGTTGCTTTCGATTTGGCAACGCACCGTGGCTACGATAGTGATCACGAACGTGTTACAGGAGATGTTGGGAAAGCCGGAGTGGCTATCGATTCCATTCTGGATATGAAGATTCTTTTCGACCAGATTCCCTTGGATAAAATGTCAGTTTCGATGACCATGAACGGAGCTGTGCTCCCTGTGATGGCTTTCTATATCGTAGCCGGCCTGGAACAAGGCGTTCCCATGGAACAATTGAGTGGTACCATTCAGAACGATATCTTGAAGGAATTCATGGTGCGAAATACCTATATCTATCCACCGGATTTTTCGATGCGGATTATCTCGGATATCTTCCAATATACGTCGAAGAATATGCCGAAGTTTAATTCGATTTCTATTTCGGGATATCACATGCAGGAAGCCGGCGCCACAGCCGATATTGAACTGGCTTACACACTGGCCGACGGGCTTGAATATCTACGGGCCGGCGTAAATGCAGGTATGGATATCGATTCTTTTGCTCCTCGTTTGTCCTTTTTCTGGGCCGTGGGCATGAATCATTTCATGGAAATAGCTAAAATGCGGGCAGCCCGGATGCTTTGGGCCAAGATTGTGAAACAGTTCAATCCGAAGAACCCCAAATCGCTGGCTTTACGAACCCATTGCCAGACTTCCGGCTGGAGTTTAACCGAGCAAGATCCTTTTAATAATGTGGCTCGTACCTGTATCGAAGCGATGGGAGCTGCTCTGGGACATACCCAAAGTTTGCACACCAATGCACTGGATGAAGCTATTGCATTGCCTACTGATTTTTCGGCACGGATTGCCCGGAACACCCAGATTTATTTGCAGGAAGAAACGAATATTTGCCGCAGCGTTGACCCTTGGGCAGGTTCGTATTACGTGGAACGTTTAACACACGAAATTGCCCATAAAGCCTGGACGCTTATAGAGGAAGTTGAAGCCTTGGGTGGAATGGCTAAAGCGATTGAGACCGGTTTGCCTAAAATGCGTATCGAAGAAGCCTCTGCCCGCAAACAAGCTAAGATTGATGCCGGCACAGAAACCATTGTTGGCGTTAATAAGTATAAATTAAGCAAGCAGGATCCTATCGATATTTTAGATGTGGACAACACGGCTGTTCGACTTTCGCAGATTCGCCGCCTGGAAGAATTACGGGCAAACCGCAATGAACAGGAAGTTCAGGAAGCTTTGAGTGCTATTACGAAAGCGGCTGAATCAGGCCTTGGTAATTTGCTTGAATTGTCTATTATTGCTGCTCAAAAAAGAGCAACGCTCGGCGAAATCTCTATGGCTTGCGAAAAGGTGGCTGGTCGCTACAATGCCGTTATCCGTACGATTTCAGGAGTATATGCCAGTGAAAATAAAGGAGATATGTATTTCGAAGAAGCCCGCCGCTTAGCCCAGGCATTTGAAGATAAAGAAGGTCGTCGTCCTCGCATTATGATTGCCAAGATGGGACAAGATGGCCACGACCGTGGCGCCAAAGTGGTGGCAACCGGTTACGCTGATATGGGATTTGATGTGGACATGGGTCCTTTGTTTCAAACCCCTGCCGAAGCCGCTCGCCAGGCCGTCGAAAATGATGTACACGTTTTAGGCGTTTCATCGCTGGCCGCCGGTCATAAAAC